>JACQGE010000161.1 GCA_016199675.1 Acidobacteriota bacterium | reverse complement strand
GTCGAGCAAGCAAATAGCCATTTTCAGGATAAGGCGTTCTTGTTCGGAAGCTCCCTCGCGCCGGTCAGCCAGTTGGCAGAGCTCATCGAGTAGAGTCATCTCAACCTCCCAAAGATTCTTGTTATGCTGACTCCTGACTTCCCGACTTTTCACCGGCTGCCATCAGCTACTATCTTCCAGAGCTCTTCACTGCTCAGGAGGGTCTTCGTGTCATGAAGAAATGGTAACACACCTGTTTTAGCCTTGCTGAAAGACTAAAGGACTATTCTCCGCAAGCGCAGCGCGTTGCTGATGACGGAAACAGAACTGAAGGTCATGGCGGCGCTGGCGATGATGGGGCTGAGAAGCAATCCAAAAACAGGATAAAGCACACCCGCCGCCACGGGCACGCCGAGCGAGTTATAGACAAAGGCGAAGAAAAGATTCTGGCGGATGTTACGCATGGTGGCGCGGCTCAGCCTCGTCGCCCTAACGATGCCTCTCAAATCTCCCTTGACCAGGGTGACCCCGGCGCTTTCTATGGCCACATCGGTTCCGGTGCCCATCGCTATGCCAACCTGGGCCTGCGCCAGAGCGGGAGCATCGTTGATCCCGTCGCCCGCCATCGCCACGATCCGGTTCTGAGATTGAAGTTGCTTGACCTCCTGAGCTTTCTGCTCCGGCAGAACTTCCGCCCGCACTTCATCAATACCGAGCTTTTGGGCTACGGCTTCCGCTGTTGTGCGAGTGTCTCCCGTAAGCATCACGAGGCGGATATTCTCTTGGTGCAACATCTGGATGGCTTCCGGAGTAGATTCCTTAATGGGGTCGGCCACGCCGAGCAGTCCGACTGCCTTGCCTTCCACCGCCAGGAACATCACCGTTTGCCCCTCGCGCCGTAAATCTTCCGCCCGCTCCCGCAGTGGACCGAGATCGGCATTACGCTCGTCCATCAATTTCTGATTGCCCAGAGCTGCGTTTTGTCCGCCAATCGAGCCGGAAACGCCTTTTCCGGTGATGGATTGGAAGTTAGTTACTTGGCGAAGTTCCAGCGACTGTGCCTGTGCTCCCTTTACAATGGCATCGGCCAGAGGGTGCTCACTACCGCGCTCCAGACTCGCGGCCAGCCGCAAGACTTCCCTTTCTTCCCAACCGGGCACGGTTGCCAGAGACATCAGGCGCGGCTTCCCCTCCGTCAGAGTGCCGGTTTTATCGACCACAAGTGTGTCCACTTTCTCCAGGATTTCCAGGGTCTCCGCGTTCTTAATCAGCACTCCGGCCAACGCGCCCCGGCCTGTAGCCACCATAATGGACATGGGAGTGGCCAATCCCAATGCGCAGGGGCAAGCAATGATAAGGACGGCGACGGCGTTGACCAACGCATAGGCCATGCGCGGCTCCGGGCCAATCAACCCCCACACAATAAAGGTGACCACGGCAACCGCCACCACCGCGGGAACAAAGTAGGAAGCCACTACGTCGGCCAGCCGCTGGATGGGAGCACGGCTGCGCTGCGCTTCGCTCACCATGCGCACGATCTGAGCCAGCAAAGTATCGCTGCCGACGCGCTCCGCGCGCATCACAAAGCCTCCCGTACCATTAACCGTTCCGCCGATGACGCGGCTTTCGGCGGTCTTCTCTACCGGAATTGGTTCACCCGTAACCATGGACTCGTCCACGGAACTGATTCCCTCTAGCACCACGCCATCCACAGGAACTTTTTCACCGGGGCGAACTCGCAGCTTGTCGCCGGGATGGACGCGATCCAGTGGAACATCTTCATCACTTCCATCCTCTCGCACCAGCCGAGCCGTCTTAGGAGCCAGACCCAGCAAGGCTCGAATGGCGCTGCTAGTGCGGCTGCGAGCGCGAATTTCCAGCACTTGGCCCAGCAACACCAACACGGTGATGATGGCCGCCGCTTCGAAATACACCTCGACTTGCCCGCCGTGTCCGCGAAATGCTGTCGGGAAAATTCCCGGCGCGAGTGTAGCCACCGCGCTATAAAAAAAAGCCGTCCCGACGCCAATGGCGATGAGCGTGAACATATTGAGGCTGCGATGAACAAAGGAGGCCCAGCAGCGCTCAAAAAACGGCCAGCCGCCCCAAAGCACTACCGGTGTTGCCAGCACAAACTCGATCCAATTGACCCAGGAAGGGGAAAGCAGATGCTGAACGGGCTGACCGGGGATATGGCCGGACATCGCCAGAAAAAGCACCGGCAGCGATAATCCGAGGCTTACCCAGAAGCGGCGGCTCATGTCCACCAGTTCCGGGTTTTCCTCCTCTTCCAAGGTGACGTCTCGCGGCTCCAGGGCCATTCCGCAGATGGGGCAGGCCCCTGGTTCGGACCGCACCACCTCTGGGTGCATCGGGCAAACGTACTCGGTGCGGGAAAGGGGGGGCACGCTGACCACTGGTTCCAGCGCCATGCCGCATTTCGGGCAGGACGACATTTCTGGTTCCCGCACTTCAGGGTGCATGGGGCAGGTGTACTCGGCAGCTTGGCCTGCTTCCTTGGCTCCCTGCGTTTCGGTGGCTGTGTCTTTTATCCCGCTGAGATATTTCTCCGGCTCGGCGCGAAATTTCTCCAGGCAGGAAGGATTACAGAAGTAGTAAGTCTGCCCCTTATATTCGTGCGAGCCGGCAGCCGACTCCTCTTCAATCTCCATGCCGCAAACAGGATCTTTTACCACGGGTCTTTCACCATTTCCTTCTTCGCATCGTCAAAGAGGCTGTTCACATAATATAATAGACGCGATCCAGCAGAGGGAGTCGCAAAGGCCGCCTTCCTGGCAATTTTTCCAACCACTTATGACCACTGTTGTCGCCGTTTTTAAGATTCAAGAAAAGTTAGGGTTGCCGCAGGCACGAGCATTAGGGGAGTCGTACACAAACCTGGGAATCCGCAAGATCGCGGTGGACGAGAAAGAACAGACGATAGCCGTCGAGTACGACGCGACGCGCATGGACCGTGATGGCGTGGCCGCCCTGCTGCGCCGATTGGGAGTGCCTCTGGGCGAACTGTAATACCTTTGAAATTACGGTTTCGATCTTTGGCAGGGAGCAACAACGGAGCCTATGACCCATGAAGAAACCATCGCCATAGAACATCGCTTGTTGGGACTCCTTTGTCACGACACAACGGAACCGGAACTCCGGACAGAACTTTTATCGCGTCTGCGATCCTACCCTTTTCGTCATGTGCACCATCAGGTTCTTTTCGACTGCTTGCGAAAAATGCCCAGCCATCGGCCAGAGTTGATCCCGGCGCTGCTGCCGGCGCGGTTGGTCCAGGCTGGCTTCCCGGATTTGGATGCCACTCTGTTTCTTGAACCGTGCCGGATGACAAAAACGGAGGCAAGGAAACTGATCGAGAGGTTGACAAACGCTAAAGCCATGCCCTGACAAGCCATCAAGTCTAAAATTCTACTCGCAACAGGAATTCGAGGTCTCTTTACTTTGGCAACAACGGCGCCACCCGAAAGCGCTCCAACCGCCGGAAATAGCTTTCCGTCCGGCGAATATCTTTCTGGATTTGAGCTTTGAGTTCCCCCGCCGAGTCAAATTTGCGTTCGTCGCGGAGGCGGTAGAGGAAACTGACTTCCAAACTGTTCGGAGGTTCGTCATCCCACGGTTCCAGTAAATGTGTCTCGACGCCGAGCGCGTGCTCGCCGAAGGTGGGTTTATAGCCGACATTCGTCACGGAGCGTAACTGGCGTGCGCCTAGTGAGGTTTCAACCCTGACCCCGGTAACGTACACGCCCACTGCCGGGAGCCGCTCCGGATAGGGCGCGAGATTCAGTGTGGGCACGGTTTGGCTGCGACCAATACCACGGCCTGGTTCGACGCGGTTTCGAATGCTGAAGGGACGGCCCAAGAGCCGGTTGGCGAGCGAGATTTTTCCCTGCTCCAGCAGGCGGCGGATTTGGGAACTACTGACGGGTAGATGGCGGACGCTGATTCGCGGCAAAACCTCGACTTGAAGATTCCATCGCTGGCCTAACTCTTGCAAAACAGCGGGTGTACCCGCCTGGCGGTGGCCGAAGCGGAAGTTTTCCCCAACTACGATTGCGGATGTTTGCAGGGCTCTTACGACTTCTTCTACGAACTGTTCCGGCGACCAGAGCGAAAAATCTCGTGTAAAGGGCAAAATCAACAGACGGTCTATCCCACTTTTTGCTAATAGTTTTTGTTTTACTGCCAGAGGCGTTAGTAGCAAAGGGGCTTTTTGCGGTGCAAGGACCTTAGAAGGATGCGGGTCAAAAGTGACTGCGACGGAGGCGGCGTTTTCCTGGCGCGCGCACTGCTGCACCCGGTGCAAAAGTTCCTGGTGAGCCAAGTGGACGCCGTCAAAGTTGCCCACCGTGGCGACGGAGCGGCGGTTTTGCCTCGCGATCTCCTCCAGAGAGTGAAAGATTTCCATTTCCGTTGTTGTGACCGCTCCGAGGGATGCCGCTTTCTTATCCTCCCGCAAGTTTAGTCGTGGCGCATCTCCCCAGAAACCCACCCACGCTGGGTACTGTCACTTCCACACGCATCCTAGCGGCCTCGTCCGGCCTTACGGGAAAGCTCCACGAATACCATGCGCAGTTCGTACAAACTGTTCGTGAGGAGTTGCTCCTCTTCTTTGGTGAGATTGCCTTTGGTTTTCTCTTGCAAAATTTGGAGCAGGTCTACGGTCTCCTGCGCGGCTATCAAATCGGGAGGGGGAGCAACTTCACCGGGTCGGACGGCAAGGCCCAGTTGATACATGGCCGTGGTCACCAGCGACATAATCAGATGCTCAAACTGCACAGGACCTTGCGGTTCTGGGTGGGACCCCGGAGGGGCAGCCTGAGGCTTGGGCGAAGCGGGCGTAGGCTCTATCTTGGGCGGTTTTGGGGGAGGCGCCTCTGCCTTCGGAGATTCGATCGGGGCATCGGGGCGGCGTTGCCCGTCGGAGGTGAATGAACGACGGTCAACGACCTTAAATTCAGCGGATTCTTCTTCCTTTTTATGCTCAGGCATTATTCTCCAGAGTGTCTCTATCCAAGGCTGTTGCTGTATATCAAAGTGTACATCGGGATTGCGGGGAACGGCAAGCCGAGGATTCTCCCTCGTAATGTGGGAAGGATGGTAAGGCAAGGATGCAGTAAAATTTCTGTAGGTAATCCACAGGAGGCCTGTGATGGGATTTGTATTGACAACTAACGCCTTTCAAACTGACGGCATGGTTCCCAAGAAATTTACCTGTGACGGACCGGATGTCTCCCCACCGTTGGAATGGAGCGGCTCACCGCCTGGGACGCAAAGCTTCGGCTTGATTGCCGATGATCCGGACGCCCCGGGCGGGACGTGGGTTCATTGGGTGATCTACAATTTGCCGGCCGCTGCGCAGGCGCTGCCGGAAGGCATACCGAAAGAGACGGAACTCGCCGACGGCGCACGCCAGGGCCGCAACGACTTCCGCAAAATCGGCTATGGCGGCCCTTGTCCCCCTCCTGGGCCAGCCCACCGCTATTTCTTTAAACTCTACGCGCTGGATGCGAAACTAAGCCTCAGACCCGGGGCCACTAAATCAGAACTGGAGGGGGCCATGAAGGGTCATATTTTGGCCGAAGCCAGTCTGATCGGCCGCTACCAGCGATAGCGAACTGATTGGCCTCAGCGGGGGATCATAGCGCTCCCAGGAACTCATTCCAAGGTGTGGCGGGAAGCGTTTCCGTCGTCGAATGGCCATAAGCCCGGATAATCATCGCCACTTTCTCCAGTTGCTTCGGGTTATCGGTCTCGACAACATCTATAACGTCAAACCGACCCAAGGTCGCATAGCTGGCTTTCCACCGGACTTGGGGACATTCTTTTTTGATCTTTCTGGAAACATCGCTAGCCAGTTTTTTGAAGTCTTTCGGCTCTCGAAATGCCTCTGGCGAAAAACGGCTGAGAATAATGTAAGTGGCCATAACGGACCTCCTCTTTTCCGGCTGTTGCACTTATCGTAACTCCATTTGGGGAGCGCGAGCGGATTCCTTTTCCGAGGACATTGGGATGGTCTTGACCGAGCAAAAAGAATTCGCTAGCCTAAGATTGTTAAAATGGTGTTTTTCTGAGGCGCTATCGTCTAGGGGTTAGGACGTGAGATTCTCAATCTCAAAACCCGGGTTCGATTCCCGGTAGCGCTACCAAATCT
>JACQGE010000160.1 GCA_016199675.1 Acidobacteriota bacterium | reverse complement strand
TCCCTCCAGCCACGATAAGCCCAGCACGACGCTGGCGAACCATCCCACCAGGACGGCTGTGATGAATACACCCACCGTGGAGAGACTCAGAGCTTTCCATAACACTCCAGAAACGTTCGCCCAGTCCGTATCCAATCCGCCTGCGAACAGGATGAAGGCCAAGGCGATTACGCCAATTGTTTGAGCAAGCCGAGCGTCATCAAAAGGGATGCCTCCGGGTCCCTCAGAGCCGGCCAGCATGCCAAGCAAGAGAAACAGGAGAAGGGATGGCACACCGAGCCGGCTCGATGCCTTACTGGCCAGCACTGCGATCAGCAAAAGCACTGATACAGCAATCAGGATTTGTTCAATCGGAATCACCGCGAACATGTCCTCCCAAACCAAGTATCATCAGACAACAGGAATCAGGCAAGTTCAACGACTACAGAATTCGCACTCTTTAGCCGCAACTTGGTTTTCAGTTGAGGGTATTCGGATGCAATGGATGTGCGGGGCGCCGTTAAACAAGGTAGCGTGACCTTATATGGTGCTAGATCATTTTAGCAATTAGTGTAAACCGTATCCGAGCCGCGACCGCAAAGGAGCGGGCCCGCTTGCTTACCCCTCGCTGTGCTCGAGGCAGGCTCAACGCGGCTCTGATTGGCGTTGCTGATTTGGTTTACACCATCTGGGAAGATGCTCTAGCATCAACGAGCGAAATGCTCTAAGGCGAACTTCAGGAACTCTTCTTCGGTCACGCCTTCCAATTCAATTCGCTTGTGGCGTGATTTTTCACCCGCCAGCAGGCGAACCCGGGAACGGGCGATTCCTAGTCCTTGCGCCAGAAATTCAACGCAGGCCTGATTGGCCTTGCCTTCGACGGGCGGAGCCAACAATTGGAGCTTCCACTCTCCTTGGGGTTGCTGGACGAGCCAGTTTCTTTTCGCTCTCGGTTGCACATGGATTTGCAAAATCATGGAATAAAAATAGGAGGCGGCTTTTCACACGGGGTCTCCGCGCTAAAGCTGAAATCGCCAGGGGACAATCGAGCTTTCCGAGGGGATCATGAAAGCCAGATATACCCATAAGGACCTTCCCTACCGTTTCCGCTGGCCGCGGGCGGCTTTCTTGATCCTTTTCTTATGAGAACCTCGGGGTTCGGTTCTCTTGGGTTTCGCAGGCTGTTTCTTGCGGGCTTCTCTTTTGAGTTTTTTTCGGTCGGAACGATCTTTAACGTTTCGTGTGTTCATAACGGATGAAGACCTCTATGTGGCTACTGCCCCGCGACGGTCATCTCGGCAATTTGGAAAGTGGGGGAGGCAACCGCGCCGCGAAATTCCAGGTCACTCCCTACTTGAGTAATGGCCTGGAGCATCTCCAGCAAATTGCCGGCAATCGTCACCTCCTGGACAGGATAAGCCAATTCGCCGTTCACAATCCAGATTCCCGCTGCGCCGTGCGAAAGATCGCCGGTCACTGCGTTGAAACCAAACCCCAGAAACTCCGTCACGTAAAAACCATTTTTCACCGAACGGATGATCTCCTCGGGAGATTTCGGGCCCGGTTCCAGGAAAAAATTTGCCGGGCGGACGCCGGGGTTTCCGGCGACACCGCGGCCAGCGTTGCCGGTGGTTTTCAGCCCGAGTTTCCTCGCCGTGTAACAGTTCATCAGATAACTTTTCAAAACGCCCCGCTCGATGACCACGGTGCGGCCCGTGCGCACGCCTTCGTCATCGAAGGGCAAGGAGCCGAAGCCGCCTTTCAAGGTGGCGTCGTCGAAGAGGGTAACGGCGGCGGAGGCCACTTGCTCTCCGAGCTTTCCGGCCAGGAAGGACGCCCGCCGGTAAATGGATTCGCCGCTGAGGGCCTCAAACAGGCTTGCCAGGATGCTCCGGCCCGTGCGCTGATCGAAAACCACCGGCACTTTACAAGTAGGTACTTTTCGGGCGTCTAATCTGCGCACCGTCCGCTCGGCAGCTTTCCGCCCGATTTCTTCCGGCGGTTCCAGGCCTGCCAGGCTGCGAGAGATGCTGTACCAGTAATCGCGCTGCATCCCTTGGGTCCCTGCGGCGATTGGCACAACGGAAAGAGAACATGAAGAACGCCGATACGCTCCCAGAAATCCTTGCGACGTTGCTAAAATCTTCCGCCCATAAGTGGCGTCGAAGCTGCCGCCCTCGGAATTCTGTATGCGCGGATCGAAAGCAAAAGCAGCTTTCTCCGCCCGGCGGGCAAGCTCCATCATCGCGTGAGCTTCCAGATGGGTGACGTCTTCCGAAAACAAGTTCAAATCTTCGGGATATTGGCCGACCACCTCCGGCTCCGGCAATCCGGCGCAGGGGTCTTCGGAAGTGACGCGAGCGGCAGCCAGGGCGCTGGCAACGAGACGCTCGATGCCTTGATGAGAAAAATCCGAAGTGTATGTGCTGGCCGTGCGATGTCCCAGGAAGACGCGCAAGCCCAGAGACTTTGCCCCAGCTTCCTTGAGCTGCTCCACCTCGTCGCAGCGGATCGTGGTGGAAAACTCGTTCCCTTCCTGGATCACGCAATCCGCCGCCGTCGCGCCGCTTTTCATGGCGCTTTCGACTACATAAATAGCCAATTGTTGCAGTTCTTCCATGGCAATCGCAAGATGAGTTTTCCGAAAAGGTCGAGCCAACCGAGCAAGCCGAACTCTACGGACTTCCCGTTCCCCCGACCGTCAGCCGATCTACTTTAATGGTGGGAATTCCAACGCCGACCGGCACGCTTTGCCCGTCTTTGCCGCAGGTCCCGATCCCTTCATCCAGCGCCAGGTCGTTGCCAACCATGGAGACATGCCGCAAAACGGTGGGGCCATCGCCGATCAGAGTGGCGTTGCGCACGGGCCGGGTAAGCCGTCCATCCTCGATCCAATAAGCTTCCGAGGCCGTAAAGACGAATTTCCCGCTGGTGATGTCCACCTGACCGCCGCCGAATTGCGCCGCATAAAGGCCCCGCCTGACGGTGCGCAGAATTTCATCGGGGGCTGAATTACCCGCCAACATATAGGTGTTGGTCATGCGAGGCATCGGGATATGGGCGTAGCTCTCCCGCCGCCCGTTGCCGGTCAAACCAGCGCCCATCAGTCGGGCGCTGAGCTTGTCCTGCATGTAGCCGCGCAGAACGCCCCGTTCGATGAGCACGGTCTGAGAAGTGGGTGTCCCCTCATCATCCACGTTGAGCGAACCCCGGCGGCTGGGCAATGTGCCATCATCCACCACCGTGCAAAAATCGCTGGCGACCTTCTGCCCAATCAGACCGCTGAAGGCAGAGGTCTTCTTGCGGTTGAAGTCGGCCTCCAGACCGTGCCCAATTGCTTCATGCAAGAGAATGCCAGGCCAGCCCGGCCCCAGCACAACTTCCATCTCTCCCGCCGGAGCCTCCACAGCGGTGAGCTGTAAAACAGCCTGGCGGGCCGCTTCCCGCGCAAAATGCTCCGGAGTCTTTTCCTCCAGAAAGAACTTCAATTCAACGCGGCCGCCGCCGCCGCTGAAGCCACGCTCCACACGGTTGCCCTCCCGCGCCAGGCAGAAAACGGAGAGCCGGGCCAACGGCTGAAAGTCTCCGGCAATGCCCCCGTCGGAAGAAACGGTCAGGACATGACGCACTTCGTCGGCATAGCCGACCCGCACCTGAAAGACGCGCGAGTCGTGAGCGCGAGCAGCTTGATCCGCCCGAAGAACCAAATCCAATTTGGCAGCAATGTCTAGGTCGGTGGGAGCGATGACGATGGGATAGAGGTTGCGGGGCAGTTTCACCTCGGACAGGCCGACGGTCGTGACGCGCGCCGGGCCGCTGGCAATATGCGCCGCCGTCTGCGCCGCTTTTAGGATTTTCTCGGGGGAAAGATCGTCCGTGTAGGCATAGCCGGTCCGTTCGCCGGAAAGGACCCGCACGCCGCAGCCGACCGAGACTCCCTGCGTGGCCCCCTTGACGATGGACTCATCGAGCGAAATCGAACTGGTCGCCTGATACTCAAAATACAGGTCGGCGTAATCGCCTCCTGCCGAAAGCGCGGCCGTCAGATACTTCTCCAAATCCGAGTCCGTGAAGCCAAATTTTTCTTCAAAAAATTTGTGTGCCTGCTGCATCGTCCCGCCTTCCGGCAATCTTAGAACGGTTCTCTTGTTCCGATAGACCGCACGGTCTTTCGCCCCTTCCGGGGCTCGCCTCGATCAGCGCATTGTTGACCCACGACTTGTGCCGTGGGCTAAAAAATCTTGCGCCCCTTCGGGGCTGAACTGCTGTCGCACAGCCGCCTTAGCTTAACCATAACATAGGGTCGCAGCCCCGTCAAAAAAGGCCCGACCATAGGGTTTTGCCAGTAATCGCGGTACGGCATAGTAGCGGACGTTTTGAACTTTACGTGCAGATTCCTCGCTTCGCTCGGGATGACAGCCTCTTTGGGGAGTTTCGACGACAGACGCTTTCAGGAATGACAAGCCATAGCGGGCATGGCGCTATACGAAGCGATAGGAGAATCTTCTAGTGAAGTAATGCAAGCAACTTCTCCTTCGCCTTCAGGGCCTGTTTGGCATCGGCGGCGACAGCGAAGATAGTGTCATCGCCAGCGAGTGTACCGGCGATCTCCGGCCAGGCTTCTTTGTCCAGAGCCACAGCCACGGGTTGCGCGTGGCCGGAAGCGGTCTTGATGATGACGATGTTTTGCGCGGTTTTGACGTCGCGGACGAACTCCACCACCACCCATCGCAAGGCGCCGGCTTCCTCCTCCGCAGTTGCGGCGGCCCGCTCCGATTCCTGATACCCCTGCGGGCCTTTCACCAGGCCTAATTCATGTAAATCCCGGGAAAGCGTTACCTGCGTGACCTCGATCCCAACTTTGTGGAGAGCCTGGACCAGTTCCTCCTGAGTCCGGATCGGATGATTACGGATCAGGTTCAGGATTTGTCCTTGGCGATAGGTTTTCGTCATAGCGGATTGTCGAATCGCTGTTTTCTCTTCTTACCCGAATGGTTCGAAACTTAGGTGCAGATCCCTCGCGTTGCTCGGGATGACAGCCACACGCAGGAATACAGGAACCCTAAAAATGGTAAAGCCATGCCCTTACAGTCCGTTAAATCGGGCTTTGACGCAGCTTTATAGACTCTTCATTGGAGTGCCGCAGCTCACAGGTTCTCGTAATTCGGGCCTCCACCGCCTTCAGGAGGGACCCAGGTGATGATTTCATACGGGTCCATAATATCGCAGGTCTTGCAATGAACACAGTTGGAAGGATTCAAGTGGATTTGAAGGCGCTGCTCTTTATGTGCTACACCAGACGGGCCTCCCACGCCACGCGGCCCTTCGACCATCTCGTAAACCGCAGCGGGGCAGAAGTATTGGCAGGGATTGCCGTATTCCACGATACAGCGATTATTGCAGATATTCGTATCGGCAATGAGCAAGTGGCCGGGTTGATCCTCCTCATGTTTAGTGGAGGAGTGATATACATCCGTAAGTTTGTCGAATGTTAATTTCCCGTCGGGAACAAATCTGGTTGGTTGAGGAAGATTACTGTCCTCGAGTTTTTGTAACTTCGCGTAGTCGGCCTGGCTGGGATAGCGTTTATGAAGTCCGCGCCCGCCCGTGAGCATTTGTAAGCCCACATGAAAGACAGCGCGAGGCATCCCCTTTTCAAAAGCCTGGTGATAGTTCCTCACTTTCCAAAGCTCTTCCTTTACCCAACTGTTCTCGACGCGGCGGGCGTAATCGGCGAGAGCGGTCTCGGAAAAATCATTGTTTTGCAATGCTTCCAAGATCGTTTCCGCAGCCAGCATCCCGGTCTTGATGGCCAGATGAATCCCTTTGAGCCGTTGGGAATTCAAAAAACCGGCGCAGTCGCCAACCAGGAGAGCCCCGTCAGTGACGAGTTTCGGCAAAGCAAACCAGCCGCCTTCTGGAATCGTCTTGGCCCCATAGCGAAGCATCTTGCCGCCTTCAAGAAGCCGGCGGAGGAAAGGATGGGTCTTGAAGCGCTGGAACATTTCGTGAGGATCGAATCTCGGATCGCGATAGTCCAGACCGCAGACCAGACCGAGAGAGATCATCCCCTCGGGCATGGAGTAAAGCCATCCACCGCCGTATTGTTTTTTCGTCAGCGGCCAGCCGGCAGTGTGAATGACCGTGCCTGGCGCGAGGCGCTGTGGAGGAATTTCCCAGAGTTCTTTGATTCCAACCGCATAGGTTGGCGGGTTACGCTCTTGATCCAAACCCTTCCGAGCAATGAGCTGTTTGGCGAGGGAGCCGCGCGGCCCCTCCGCCAGTATTGTCACTTTGGCGTGCAGGTCATAGCCTGGCTCGAAGTTGCTCTTGCGATTCCCCGTCTTATCTAATCCTTTGTCATCGGTGCGAACTCCAATCACGCGGCCATTCTCCGTCAGCAATTCCTTCCCCGCAAAACCGGTGAAGATACTAACTCCCGCCTTTTCTACCTTTCGTCCGAGCCAGCGGCCAAGGCGGTTGAGGGAAATAATATAATTGCCGTGGTTTTGAAGAAACGGCGGGGTGACGGGAAACTTCCAGTGGTCCTTCTCGGTCAGAAAATAAACGGCGTCTTGTTGCACCGGCGTCAGCGGCGGTCGTTCCGTGGAGGAGTCTGGTTGGTCAAAGTCCGGGACCAGTTCCCGCAGACTGCGCGGATCAAGCACGGCCCCAGAGAGCAGGTGCGCGCCAATCTCCCGGCCTTTTTCCAGCACATAGACTTCTTCCGGAGAAAACTTCCGTCCTTGGCGGGCGCCGGAATCAATCTCGGCGTTGTGCTGCTCGATGAGTTGCGCCAGCCGCAGTGCCGCTGCCAGCCCCGCCGGCCCGGCGCCGACGATTAGCACATCCATTTCCAGGGATTCGCGTTCCATATTCAAGGCCAGAGCCGAGATCTGCCTCCGACATAAAAACCATGCCGTGGCTACAGGTGCATCATTTTTACCGTCCTTTGGTCTTGCTGATTTCTTCGAGAAGAGCCGGGACGATATCGAACAGGTTGCCAACGATACCGTAATCAGCGACTTCGAAAATAGGCGCGTTGGGGTCTTTATTAATGGCCACGATAGTCCGTGATCCTTTCATTCCCACCATGTGCTGGATAGCTCCGGAGATGCCCAGCGCGAGATAAAGTTTGGGAGCTACAGTCTGACCGGAGCTGCCGATTTGACGCTCCATGGGAAGCCAGCCGCTGTCACAGACCGGACGCGAGCCGCCAATTTCCGCTCCCAGGGCGTCCGCCAGTTTTAGAATCAGGGAGAGGTTTTCCTGTTCTTTAATTCCCCGCCCCACCGCCACAATGATCTCAGCCTGCGCCAGGTCCACGGTTCGTTTGGCTTCCTGAAATTTCTCCAGAGGCTTGGTGCGCACCTTTTCGGCAGCGATGGCAATTTTTTCGATTTCGAGGGGCGCTGGTTTATCTCCTGAAACAACCTGGTCGACACGAAAGCTCCCAGCCTGCAAGGAGGCCAAATACGGCGGATCGCCGGCGAAGGAAATGTCCGCGTTGATTTTGCCCTGGAATAGCTGGCGCGTGAATACCAACTCGCCATTTTCCTGGCGGAAGCCGATGCAGTCGCTCAGAAAAGAGCGCCCTAGAGCGGTTGCCAATTTCGGGGCAAAGTCCCGAACCTGATAAGTATGAGGTAATAGGACTAGATAAGGCTTCGCAGCAGCAATGACCTGCTGGAGAGCCAAGCAGTAGGCATCTGGTGTGTAGAACTCCAACAAAGGGTTTTCCGCGAGGCGGACACAGGACAATTGGCTGGCAGCGACCTCCTGAGCGAGGTTACCGATGTTCTGGCCCATCACCACGGCTTCCACTGGCCTGGACAATTCGCGGGCCAATTGCTGCGCCGCCGCCAGCGCTTCCCAACTCATCCGGTTCAGTTTACCTTCCTGCTGTTCCATCACTACCAGAAGGGCTTCACTCATAAATCCTCTTGTTGCGGAACGCGAATCTCATAACAGCTGGGCTTCCAGTCGCAGCCTTGCCCGCTTGCTGACGCGCGCCTCAGATGGCCTCCCGTTTCATAAGAGCCGCACTTCCCGTTGCAATCTCTCGACAAGTTTGGTTGCGACTTCTTGCGGTGAACCTTCCAGGAATTCAGTTTTCTTTGTTTTCGTTGGAACATAAACCCGGCGGAGCCGCTGTCCTTCCAAGATGTCGGTCGGCTTCAATTGCAATTGCTCTGTTGTCAGGTGGCGAATCTCTTTGGTCCTAGCCGCCTTGATTCCTTTCAACGTGGCATAACGGGGTTTGTTAATCCCGGATTGGATTGTCAATAAGGCGGGAAGCGGTATCTCCACCCATTGAAACCATCCTCCTTCAAGTTCTCGCTTCACCTTAAATTGCCCGCTCAAATGCCCGTCCGGCACCTGAACTTCCATGATGATGGTGGCGTGCGGCATTCCCAAAAGCTCTGCAAGGATGACCCCGGTCTGGCCCAAACCCAAATCGTCCGACTGCAGCCCGGTGAGGATCAGATCAAAACTCTCCGGGCGAACGGCCTCTGCCATGATGCGAGCCGTAAAAAGGCTATCTGCTTTGGAACGGGAATTGTCTTCAATATGAATGGCGCGGTCGGCGCCCTTGGCCAGCGCTTCGCGGATGACCTGTTGGACGCGAGCGGGGCCCACGCTGCACACCACCACCTCGCCTCCGTGCTTTTCCTTGAGCTGCAATGCTTCTTCCAGAGCGTAGGAGTCTGGTTCGTTGATCTCATAACTCAGATCGTCTTCTCGAATCCATGTCGAATCGCCATGAATGCGCGGGGGGGAATCTTTGGCGGGAACCTGTTTCAGGCAGATCAGAATTTTCATAGAATGATTCCAGAAGTTAATAAGAAGGCTATTTGTCTGGTAAGACGTTTGTTGAGCACTTCAACGTGGTGTAAATGCGTTCCCAATCATCGATGTGAGGTAGTGTTCCTCCGTTCCCCTTTCTCGCTTCATTGAGGACGCTGCAAACGCATTTCGCACGTTCTGAGCCCCCGCCTTGCTCTACAAAGCGATCACGGCATCCTTCTAATCTGCGCAGCAATGCCGCTACCTCGTCTTCCGAAAATGTCGAGTAAACTATGCTGACTCTTGATGCCTCCCTCAGCGTATCGTGATCCTGACTGTATTTTTTGTAGGCGGTGGGCTTTGCCTAAAAACCATCTCCATTAGTTGACTTTGTGGGCAACCGCCGATTCTGCCCAAAAAGTTGGCTCGATGCCAAGCTCGAAAATTGATTGTACCAGCACGGACAGGTTATGGC
>JACQGE010000168.1 GCA_016199675.1 Acidobacteriota bacterium | reverse complement strand
GCCATAACCTGTCCGTGCTGGTACAATCAATTTTCGAGCTTGGCATCGAGCCAACTTTTTGGGCAGAATCGGCGGTTGCCCACAAAGTCAACTAATGGAGATGGTTTTTAGGCAAAGCCCGCCAGTAACGAAACTGAGAGCAACGAGTCTTGGAAGGAGGTAATAGACATGCTAACGAAAAACGTACCCAAACTCACCTACGAAGGCGCGCGCGCGATCCTGGAAGCAACGGCCAGCAAGGCCCGCGAGATGGGGTTGTCGCTTTCCGTGGCCATAGTGGACGATGGGGGACACCTGCTGGCGTTTGCCCGCCGAGATGACGCCAAGCCTTCTACGGTAAAAGTAGCCATTACCAAAGCCACGTCAGCGGCACTGCGCCGCGCAGCCACCGGCCCCCTTCCGAACGAGCAAGACGTGAGCCTGCTACTTTCTCTAGGTATGCCGCTGGCCAGCGGTGGAAACCTGACTTGCGTCCGGGGAGGACTGCCGATCCAGTGGGAGGGAATTGTCATCGGCGGCATTGGCATCAGCGGCGGAACAGAAGCTCAGGACGAGGAAATAGCACGTGCAGGCCTATTGGAATTGCAATGACAGGGGTTCACGCGAACCGCGCGTCACGACCTTGAGCGTCATGCGGAATCTTATAACTTGAAGCTGGAGGGATGCTTCCAGTTCATGGTGAGCTTATAGACCTCCGCCTCTTGGAAGAGGCGGAATAACGCTGAATCCAGTAGGCCTTGCTTACTTTCTTGGGCCAGAATATCGAGGGCTTTTTCGGTCGGAACGGCCTTTTTATAAGGCCGGTCGGAAGCGGAAAGAGCGTCGTAGATGTCCGAAACGGTCATCATCCGCGATTGAAAGGGAATCTCCGCAGCGTTTAATTTGTAAGGGTATCCTGTGCCATTGAGCTTTTCATGGTGGGCGCGGGCGATCATCGGAATATTTTTTATTTCTTTAGTCCAAGGGATCTGACTTAGGAAATTAAAGCTGTGAACGACGTGGGACTCGATCTCGACCCGCTCCGTTTCATCCAGACTCCCTTTGGGAATGGAAAGCAGTTTCGCTTCCTTAGCTGCCAGCAGCGAGCGCGGCAGGCCTTCCCAGTCCAAAAACTCCACGGCTGCCAATTCCGTCAGGCGTTGGAAATTTCCTTCGGGTAGGACAGTAGGTTCATTGCACCTCAGGACGAATTGCAGGAAGTCATCCAATTCCCGTAAACGTTCTTCCAGATCTCGCTGGAACTCTTCCTGGCGGGCCATGAACTCGCCTCTACCCTTCTCTAGAATGTAGGTCAGCTTGCGCTCGGTGTGTTCCTGTTGGACGGCCTTGCGAACATAATCAAAGCGCTGCTGGACGACCTCCATTTGTTGGGGATAGAGCTTTTTAGCTTTTATCAGCACCTCTTCCCGCACACCTACTTTACCAAAATCATGTAGGAGGGAGGCGTAACGAATCTCTTTCATTTCGGATCGGCTAAAGTTGATGTTGTGGAATTCGGGAGAATCCGCTCGGTCCACGGCCTCGGCTAATCCAACGGTTAGGTCCGCCACGCGGAAAGAATGACCGGAAGTGGTCGGATCGCGCGCTTCAATGGCTACGACGGAAGCGTTGACAAAACCCTCAAAGAGCGTCTGTATGCTTTCATAGAGGCGATTGTTTTCGATAGCGACAGCAGCTTGGCTGGCTAAGGAACTGACCAAAGCCCGCACTTCTTCCGGGTAAGGGATGACCCCCTGATCTGCCGTCCGGCGATCCACGTGCAGGCGCGCATCCCGTTTGCAGTTGATGAGCTGCACGACCCCAATGATCTCTCCTTGCGGATTCTTCATCGGCACCACAAGCATGGATTTGGTGCGATAGCCGCTTTCCTGGTCAAACGTGGGATTAAACCGGAAGGGCAAAGAAGCCGGGGTGTTGTAAACATCTTCCAGGTGCAGCGATTCGCCCGTCAAGGCTACATAGCCCGCAATGCTGGAAGCATTGATCGGCATGGTAAATTCGTGAAATGGAACCTGAAGGCTATCGTTCTGGGTGGTCTTGAAGCGAAGGCATTTTTCCTCTTTTTCGTCCTCTTCGACCAAATACAAAGAGCCTGCATCGCTAGTGGTGATTTCGCGGCTTTTTGCCAGAATCAAATCCATCAAGGAATTCATATTGCGTTGGGTGGAAAGCGCGATGCCGATCTGGTTTAGTTGATCAATTTCGGCGCGGGCGCGTTGGAGTTCCCGTTCGAGGCTGGTTTGCCGGTGGACGAGGACAAGATTCTCAAAAGCCGCATTCACTAAACTGCGGACCATAGCCGGTTGCACCGGAGGAACCAGAAAGGTGAAAATAGGAGTTCCGCTGGCTTCCGGGGGCAAGGCGTTTCCCTTTGCTAGGACATAAATCAACCGGGTGCGGTCTTCTTCAATGGCCTTCCGTAATTCGGGTGTGAAAACGGCAGGGCTGTCGCCGAGAACCACACTGGGTTGCCCCTCGGTTGAAAATTGGCGGGGAAGGGGTAGGATTTCCCAAGAATCCTGATGCTCTATCAGGGTTGCCGTCTCCCTGTTTTGGTAGTAAACACAGCGATTTTCCCTCGTTATAGGTACAGTTAGTTTGGCAAGTGCGCTCATATCTCTACCGCTTTCGGGCAACACTTCCCGATTCTCCTCCAAGGGGGAACTCACAGAATGCTAATGGCTACTATACTAAATACTTGTTCATAGTTCTAGTCTCAAAATAAAGGGAGTTGAATCGCAACGATGCCTCGCTATATAACCGGACACAACATTGCCTGCATGACCCGCCAAGGCGCCCAGGAGTTAGCGAAACTCATGCGTTCCAGCCCGGAGGCGGGATTCCTGCGCTTCCTGGTCAGCCTGACAGACGGCCAGCTCATCGCCGAATTTGACGCGGCCTCTCGCGAAGCTTTGGAAGAATGGATGAAAGAGGCCGGCATCCATCGCGAGTGGATATTTCGAATCGATATAGAAGCAACTCGCGAAAGCATTCGCGACTTATAAGTTTATGGACCGCTAGAGGGTGAAATTTCGTTGCGCAGATTGCACCGGTCAGACGTTCTCCCTAATTGCAGGGACAATCCCTTTTTGCTTCCCATCCCTCGGGAATTGGTTCTGTCCATGTTGTTAGTCCCACGGGAGTCATCCCAATCTCCTTGGCCAGATCGGCTCCCAAATGTACCGTCTTCCCACCCACCACTGTCAGCAGCACATCAATTTTCGGAATTTCTGTCTCCGGGATCGTCAGAAAATCCCGATCTAACACAATAAAATCGGCCAATTTTCCCGGTTCCAGCGTCCCCATAGTCTTCTCCCGCAACAAATAATAGGCTCCCCACCGAGTCAGCGCCTTCAGCTGGATGATTCGGTCTGTCCTCTCGCCAGGCCCATATACTTGCTTATCCCGGTCGTTAAGCCGGTTCATCCCCTTGGTGATGAAGAAAAAGATCTTCCACGGCAGGGGCCGGTCGATTTCCATGGTGGTCATGATTCCAGCATCGGTCAGACTCTTCCGAGGGACGACCCAGTTGGTGTATTCAATCCCATATTTCCTCGCAATCACCGAAGCTCCCCGGTGGGTTTCCCACAGAATCGTGTTAATTTCGCTGACGATCATCCCCAGGTTCTTGATGCGAGGAATCTGTTGCGGTCGAGGAGCACCCGCGCCGTGATCGAAAGTATGCCGTTTGGCTCGAATTTCCTCCAGAGTCATCCCGGCTCGTTTGCTTCCTTCTTCAATGGCATCCATGACGTAATCGATGCCTTTATCCCCGTCGGAATGCATCTCCGCGATGCGAAGGCCGCTTTGAGCGATATTTACCATTTTTTCATAGTCAGGCGAGCCGGGCGCATTACTGCACCTCCCGCTATTAACACCACCCTCCTCACCCCCTCCACCACCGTACTCGGTCTTGATTTGCTCCCACTCCGCTCTCGCTGAAACCGAGAAACAACCGCCACCAAACCCTCTGACTCCATCGAACCATAGGTAGTCTGTCCCAGTTCCCAACGAGGCAGACAGAACCTTTAACTCTTCCAAATCATGATGCGGCCCATCATAAGCCCAGGCAAACCGGGCTGGCATCCGGCCTTGCTCGTCCAAAAGATGCAAAGCTCGAAGATTGGAAGCGGTATAGGGCCCAGAACCAAAAGTCGTGATCCCGTAGCGGCCCCAGACTTCAAGTTCCGCCTTAAGCGCGTCGGCCAGAAGTGGCAATTTGCCCTTAAGAATGACATCCGAACTTATCGGGCGCCCAATCCGGCCTGTTCTCTCGGTCCGGCCGATGAACTCCGGACTCATCTTAGTCTGGCCCTCGCCAAAGTTTCCTCGACGGCCAACATCGTACATAGGCGCAAAACCTGGATGGACGCTGCGATATTCTTCGATGCCCCTCGTATTAGTCTGGCAAGCGGCGGTAAAGCCGTCACTGACACAGACGGGGTTATTGGGCGCCAATAGATCGATGTATTCCTTCGTGATGGAGTCATCCCATATTCTTCCCATTTCTTTAGCCCATTCATAGTCTGGACCCCAGTTAGGAATCACCCGGATCCACTGCCCCGGTTTCGCTTTCGCCACCAGTTCCCGCATCAGCGGTTCCACCAGAGCCAACTGTTCCTTGGGCGGCCGGTTGGGCAGCCAGCGAGAGATGATCACATCATCGTTGGGCATCACATGCCGGAACGCTCGCGGTTCCGTGAATACCCAATCCATGGGATGTTCATGCGTCAGGATAAAGCTTGGCAATACCGTCCGACCCTTCAAGTCAATCTGCTTGGTCTGCGGCCCAGCCAAGGCCCGAATTTCGGCATTGCTTCCAGTGGCCAGAATTTTGGTGTCCCGGATCGCCATCGCTTGCACAATCGTGCCAACTTTTGACTCAAAAGAAGAATCATCCATCGTCACAATCTTTCCGTTATAGACAATCGTTTGCGGATAGCCCAGTATCGCCGCCACATTCACATTCTGGGTTTTACCGCCCGTAGCGCAGAAGAAAACCACTGCCATTAAAGCCAATGCCTGTTTCGTCATTGCCATACTCCCCTCTTAAAATTAGTTTCTGAATAAGAAACATCCTAGCGGGAGGCCTCCCCGCAAGAGTTATAGTATCTATTCTCAATTAGGTCTAGAGCGGAGACTCAGAGCTTGCATGACAGTAAATTCGGCCTTAGTGCAATCCCCAAAAGTCGATTGCAGTTTGATCCTCATAGGCTACTGCGGTATTCCATGCTGACCCACCCGAAGACGGTTTCGACCAGACTACCTTAAACAAAGCATTTTGCAGATTCTGTGGATTGTGAATCATTAGTTCGGTTCCTGATTCGTACTTTATCCGCGTCTGAATGAGTGCCCCGTGATCGCTAACCTCGATGGTTTGGCCAGACTGTGCTACTGCCGAGGCTGACCCGGGTTGCATTCCCACCACTTGAATGGTGATCGTTTGTTGAATGCGCTGGCTTTGCCTTTTATCCGCCAGTAAGTCTTTTCCTCTGCTAAAGTCTATATCTTCCATAGGATCCTCTGACCGGCCGACTTTCTCCTGCCGATGACAGCGATGAAAAGTATATACCACAACTTGGATTCCGCGACCTATAGGTTTTGCAGACAATGGGGGAAAGCTTTCGACAAAGCTTTCCCCCAAGGGTGTGCTGTGAGATTACAATCGGATTATTTCTTGCCGCTGTCTTTGTGGGCTTGGTGATTGCCATAGGTAAGAGTATGGCCAGGCTCCTTCCAGATGGAAAAGAGAAACTGTTCTTCATGCGTGCAATTGCCCGCTTCGAGTGGCTTCCAAATCCTCATGCTCCTGATACGGTCGTCAGTGCCTGGCTCGCTCTCATCGGTGAATAACCAGTCCGCACAGTGTCCCGACTCGCCGTTATAACGACCGAAGCCAGCGCCGAAATAAGAATCAAACTTGTCTCATTTTTTCAGCGTTAATGTATAGCAGAGCCACGCGCAGCCTGCCCCTTGAGCTTATCGATGGGGTCGGCAAGCGGGCCAATAGTTGCCCGCTCCGTCGCGGCTCGGATTGACTCTATACCTTCTATGAAAATGCTCTAGCTAGGATAGGCAACGGTTCCGGTCAACGTTCCATGGTAAAGAAGTTTACAAAGTGGCTGTGGAGTGGCAGAATTTTGGGTAGAGGAGGCGGGATGGCAGAAGTTCGCATTCCAGGAAGCGACGCACAGCAACCCGCAGTGGAAGGCATCATCACCACGACGCTCGACTATGCCGTCAATTGGGCGCGTAAATCCTCGTTGTGGCCGATGTCGTTCGGCTTGGCCTGCTGCGCTATTGAGATGATGTCCATGGGCGCTTCCCGCTTTGATATTGCCCGCTTTGGCGCAGAGGTGTTCCGCGCATCACCACGGCAGGCCGACTTGATGATAATCGCAGGCCGGGTATCCCAGAAGATGGCGCCCGTGATCCGACAGCTCTATGAGCAGATGCCAGAGCCGAAATGGGTAATCTCGATGGGAGCCTGCGCCACCTCCGGCGGTGTCTTCAATAACTACGCGCTGGTCCAGGGAGTCAACCAAATTATTCCCGTGGATGTTTATGTTCCTGGATGCCCGCCCCGGCCCGAACAACTGATCCACTCTATCCTTCTGCTGCAAAAGAAGATTCAATCTGAACACGGCAGCTTCAAGAAAGCGGTCAATCTTTAGTTTCGCCAGGCGACCGGAAAAGGCAATTCCATCACTTGTGCCGGGTCATTGCCCACCATCGCCGCAACACCTGCCTGGGCATATTCGGGCCGGAGATAGCCTAGAGCAATAGTGCGCTGTAGTCTATAGGAATAGATCGAACTGGTGACCGTTCCCGCCGGACGGCTGTCAATAAGAATCCCGGCACCCGCCTGGACTTTTGGTTCTCCTTCAAAGAGCAGCCCCATCAGCTTGCGGTTGACGTGGCCCCGAGAACGGATGCGTTCTACGACCTCCTGCCCAATGTAGCAGCCTTTGGTGAAGCTAATAGCGTGCATTTGGCCGGTTTCCTGGGGAAGTGTTTTTTCATCCATATCAATACCGTAGCGCGGGATTCCGGCCTCAATCCGGCAGACCTCGACCGCGTTAAGACCCACGGGACGAATGCCCAGACTCGCCCCTGCTTGGAGGAGCTTTTGCCAGAGCGCCTTGGCAGGTTCAGGAGAGAGCAAAATCCAGTACCCTTCATCCCCCCAAAGGGCAGCTCGAATCAGCCGGACGGCGACAGCTTCGACAAAAAGGTGGTCGAGAGAATGCATGGACGGAGGGTCGAAGCCTAGAGCTTCTCGCAGCACCTCGCGCGCACAGGGACCTCCAAGAGCCAAGCAGGCTAGCTGCTCAGTTAAGTCCTCTAGTTCCACAGCGTCGGCAACAATGTGATGTTCCAAAGCCCGCCATACGATCTCGTTCCGCTGCGGCTCGCAATCGAGCAGATAGTTTTCCGCATCCAGTCGGAGAATGCGGAGATCGGCCAGAATATGTCCATGAACGTCCAGCAAGAAAGAATAATTGCCCTGGCCGGCTTCTAATCCCTTCACATCATTGGTGACCATGCCGTGGAGAAAACGAGGGGCATCCTCGCCCCGAACCAGAATGCGGCCCCTCTGGGAAAGGTCCATTAATCCCACTCCGCTTTTCAAAGCCTGGTGCTCCTCTTTCACCGAGCCGAAATTGGCAGGAACCTGAGAACCCCGATCCTCAACAAATTGAGCATGGGCCGCTTCCAGCAAAGAGAATAACGGGCTGCGATGCATGATGGCGATCCCTCGCGCCCATTGTATCGGCAGGGGCCTCGATTGTAAATCCGAGCGGATGGCACGGCCATGTTATACTGGCAGGAGTGATCAATTAGCCCAGAGAGATGGGCAGTCGGTATGATTCATGAGATTTTGCCGGTCGGGTTGTTGCAATGCAACTGCTCCATCATAGGGGATGAAAACAGCCGCGAGGCCCTTGTAGTGGACCCAGGCGATGAGATCGAGCAGATTTTGGCGATCCTCAACCGCCATCAGCTGTTGGTACGATATATCATCATCACCCATGCGCACATTGACCACATTGGAGGGGCCAGAAAATTAAAAGACCGGACAGGAGCTCCCGTTTACCTGAATGAGCAGGACCTGGAACTCTACAGCCAAATGGACCTGCAAGCGTTATGGCTGGGAGTGCCTCCTCCGGAGACAACAGCAGTTGATGCGCTAATTCGGGATGGGGATGAAATTCGGTGGGGAGAACTTCAGGCGACCATCCTCCACACGCCGGGGCATACGCAGGGAAGTATCTCCCTGCTTATCCCGCAATGCACGCCAGCGAAACTGCTGGCCGGGGATACGTTGTTCTATGACAGCATTGGGCGCACGGACTTGCCGGGTGGGAATGATCGCCAGATTCTGAAATCGCTGAAGGAAAAATTGCTGATATTGGACGATTCCACAATTGTGGTTCCAGGCCACGGGCCAGTTACCAGCATCGGTCGGGAGCGGGAGTGGAATCCGTTTTTGCAGAATTTGTAAACTAGAAGATGGGGAAGCGACGCTGATGTTCCCCAGGAGGAAAAAGCAAGAACATGGCAGAGCAATCGTTGGAAGAATCTTTTCGCTTGAAGGTCGGACTTGCCGAGATGCTGAAAGGCGGAGTCATCATGGACGTGACCAACGCCGAGCAGGCCAAGATCGCAGAGAACGCGGGAGCCGTGGCGGTGATGGCGCTGGAGCGTGTCCCGGCGGACATCCGCAAGGAAGGCGGCGTGGCGCGCATGGCCTCTATAGAGGTGATCCGCTCGATCATGGCAGCCGTCACGATTCCGGTGATGGCCAAGGTGCGGATTGGGCACACCGCTGAGGCCCAAATCCTGGAGGCGCTGGAAGTGGACTACATTGACGAAAGCGAGGTGCTCACGCCCGCCGACGAAGAAAATCACATTTACAAACACCCTTTCCGAATCCCCTTTGTTTGCGGAGCGAGGGACCTAGGCGAAGCTCTGCGGCGCATTGCCGAAGGCGCGGCCATGATCCGCACGAAAGGCGAAGCCGGCTCCGGCAACGTGGTGGAAGCAGTGCGCCACTTGCGCGCGATTCTGAGGGAAATCAAGACACTCACCGTGCTCCCGGAAGAGGAACTCATGAGCGAGGCCAAGAAACTAGGAGCGCCTTACGAACT
>JACQGE010000166.1 GCA_016199675.1 Acidobacteriota bacterium | reverse complement strand
TGCTGGCAGCCTGGAAATATCTTTTGGCCTCATCGTCTCGCCGGGCCTGAAAGGCTTCATAGCCTAAAGCCAAATAAGCAAGAACGCCATCGGGGGTATCCGAATATTGCTCCGCAAATTTCTCCAACGCGCTCCGCTGATCGGGAGATTTTTCTTCCAGCACCGCCTTCGTCATCGCTTGCAGCGCAGGAGGGGCCACGGCTTCCGGGGCAGCTCCGGCCCATGCTACTCCATGCCAACCAACGAGGAACCAGACTAATATTCCGAACAGGAAAGTCATAAATGAACCTATTGCTGAAATTGTACAAGAAATGGGGTTCGGTAAGAATAGGGAAAAATACCTAGATTCGAAATCCAATATTGTTACACCCTAGTAACCGTCGAAAGCAAATTCTTCCGTGTTGATGATCAGGGCGTAGCTTTAGCAGCGAACCGCAATCGCCCTAGTTCCCCACGGGCCCAGGATACTGGTTGCCCAGCGTTTCCAGGTCGTTGCCGGCAAGCTTCACTACCAACTCGTAATGGAAATAATCAAAGGAGGCGGCCGCAGTCTGTCCAAAGCGTTTCTGATAGTTCTCCCGCGTCTTTTCGATATCCTCACGAAGCACATCGTAAAGATTCTTGTTCCGCCGCCCTTCTTCAATCTTGTCCTTGTGGTAAGAAAGCAGGTCTTGAACGGCAACGCGGGCAAAGCGGTGCGCCCGACGATGAATATCGCGCTCTGTTTCCGGCAACGAATCCACGTCAGGCGGCGGGGTGACAGCCTCGGCGACGGGAGGGGCGGGGACGCTCGCCGCAAACGAACCGAACGGCGCAGCCGCCGAATCCACTTCCTGGATCTCTTCCACCGCAGCTTCCGCCGGAGTTTCCGCAACTCTGCTTGCCTCTGCTGATGGAGCGGTTTCGGATATGACTGGCTGCGCTGTGGAGGATCTGGCCGCTCTGCTTGCCGAGGTTTCCAAGCTCAGCCCGGCTACCTTCGCCAATATGTCCAATGCGGACGTTTCTAGGGAGCCGCCCTGTTCACCAGCGTCGGAATAAAGGGCGGCCACGACCTTGCCTTGCACGGCTATTGGAAACAGATAAATGCTCTCCCCGGCGGTCCCGCCCAAGGCTTGGTCCAATGCCGGGGTCAAGTTCTCCGCGGAGCGGGTCGTAGCCACCGCGAACTGGTTCTCACAAACTTCCTTAAAAATTCCTGATTGCGCTGCCACCACTGTTACGGAACGCAGGCGATTGACCGTCGCTGGGGGAAAACCCTCTCCCCGCCAATAACTGAAAGATTCTCCTCGCCGTGCAAATAAGGCGCAACGCCCACCAAATTTTTTCGCGCCTTGCAAAAGCGCAGCCAGGATTTCTCCCTGCCCGGTGGGCTGCAAAATCCGGGAGACTGCCTGATGGACATCGAATACAGCAGAGGCTCCGCGAGCAGCCCCTCCCCCCGAAACCATAGGAACCCCACTGCGTAGCTCTTGTCGTAGGGGTGTCAAGGCTCCTTCTACCGCACGCTGCACGATCTCTTGGAGTGCTCTCTCCAATGCCCCGCCTTCTGTCATAGACCTCAATCCTATCTTCAGAATTGCCGCTGACAACCTTAAATCACGGCTAGGGGGAAATTAACCTGTCAGGGATATGGTGTCAAACGGTTTTTGATGGTTCCATATCGTTGATCAAGGGCTGGCCCGTTGGTTCGTTCGGTCGGGAAACGAGGCAAACTCTGAAGTTACCAAAGTTTTCATCCAGAATTTTTGTCAAAAGAACCAGGATGAAAGCAAACACCGCTGCGGCAACTCCAATAATGGAACTGGCGATTTGAGAAATGTTGTATCCGAAAAGGCTGGCGAACATGTATGTGGGAAACAACAGCATCACAGCCAAAGCACCCAGCAAAATCGAGCGCCACATCCAGGCCCACCAAATCCGTAGGGCATGGCGGAGGTTCGGATTGAGAAGGGTAATATCTGAAGCAGGAAGTGGCTCCGCTTCAGCGAGTAGGCCGATTCGGAATTTCCGAAAGCTCTTTCGAAGGATGGTTCTGGTTACCAGAATTCCCACAGCGATGAATGTCGCCAGTGAAACGAATGAGCTCAGGATAACGGCTACCCTTTGAGGCACGCCCATCACTTCCAGCAGGATAGCCACCATGACGATAACGACGAACGTCCAGAGGTTTGTTCTCCAGTACCAAGCCCACCAGATTCCTAAGGCATGAGCGAATCTAGGTTCGATAAATGTGAAGTCCGGAGTCGAGGGTGTGCTCAAATGGGGACCTCCGAATTTGCGGAAATTCTAACAAAGGCCCTGGAGCAGTCAAAACACACATCTGATGCGCTCATGTGAAACGGAAAAGCAGTTTCTGGGTTATAATAACATTAAAGTCGAGACGATTACGAAAGGGGGCGAAACGGATTCGACGGGAAGGAACAGGGCTAAAAGGCATACCGGGGGCCATGCACCCGCAATCGCGTGGATCAAAACTTAACTGCCAATACTGAATTGGCTTACGCTGCTTAATTAAAGCGGCGCGTCGCCTTCCATCGGCCCGCAGGTGGGAACGCGGCGTCACTTGGGCGGGCTAGTTTCTCCTTCTCGGTCCGGGAAGGAGGAATGAGCCTCGAATCGGACTAGCGGTCGGCAACTCTGGTCAGTTCGATGTTGTCGGTTGCGAATCTGACGAGCTGACTAAGTATGTAGGCTTTTAGCTGGGGACCTTTTCGGACGGGGGTTCAACTCCCCCCGCCTCCACCAAAAATGTCAAAGGGACGTAGGAAGCCGCAAATATCTCGATGAGCCTACCTGAGGGGGACTGGCCACACAAACAAAACGTTCAAAGAAAGAAGTATACGTGCGGATATTCCGATTGTTCCAGGGAAGTTGGGTCAGATAAGGGTTGGGAGTTTCACCAAAGCTCCAATAGCCAGAGAATAGCTCACATATACATTTGTCCAGTCTGCTGCCGGCCCACTTTCTTCGATAGCGTCAATCAAATCCCAGGAACTCAGCTTGGAACGAATATCGAACACCTCCCCAAAGAAATTTCTCAGCTTTACAGCGAGGTTAGGAAATCCACTTCCCAGGGCGCATATACAGCAGCGGTTTTGAGTTGCAGAAAATTGCTGATGCATATTGCGGTTGAGCAGGGTGCCCAGTCAAATGGAAGCTTCGTTGATTACGTAGATTACTTAGTGGACAATCACTTTGCACCGCCGAAAAGCCAACCGTGGGTTGACAGGATTAGGCAAAAGGGGAATGAAGCAAACCACGAAATAAAAATCATGGTGAAATCAGATGCTCAGGAGATTATGACTTTCCTGGAGATGTTGTTAAAGTTTATTTACGAATTCCCTCAAAAAGCGCAATCAGCGGTTCTGCCACCTGGTCAATAGGAACTCGGACGGGGGTTCGACTCCCCCCTCCTCCACCAAAGTGAGCGGGCTGAACCGGGCGGTGTGACTATGCCCGGAGTTTGCAGGTGTATTACCCTTCGCTCTTGCTTTCTTCTACCGCCACCACCTTGATCAGCAGTTCTTTCTTGCCGTGCTCCAGGGCTTCCTCCTTGCTGGGCATCCAGATGTCAATGCGGTCATCGTAGTGGGGGGCCAGCCGGTCCAGGCACTCATACACTTCCCCATCGATCAAAAACCTCGTCCCAAAAGGATAATCTCGGGAACAGGCCACGATCCCTTTTCGAACGGTGGCCCCGGATGCTGTGATCAGCGGATCTCCTTCAGTTTCATCCGGTGAACTGGAATATGCGGTGACTATAGCCCGGAAGAACGAATTTTCGGTGAAAGTTTCCATCAAAAAAGAGGCTGTGCTCGTCGCAGCCGGAAACACCACCAAGGAAATAATAATTACAAATAATTGTATGCCTTTTTTGAACACACTAACGCAGAGGCATCGGATTCTCCCTGCCAAAATAATCACTCCCCTTTCATTTGCAAATTCAGTTTCCTGACCCTGATCATTCCCGCCCGGGGGATTCTTGGGTCTGGATGACAGTAACTAATTGATAAGCTGGGTACTAACATACCCAGCCACGATATCATAGGTCTTCTACAGTTTTCTAGCGCAATATCTCTTTCAAACTACTTAAAACTAGGGAGACCTTCATATCCCTCACATTAAATTCTTGCTGCCAAACAAAAGGGGGCTATAAACTGGATAAGGTCAAGTCTACAAGAAATTTATGGCTACTCCGTCGTTGCAACGAGCTCCTGTCCAGGTAGTCATTGCTTTTCTCAATGGGCGGCGAATTCGTGGTTATCTTTTTGATTTCTCCCCCACGTGCGACCGATGCAAAGTTTACCCCTCTCCAACCCCAGAGACAAACGTAGGCGAAATAGTGGACCTTAAAACACTAAAAGCGATCTTTTTCCTCCAGGAAGCTATGGGTGAATCCGGGACCAATGCAAGTTCTGCTGGCCAGGACCGAAAAATTGAAGTGATTTTCTCTGACGGCGAACGGCTGGAAGGCACGACCCAGGACTACAGCCAGGATCAGCTGGGATTTTTCATGGTTCCTGAAGACCCCACCCGTAAGATCATGCGTGTTTTTGTCATCAATGCCAATATGAAAAATGTTCGGTGGCTGTGAACTCCGCGAATAGGTAACACTTTGTCAATCCGCTTTCTCTTTAGCAAGTACGCCAGGCGAAGCCTCTCGTAACAGTTTTTCAATCCGCTGTCGAGTCTGTTCCGCCAATCTATCTCTGTCCTGTTTCATCATGCCGCGCGTAGGAATCGGTTCTCCGACTAGGAGTTGAACGTGTCCGCCTCGGAAATACAGAGAGTCCGGCGGCAATGCCTCCCGCGTTCCACAAATCGCTAATGGCAAAACCGGAATCTGGGTCTCAATGGCCAGCCGGAAAGCGCCGCTCAGAAAGGGTTGTAACTGCCCGTCGCGGCTCCGGGTTCCTTCCGGAAAGACGATGATCGAAATCCCCTCGCGAATCCGCTCGACTGCCTTCTCCAGGCTGGCGGATGCCTGGCGAGGGTCTTCGCGGTTCAGTGGCACATCTCCGGCCTTCCGCATGACCCATCCCAAAAAAGGAATTGCGAATAAAGACTGCTTCGCCAAAAAACAAACCGGCTTCTTCACAGAGGCCAAAATCACGGGCGGGTCCAGGTAACTCAGGTGATTGGAGCAGAGAAGATAAGTCTGGAGGAAATCAATCTTAGAGAGTCCGGTTGTTGTGACGCGCACGAAACTTGCAGCCAAGATCAGTCGCGCCCAAAGCCGCCTGCAGCTTTCCAGAATCTTACCCTGGCGGTTGGTTAACGATGCCACGTATCCGATAGATCCCAGGATCACGGTGAAAACGAGGATGAGCGGAATGCTAAATAGGAATGAGCGAATCCAGCGCAACGGGGTTCGCAACATCAGTAATGGCTCGAAGCAACGGCGAGCGGTTTTGGGGACTGGTTCTGCGTGGGGGGGCCGGGCGACCAGCGCCGTTTAATGTCCCCTACCAAATAAAGCGAGCCGGTCACAAAAATTACATCCTGCGGACCAGCCATGGCGATGGCAGTCACCAGCGCCGCCTCCGGGGAATGCTCGATGGATATGCCGGGATTCAAATGAGAAGCTAAATCCCGAATGGTCTCCGGGGCGGCAGCGCGGAATTGTCTTGGCTGTGTCAGAACCACGGCGGCGGCTCTTGGAAACAGGATTTCGGCGATTTCGGCGACTGCCTTGTCTCGCATCGCGCCATAGACGAGCAAAATGCGCCAGCCGGGGAAATTCTCCTCCCAAAAACGAACCAGGGAGCGCGCTCCAGCAGGGTTATGCGCCCCATCCAGATAGACCGGCGGCTTTTCCTGCACTAACTCCAGACGGCCCGGCCACTGGGCCGTAGCCAATCCCTCCTGAATCGCCTGCGCGGAAATCGGGAACCCCTGAAGAGATAATTCGCGGGCGGCTGCCACCACCGCCAGGGCATTGGCAATCTGATGGCGTCCCCGCAGTGACAACTCAACGGGAAACGCAAGTCCCTGGCGGTCGCGCGCGCGAAAGCAGTACTGGCCCCCTTTGGACCAAACTTCTTCCGCAGAGTATTCCTGCCAGGTTTCAATCAACCGTGCCCCTTGCTGGTCGGCCTTGGCGCGAATCACCTCTACAGCTTCTGGATGCGACGCTGCGCTGACGACCACGCTTCCTGGTTTAATAATTCCCGCCTTCTCGGAGGCAATCGCAGTGATAGAGTGCCCCAGAAAGCGTTCATGGTCAAAATCAATCGGGGTGATCACCGCCACGTGCGGCGCAGCCACGTTGGTTGCATCCAGGCGTCCTCCCATGCCCACTTCCAACACGGCCAGTCCACACTCCTGTTGCCGAAAATACTCCATCGCCATGGTAGTCAGGCACTCAAAATAGGTGGGATGGAACCGTAGCCGCCCCGCCGCCAGGAGCTTTTCAATGCGGGCCAGCAAAACTGTGAATAGTGCTGCGAACTCCTCTGGGGGAATCGGCTGACCGGCAAGTTGAATCCGCTCCGTGATCTCCACCAGGTGCGGTGAGGTGTACAAGCCGGAGCGCAGGCCCGCCGCCCGCAACACTGCTTCCAGCATCGCCGCCACCGATCCTTTGCCATTCGTCCCCGCTACCAGTACGCTGGGGAAGGAATCCTGGGGGCGGTCCAGATCGTCGAGCAGGACTGTGATGTTTTCCAAACCCAGCTTGGCCGCATGCACGCTATTGGAGGCCGAGGCGCGAACCTCGTTGCCGAGCGAAATTAAGTACCGTGTGGCGGTTGAATAGTCCATGAATCTAGCCCATAAGGAAACCGAGCGTGCGGACCAAGAAGGCTTTCAACTCCAAACGCGGCACCACGGCGTCGAGCATTCCGTGTTGCAACAGGAACTCCGCGCGCTGGAAACCCGCCGGGAGTTTCTGGCGGATGGTCTGCTCGATGACTCGCGGTCCGGCAAAGCCGATCAATGCGCCCGGCTCGGAAATGTTCAGGTCCCCCAGCATGGCGAAACTGGCCGTGACGCCTCCCGTGGTGGGATCGGTAAGCACGCTCAGGAACGGCAATCCAGCCTCATCCAGTCGCGCCAGCGACGCGCTGATTTTCGCCATTTGCATCAAGCTCACCGTACCCTCCATCATGCGTGCCCCACCGGATGCGGAAACCACCACTAGCGGCAACCTCTGTGCGGCGGCGCGTTCGATGGCCCGCGTAATTTTTTCTCCCACCACGCAGCCCATGCTGCCCCCAATGAAAGAATACTCCATGGCGCAGACCAGCGTCGCCCGCTCGCCCATCTTCCCTTCCGCCGTAATCACGGCATCCTTCAGACCCGTCGCCTGTTGCGCGCTCCGGACCCGATCGGGGTACGGTTTCAAATCCACAAAATCCAAGGGATTGGTCGTTTCTAGCCCCGCATCGTGTTCTGTATATTTCCCCTCATCGAGCAACAGGCGCAGCCGCTCCCGCGCGTCCAGGCGAAAATGATATTCGCACTTCGGACAGACATTCCAATTGGCTTCCAAATCCTTCTTCCAGATAATCTGGCGGCACCCTTCGCACTTGATCCACAAGCCTTCGGTGCGAATGTGGGTGCTTTCGGGAAGTTGCAGGCGCTGTTTTTCTCTACGAAACCACGTCATATTTCCTCGTCGCAGCCTAGTCGTTTCTTTCGCCCGCCCGCGATGCCTTCTTCCTTTAACGGGGATACGGATGATGCGCCAGCAGGGTAAAGGCCCGGTAAATTTGTTCCAGCAGCACAATCCGGGCTAATTCGTGGGGCAACGTCATCGGAGAAAGCGAAAGTAACATGTCCGCCTTTTGCCGGAACTGGTCGGAAAAGCCCTCCGCCCCTCCTACGCAAAAAGCCACGCCCTGCTGCCCACGATCCCGGAATTCTCGCAGGAACCGAGCGAATTCCTCGGATGTCCATCGAGAACCGGCAGGATCGAGCGCCACCCGGTAGCACGATTCCGAGCGAGCCAGCAAGGCAGCCTCCAGATCGGCTCCTCCTCTGGACTTGCGCTTGGAATGAACCTCCTCCGCTTGAAAGTCGCAGAACCGGCCTAGTCGCTTGCCATATTCCTCAGCGAGCGTTGCCACGCCCGGCAAGCGCGTTTTCCCGATCCAAAGGACTCGCACCTGCATCCCATTTCCTTGCGGTGGGCGATAATCCTAGAAGCTGTTGCAAAACCTCCTTGGGAGCACCGTCAGGGCACGCCTTTAGGCGTGCCGAAAGCAACTCGGAAGGGATGGGGCTTTAGCCCCTGAGGTGCATCGTTGGCCCTCAGCGGCTGAAGCCGCTGTTTCGGAGACCCGGTTTGGCACGGTTAAAACCGTGCCCTGACAATCGCTTAAAACGGGTTTTGCAACAGCTTCTAGTTATTTAGCGTTGTGGGGGCCTTCGTCATCGAACCATCCCGCGGGATTCAGGATTTCGATGTGAAAACTCACATTGCATTGTGTACAGTAAAACGTGAACGCCCCCTTGTTCAGCCCCGGCGAATTTGCGAAACTCGTACTGTTCCGTAGGGTTCCCAAACTTTCATGAGGGCAGATCAATTCCCTATCGTCTGCTAGTGACCTCCATTGGATGATTGGGTTGCTGCTCATCCGCTTTGGTTCTCCCTTCTCGGCGCAACAACTTTATAACTCTGCGCTCACCGGCATCCGGGGCGCTGTTCTCCAAAGCCGTTCCAGCCCGTAAAAACTTCTGGCCTGCTCGGTGAAGATGTGAACCACAAAATCCACATAGTCCATCAAAATCCACTCGGCGTGATTATAGCCCTCCACATGGGCCGGGCGCAAACCGCTGAGGCCCAGCCGCCGCTCAATCTCTTCGCTGATCGTCTGCGCCTGCCGCGTGCTGGCTCCGCTGCAAATCAGGAAATAATCGGTGAAATTGGTTGCTTCTTTGAGATTGAGAATCACTATCTCCTGAGCCTTTTTGGACCGGGCTGCTTCCACAGCCTCTTCCAAGGCGGGGATCAGTTCATGATGTTTGGTTGGCATGGATAAACAGGCCCAATTTTTGGACGTACTCCTCCACCGCTGCCGGCACCAGGCCGCGAATCGGCTGCCCTTCAGAGGCCAATTGCCGAATAGCGGAGGAAGAAATATCGGCATCGACGGTCGTCAGCAAATGCAATCGCGTCCGCAACAAAGGAATCGAGTTCCCATCAGCCGGGCCGCCGCGCAATTCTTGCGGAATCACCTGCGCGATCTCCGAAATCGGAAATCCGGGACGGCTGGCGATGATGAAATCGCAGCACTCCAACAGAGCTTTCCACTCGTGCCAGTGATGGATGTCCAGAAATGCATCCGTCCCAATCAAAAAGTACAACCGGTCCTTTTCCGAAAGCTGCTGGATCAGCTTACGCACAGTGGTAATGGCGTAATTTGGCTTTCCCGGATCGAATTCGGGGGCTTCCAGCAAGGAAGGAAGAAAGCGGGATTCCCCCGCACACGCCAGTGCAACCATCGCGTAGCGATGGTGGAACGCCGTGACAGAACGACCCTGCTTGTGAGGTGGCATGCTGGCCGGGACAAAATAAATTAGATCCAGAGCAAATCCCTGGAGCGCAGCTCGCGCAGCGGAAAGATGCCCGGAGTGAACTGGATCAAAGGTTCCCCCGAACAAGGCTACGTTCACTCGCGTTCCCCTTCTGGCGATGGGGAGGGTCCATTCCTGGTAGCGGGCGAAGCAGGAGCCGTCGCCACCCCGGCTTCCGCTTCGGAACACCGTAGCACGCGCAGCGCCGCCGCCATGCCCCCTTTCAATTTCTCCACCCCTTGTCCCGTGACGGCTGAAATCAGAAACAGCGGTAGATGCTCCCGCGCCGCCAGTTCCTCGATGGCCTGCAATCTCTTCCCTTCCCCCGCAAGGTCCATTTTCGACGCCACCAGCAACATCGGCCGGCGGGCTAGCTCCGGCTGGAAACTCGCTAATTCCTCCTGCACAATGCGGAAATCGCGCTCGGGATCTGGCCCTGCTATTTCGCTCGCATCCACCAGGTGCGCCAGAAGCCTTGTGCGCTCGATGTGGCGCAGAAAGCGGGTTCCTAATCCATGCCCCAGATGCGCCCCTTCAATCAACCCCGGAATGTCCGCAGCCACAAAGCTTTCCTCTTCACTGACCCGCACCATGCCCAGGCACGGCTCCAGTGTCGTAAAAGGATAATCGGCAATTTTGGGACGGGCGGCGGAAATGCGGCTCAGGAGAGAGGATTTTCCAACGTTGGGCAGGCCAACCAATCCCACGTCGGCCAGCAGTTTAAGCACCAGGCGCAATTTCCGCCACTGGCCAGTTTCGCCCGGCTCCGAGTTCCGCGGAGCCTGATTAGTAGAAGTGGCGAAGCGCGCGTTGCCACGTCCGCCCCGTCCGCCTGCCGCTACGATGATGCGCTCATTGGGGCGGGCGAAGTCGTGAATCTTCTCGCCGCTTTCTTCTTCCCAGACCACACAGCCTACCGGCACGCGCAGCACCATGTCTTCACCGTCTTTGCCTTTACGGTTGCTGCCTTCGCCGTGCCGTCCGCGCTCTGCTTTGTATTCAGGATTGTATCGAAAATGGAGCAGGGTGTTGTGTTGCTCGGAACTTTCCAGGATGATGTCGCCGCCTTTGCCGCCGTCTCCGCCGCTGGGGCCGCCTCGCGGAACAAATTTTTCCCGCCGGAAGGCCATGCACCCGTTGCCGCCGTCCCCGGCTTTCACGGTGATCACCGCTTCATCTACGAACAACTCGTCCCGACCCTCCCGGAAAACGTGCTGGCCAACGAAATCTCTAAACCTCCAGGAAAGCCTAATCCGCCGAGGATTCGAGCGGAAGCACCGAAACGAATTTTCCTAGTCGGCCCTTCTCTCTAAACTGAACCTTGCCCGTGATCCGGGCAAACAGCGTGTCGTCTTTGCCTCGACCGACGTTTTCTCCCGGCTTGATCGGGGTGCCGCGTTGCCGGACTAAGATCGAGCCGGCAGAAACCACCTGCCCGCCGAATCGCTTGACTCCCAATCGCTGCGCCTGGGAATCGCGCCCGTTGCGGGAACTGCCTAAACCCTTTTTATGTGCCATACCTTTTTTCTCCCATTATTGCCCTGCGTGCTGAAGCAACGCTCTCGGTACCCATGCTGCAAGAACCTATGTGATAACTTAAGTTTTTTGTCAGGGCACGGTTTTAACCGTGCCGCAAGCCATGCAAATCAATGGCTCTTCCTTGCGGCTTCAGCCGCTGAAGGCCTTTCGACGGAGTTTTCACACAGACTCGCAAGCCACCCCTTGTCGGTTATAGGGCAATCCGTTCGATCCGCAATTCGGTGAAGTCCTGGCGGTGTCCTTGCGTCTTCTTATATTGCTTCTTCCTCTTAAAGTGAAACACCCGCACTTTCGGGCTGCGAGCGTGCCGCAAGATGGTGGCTTCCACTTTGGCGCTGGCCGCCCGTTCTCCCGCCAGGACGTTTCCTGCCTCCGGTGATACCGCCAGCACGCGATGCAATTCCGTCACGCTACCCTTTTCGCCCGGCAGCCTTTCCACCCGGACCACATCGCCCGGAGCCACACGGTACTGTTTTCCTCCCGTCTCAATGACGGCGTACATATTCAATACCTCCGTTTTTCTGCTTCTGATTATTATAGGGGTTTTAGAAACTCAGCGTCAAACTTAGTCATAGAACGCGCTTCCTATTATTCCTGCTTGATTTTCATCTCGGAGGGTGTAGACGAACCGCAATTTGCCGTCGAATTCAGAGCAGCATCCGCTCAGGAGAGAGAAAAAATCCCCAAAAAAAATAAATTGATTTATAGCAGTTAGAAGCCTATACTTTTGCCCAAAAAACCGCTGGTTCGTTCCGTAGCGGAGAAATCGTATAGGGGGGAAATTCATGAAGGCGAAGATGCAATCACGTTTCTTGTGGATCAGTGTGTTTTGTTGGGGCGTGTTTTTAGGCGGTGTTTCTGCGCAGGAATCGTCAAACGTACCAAGCCATCTGATGCAGGTCAACGGCGTGCTGAAGGATCAGGCAGGGCAGCCACTCACCGGAATACAGGGCGTAACCTTTACTTTGTACCGTGAGCAATCGGGCGGGGCACCGCTGTGGCTGGAGACGCAGAACGTACAACTCGATGAGCAAGGGCGCTACGGCGTATTGCTGGGCGCGGTCACCAGCGATGGTCTGCCGCAGGAACTCTTCAGTTCTGGGGAAGCGCGTTGGCTGGGGGTGCAGGTGAATCTATCCGGCGAAGTGGAACAACCCCGCGTCTTGCTGGTGAGCGTGCCCTATGCCTTGAAAGCTGCGGATGCGGAGACTCTGGGCGGGCTACCCGCCTCGGCCTTTGTGCTGGCCAAGTCGGCGGTGGCCTCTACGAGCTTACTGGCGGACAAGGCGGGTCTGCCAGTGGCGGCCTTCAGCGACGGATTCACCACAGCGGCGGTGTCGGGAACGGGCACCACCAATAAGGTGGTGAAATGGACCGACGGCGCTGCGGGCACGCTGGGCGACTCGGCCATCTTCGA
>JACQGE010000165.1 GCA_016199675.1 Acidobacteriota bacterium | reverse complement strand
TGAGGGGAGGGGAAGAATCCGTTCGTGATCCCGTCGAAAGCCCTGCTCCGGATTCCTTAGAAGAAGAGGGAACTACTTCCTTGATAGTAGCGTTGCCGGGTGCAGACCTGCACCAGTATCGCCGACAAACTTTATTTGGTTTCTATGTGCAAGACAATTACAGAGTGAATTCCAGCCTTCAGCTCAATCTTGGCCTCCGCTATGAATTTGCTCCGCGCGTTCGGGAACTGTTAGGACGTTTCCCTTTTCTTTCGGATCCGACGCGAGATTCTGTTACTCAGACCGGGCCATTTTTTACTAAAGATAACCCCTCGCTCCTCAATTTCGCCCCGCGATTGGGCATTCGCTGGTCTCCTTGGAATGACCAGGGGCCGGTCCTCAGCGCAGGCTTTGGTATCTACTATGATCAGTTACTGGCTTCTACGGTACCTAATCGAAGAGCTGTGTCTCCTTTTCTTCGGTTGGTAGTCAGGACAAACTTCGACTCCTCTGCAACCTTTCCTGATGCGATAGCTGCCGCTGTCGGCCAACCATTTCAACAGCACATATTGGATTACGAGAATTTTGCAAATCCAATGATGCTCCGTTACCATTTCTCAGTCCAGCAACAACTTTTGGGAGGCTGGCAAGTGCAGGCTTCGTATGTGGGTGCCAGAAACAATCATTTGTATCGCGGCTACGAAGCCAATCGGTTTCCTCTGCCTGTTACTCGCCCAGACGGTTCCCTCTTTTTCCCTCCTCGTCACTCGCAAATTAACCCCGCGTTTGACTCGATCAATATCGTTACGAGCGACGCCCAATCCTTTTACAACGCTTTGCAAGTTTCCATGAATAAGGCTTTCGATCAAGGAATTTTCTTGCAAGCCAATTATACCTATAGCAAATCCGTAGATGACGCATCCAGAGTCAGTGGGATCTTCCATCCAGATAGTTCCAGCCAGTACGGACTAATGCGAACACTCGACCGAGGTCTTTCAGACTTCGACATCCGCCATCGCCTGGCAATCAATTACTTTTACACCTTCCCATTTGGGAAAACCCAGCGCTGGTGGAATTCCGGCTTTCTCGCTCATCTTTTCGGGGACTGGCGTTTGGGAGGAATTCTAACGTTCCGTAGTGGAATTCCCATCACTCCGCAAGTCAATATTCGTACCCCTGGATACCTGTTCGTTCCCTCCCGACCTAGCTTAATTCCCAGTCAAAGTAACAATCCGGTGAAAGGGTTTACGGCAGGTTGCGTAGGAGTTAAGGATGGGCAAGAACTGGGAACCAGGGACCTGTATTTCGATCCTTGTGTTTTCGACGTGCCTTCCGAAGGCACCCTTGGAACCGCAGGACGGAATACGATTATTGCGCCGAACGTGTTCAACTTCGATGTTTCTCTCCAGAAAGATTTTCTGCTGGATTCCAAGAGGCGGCTTCAGTTCCGAGCGGAATTCTTCAATCTGCTAAACCACACAAATTTCGGTGAAAATCGAGGAGGGTCAGTAATTATTTTCTCTGGTTCTCCGGCCCGCCGCAATGCCACTGCGGGCAGAATAGGATCCACAGCTACAACAGCCCGGCAGATCCAGTTTGCTTTGCGTTTTAGCTTCTGATTTTATGGAGCTAGTATGGTGAAGCCATTGATAGCACTAGAAAGCATCTGGCTCTATTGGCATCCTTTGCACGAGAAGCACGAAAGGCAAATTTTCTGTCCAAACGGCGCGCGCCGCCGAACTTCAACTTCTTCTATTGGTAACTGTAAATAGTCAGCTGCAAACAGCGAAGTCCCGGAATGCTCTTGGGTATGGTGAGCACGGCAGGAGTCGAACCTGCAACCTGAGGATTAAGAGTCCCCTGCTCTGCCAGTTGAGCTACGTGCCCTTAAGGAGTTACAGACAATCCTTCTGGAAAGTGTGGGGAATTTTATGGGGACTGTCAAGCCCATCTCAACCGTTTTGGGTAAACTTTCTGCAATTCTCGCATTCAATACCTCCAACTGCTCGCTGCCGAACAGATGCAGGCTTGAGGTTCAAGCCATGACCCTGAGCACCCGGAACCTCCTTTTTTAACAGAAATCCTAGACACTATCAAAAGTGATCTATTACTGGACGACTACCCCAAAATAAGAGTAGAATGAATCAAGACAATGGCAGCAAAAAAAGTGAAGGCAAAAGCAGGTTCTGCCCCGCGGAAGAAGAATACCCGATTATGGCAAGCAGTGTTGGGTATGATCGTCGTGGCTGCGGTAGCCTCCGCCTATTTTCTGGTCAGCCAAAATTCCTCCTCTGGAGGAGAAACCAGGTCTGCTTCCTCGGCGGAGACGGAATCTGCATCGGGCAGTTCCCTGCTGCAAAATCGTCTAATTTTGCCGGCCCAACCACGGAGCATACGCCCGGTAACGCTGAGCCCGAATAGCTTCAGCGATCCCGATGTGCAGAGAGCTTACCAGGCGGCGAAGGAGGTCCCGGAGGTTTTGGAGCACATGGCGTGCTATTGCGGTTGTTATGGGAACTCTGGCCATCGTAACAACCTGGATTGTTTCGCCGACAATCACGGGGTCACCTGACAGCTTTGCCGCGAGATTGCGCTGGAAGCGCAACACCAACATCAGTTAGGAACTCCGATTGCGCAAATCAAGCGCATCATTGATGAGAAGCATGCCCCACGCGCCCGCTAAAGTGCTCTCCGGTGTTTGATCCCAGTTTCTCTCGCCTTCCCTCTCCGATCATCTCCGTTTTCGGAAGCTCCTCAGCAACTGAGCCAACTCAAACTTATCAGCTAGCGCAAGAACTGGGAGCAGCTCTGGCCAGAGCCGGATTCGCCGTGGCCAACGGGGGCTATGGCGGGGTCATGGAGGCAGTGTCCAGAGGCGCAGCCGAAGCGGGCGGGAAGGTGATCGGTGTTGTCGCCAGTTCCCTCCCCGGAAAAGCCAATCGTTGGGTCCAGGAAAAAATCGTGGTGGAAAAGTGGGAGCAAAGGTTGCTGTGGCTGGTTGCCATTGGCGATGGCTATGCAGCCTGTCCTGGAGGAACAGGAACCCTGGTGGAACTGGCCGTCGCCTGGGAAATGCTGCACAAAAAGCTCCTGTCTGGTCGTCCTCTGGTGGCACTGGGCGATTTCTGGCG
>JACQGE010000164.1 GCA_016199675.1 Acidobacteriota bacterium | reverse complement strand
CAGTATGGCCAGCGGAAACCATCTGCGCGCTCTGCTAATTTTCGTTGTCATAGTTTTTCCTCATTGTCGTCGCATTAAGATTGGCGGAAGTTCTGCTGTGGTGGATGCCCGCGCTTCCAACGGCTTGTAGGGTACGGGAGAACGAAAAGCTTGTCAAGACAAACTCCGCCTGCTAACAAAACAAATTTGTAGGTACTGCAAAAACAAAATGGTATGAACTTTCACAAAGTTTATTATTCTTGTTATTGTCATCGAAATTGTGCAGTAAATGCATTTTTTTACGAAACGGCGGGAGAGGCCGGGAGTGGGAGCCCGGCCTCCAGGGGTTTGGGGAGGAGAAGAAAACCTGAATGCTATCAATCTTAATCGGTTCTCCTAGTTCCGCCACTACGGTAGCGTGCTTCCCGCGATTAGTGTATCTCGCTGTGGAGCTAATGCGGGTTCGCGCTTCCCCGTGACTCCGGTACTCGACCCCACCAGTCCAGGTTCGTGCCGGAGGACAAAATCGGGATAGCCTTGCAGTCCGTGTTCTTCCATGTCCAGACCTTCTATTTCCACATCAGCGCTGACGCGCAGGCCCATGGTGACTTTGAGCAAGTAAAAGAGGGCAAAACCCGTGCCGAGGCACCAGACTCCCACCAGGACCACGCCGACCAACTGCATCCAAAGTTGCGAGAAGCCACCGCCGTAGAACAGGCCAGGTAAGGGACCGGTGGCGCCGTAAATCGGATTCGAGAAAAGCCCCAGCGCCAGCGTGCCCCAGATGCCGTTGGCGAGGTGGACTGAAATCGCGCCGACGGGGTCGTCGATCTTAAGCACCTGATCGAAGAAGACGACGGAACCGACCACCAGCACACCTGCGATAGCCCCAATCAACATGGCTGCCCAGGTATCAACGAACGCACACGGAGCGGTAACCGCCACTAGTCCCGCCAGACAGCCGTTGCCGGCCATGCTCGCGTCCCATTTGCCGAACCACAGTTTGGAGGTCAGCAGCGCCAGAATTGTGCCGGTGGCAGCCGCCGCGTTTGTGGTCACCGCAATGTGCGCGATGACGCTGCCCATGCCGGTCGCCATCATCGTGCTGCCGGGGTTGAAGCCGAACCAACCGAGCCACAGGATGAAGACGCCGAGAACCATCAACCCAAAACTGTGACCGGGGATCGCATTGACTCTTCCGCCGGGGCCATATTTCCCAAGACGGGGGCCGAGCACGACCGCGCCGCACAGGGCAAGCCAGCCGCCGACCGAGTGAACCACCGTGGAACCGGCAAAATCAAACATGCCCTGGCCTTCGCCGAACAGATGACCGGGCGTCAGAGCGCCGCCCCCCCAGATCCAGTGGCCGGACACAGGGTAAATCAGCAGCGAAATCACAAAGCTATAGATGAGATAGCAGGAGAATTTCGTCCTCTCGGCCATGGCGCCGGAGACGATCGTTGCGGCAGTTCCCGCGAATACGAGCTGGAAGAAGAACTTGCTGTCCAGGCTGACCGGCGTCCACGAGAGCGAGTCAAAGGTATTGCCCAGGTCGTGCAGCAGGAATCCCGAGGCTCCGAACCAGTCGTTGCCCGCCCCGAACATCACGGCGAACCCGATGAACCAGAACGCCACGCTCGCAGAGCAAAAGTCCATCACATTCTTCATGAGGATGTTGACGGTATTCTTAGCCCGCGTAAGCCCGGTCTCGACTAAAGCAAAACCGGCCTGCATCCAGAACACCAGGAAGGCGGTAACGAGGACCCAAACGGTGTCCAGTTCCACGCTGCGCGCCTTGAGGTCGGCCGCGAGATCGGCAGCACTCACGGTATTGGCTTCAGCTGGGGCGGCTTGGCTAACGGGGGGCGCCCCGGCATCCTGCGCCCATGCAGCAAAGGGCAAGGCCATGCTCACCACCAAATAGCCCAACAAGAATAAGCTCATTAGCTTCTTAGACATTTTATTTGCAGTCTCCTTCTGTTTTCGTTCCCTCTCCTTTTCACATTTGCGCGGAACCCGCGTCGCGGTGGTCCCGCTTTGCGGTTTCGATCAACTTCTCCACCAGGTCTAGCAACGCGAAGACTTGAGACGGGCTTCGCACATCGTATCGCTCCAAGTCATCGAAGCTCGCCACAGGATGCCCTTCATTATTGACGAGAAGTAGTTTCATTGCTTTCTGTCGCGGAGTAGCGCTCCGATTTAGAACTTCAAAATCAGGCCGAGGCCGAGCGTGTCCTGCTTCTTAGGATCATCGCTGGGATCGCCGCTGGTCGTGAAGGTTGGCTCATTGGACCAGTCGTGGCGGTACTCAAACCGCATTACCAGGTTCTCGCTGGCCACGAATTCCGGCGTAATCGTGAATTCTTTAATCTGCTGGCGCGTGCCGGTTCTGAAAGTCATCGGGTCGCTGAAAAACTCAAATCGAGGCGTGAGCGAAAAAGCCGTCGTCGGCTGGAATTTGAGATAGCCCGCAACGCCTTGCCAGTGCACGTGGCCGCCCGCGACGCGGTCCATACCATAGTCGTAATTCACCATGAATGAGACTTTGTCGTGCAGCTTGAGCGTCAGCAGGCTGTCAAACAAGTGGCGTACATCGCTGGCGCCGGCCTGTTCCTGGCCGACCATGTAGTTCTGCACGAAGCTGATCCGGTCGCTCGGATTCAAAATGGCTTGCAAGCCCAGGGTCTTTCCCTTGTTGTTGTCAATTACATTGTCCCAGCCGTTGACGAGAAAAGCCGCGAAGGTCACTTTGTCGGAGGGATAGGTCGCGCGTAACCCAAAGTGGTAATACGGAATCGCCAAGGCAAACAGCAGACCCCGTGAATAGTTCCAATCGGCGCGGGTGTCAATCACCTCGGCCCCGTGCTGCGTGACGAATTTGCCGAAGTCCTGTGTCAGTCCCCCCTCTTTGCTGCTCTAGTAAT
>JACQGE010000170.1 GCA_016199675.1 Acidobacteriota bacterium | reverse complement strand
GGGTGGGCGAAATCACTCTGGCCAGCATGCTCCAGCCGCTTTTGAGTTTCCTGCCGACCGAAAGCGCGGTGATCGTGCATGGCGTGGCCATTGCCCTGGCTTTCGCTGGGCTTACTTTTCTGCATGTGGTATTGGGAGAACTGGTTCCCAAGCAGGTAGCTCTGGGGCGAGCCGAACGGCTTTCGCTCCTGGTAGCCTGGCCGATGACGGTGTTTCTAAAAATTGTTCGCGGGCCGCAGGCTATTCTGCATTCTTCCTCCTTTTTTCTGGCCAGGCGCCTGGGCGCCCGAGAAGCAGGCGCTCCCTTGAAAGGGCACACTGCTGAAGAACTCAAGTTGCTCGTGACGGCCAGCCAGCGCAGCGGCAGCCTGCCAGCCTATCAGCAGGAGATGATCCACAGCGTCATGGACCTGCGTCAGGGGCTGGTGCGCGAAATCATGGTCCCGCGCCCAAACATCGTTTCTATTCCAGTGAGTCTCACTTTGGAAGAGACCTTGCGTATGGTGATCGAAGACCAACATTCGCGGTTGCCGGTTTACGAGGATTCCCCGGAGCAGATTATTGGAGTCTTATATACCAAGGATCTTCTCCGGGTCTGGCAAGAACGGGAGGCGGCTCTACGGGCTGGCCAGCAGCTCCGGCCGTTCCTTCTTCGCAGCCTGGTGCGGGAGATTCTGGTCGTCCCGGAAACCAAGCCGATTGACCAATTGCTGCGGGAATTCCAGCAGCGGCGCCGGCACATGGCTCTTGTCGTCGATGAATTCGGCAGCACTGTGGGCCTAGTTACCGTCGAGGATGTGCTGGAGCAGATTGTGGGAGAAATTCAGGACGAATACGATTGGGAGATACCCCCCGGCCTGCGCCTCGGAGAACGAACCCTGGTCTTGGAAGCGCGCATCAATATCCGGGACTTGGAAAATTTGTATGACGTGCGCCTGCCCCGCGACAAGGGCTTTGAAACTCTGGCCGGCTTTGTCTTGCACCAGTTCGGCTATATTCCGAAAGAAAGTGAATCTTTTGAATACGAAGACTGGCGATTCACGGTGCTGGAGGTGGAAAACCATCGAGTAGCACGAGTAAAACTTGAAAGGTTGAGTGAAAGGCAAGAAGCGATAGAGAAGCTTTCCGGAAACCTGCCGTGAGAAATCTCATCCGCCAGGGCAACGATTCCGCTAGGCTGTTGCTCTGAGGGAGCTTTTCGAGTACATTTCGGTCGAGTGCAGCACGGTTCCGCCGGCTGCGGCCACTATTGATCAGGAGAAACGAGCATGGAGATGCTGGATCAGAGACAATGGCTTTCATGGCTGATTCGCGTGCGAGTTATCATCATCTCCTTCCTGCTCGGCATCCAGTTGATCATCCAGCAAGTGACACAATTACAGGACCTGACCGTGGTTCAGGTCCCGATGAAATACTTCCTGGCCGTCTTGATTTTCTGGTACTTGCTAGACCTGATTTTCCATATTCTTCTCAAAATCAACGCCGACGTCCGCCTACAGGCTTATATCCAGATGGTCTCGGATACTCTTTTGGTATCGCTGGCGGTCTATTTCACCGGAGGTCTGGACAGTCATTTCTACTTTCTGTATCCGCTGACCTGCTTGATGGGGAGCATCGTCCTGTCTCGGGGCGGAGCTTACCTGGTGGCGAGTCTCTGTTTCATCCAGGCGGGCCTTTCGCTGGAGCTTCCTTACTATGATCTCATCCCATCCTATGGAATGATAAACCCGGATTTGAAGAGCCTCCAGATCCGAATCGCAACTAACTTGGTGGCTTTTCTGGCCATAGCGTACCTGGGTAGCCGGTTGACGGGAATTCTTCGCAGGACCGGAGTGGAACTGAAAGACAAGGCGGGGAAACTGGAAGATTTGCAAGCCCTGAACCAGGACATCCTCGAAAGCATGCGTGGCGGCCTGATTACTACAGACTTGGGCGGACGAATCCTTTCGCTGAATTCCCCCGGAGCTGAAATTCTTGGTTGCCACGCGGCTTCCTTAGTAGGCCGCCCCCTTGAAACCGTCTTCCCAGGGATTGCCCCCGATGCTAAACCGGACATCTCCAAACCTCGCCTGGAAATTCCCTGGGTGGGAAGCGCCGGAGAAGAAAAATATTTAGGTTTAAGCGTAGCGCCCTTGAGCCGGAATGGAGAAACGGTCGGTTACGTCTATAACTTTCAAGACCTGACCCAGTTGAAGCAACTGGAGCGTGAAGTCCAACTCACAGACCGCATGGCAGCCATCGGTCGGATGGCGGCGGCCATTGCTCATGAGATTCGCAATCCGCTGGCTTCCATCGCCGGGTCGGTGAAACTTTTTTCCGGGATGGCGAGTTTGAATCCTGACCAGCAACGCCTCATCCACATCGTCCTGAAGGAGTCAGAGCGCCTCAACGGCATCATCACGGATTTTCTGCTCTATTCGCGCGAAAAGACCTATCGCTTTGAAGTAGTGAACATCATCGAGGTCTTGGGGGAAACGCTGGCGCTGCTCGAAAACCATCCCCGGTTTGACCGGCACCATCGCATCGAAAGGCAATTCCCCGTCGAACCAGTCTTAGCTCGGCTGGATACCGACCGGATGCGGCAGGTCTTCTGGAATCTTGGTGACAATGCCCTCAAAGCGATGCCGCAGGGAGGCACGCTTTCCGTGCAGGTGCTTTCACGAGGGGGGCGACTGGAAATCCTGTTTCGGGACACCGGAGTGGGTCTGACATCTCATCAGGCTGAAAAGATTTTTGAGCCGTTTCAATCCGATTTTGAAGGAGGCACTGGTCTCGGGTTAGCGATCGTTTACCAGATCGTCCAGGCCCACAACGGGAGTATCCGTGCCGAACCGGTTGCCCAAGGCTGCGCGTTCCGTATCGAACTGCCGCAGGCCATCCTTGTTCCCGAACGCCTAGTTCCCACGGCAACGATCCATGGCTAATCTCCTCATTGTAGACGACGAACCATCCATCTGCGAAATGCTGGACATCGCCTTCCGCAAGGCGCGTCATCGGGTAGAAACTGCCAACAGCGCGGCGGCAGCGCTCCAAAAGCTTCAGAACCACATTTTCGATTTGGTGATCGCCGACATCCGGATGCCCCAGGGCAGCGGTCTGGACTTGCTGCGGCAGGTCCGCGAAACCTATCCGGAGACTTTAGTCATTCTCATTACTGCCCATGGCACAACCGGGACTGCCCATCAGGCGGGCCAATTGGGAGCTTTTGCCTATATCGAGAAATCTCACGAGTTAGTGGACGATCTGAAATTCACAGTCGAGCGTGCCCTGGAAACCTCACGAATCCGGGTCGAGAACATCTCCCTCAAGCGCGAACTCAGGAAGGAGCGCGGTCTCGACAGTATTGTGGGGCAGAGTCCCCCGATGAAAGCCGTTTTTGAGCTGATCCTCAGCGTCGCTCCCACAAACAGCACTGTTTTAATCCTGGGCGAAAGCGGGACGGGGAAGGAGCTCGTTGCACAAGCCATTCACAGTCATAGCCGGCGAAGTGAAGGAGCGTTCGTCTCCATCAACTGTAGCGCCTTTCAGGAAACACTCCTCGAAAGCGAACTGTTCGGCTATATGAAGGGAGCTTTCACCGGAGCGGCTTCCAATAAGAAGGGTCTGTTCGAATACGCCTCGGGCGGGACTCTTTTTCTGGACGAGATCGGCGAGATGAGTCTGCCGATGCAGGTGAAACTCCTACGTGCCTTGCAGGAGCGTAAGATTCGACCCGTGGGCGGAAACGAGGAGATTGAGGTTGACGTGAGAGTCGTCGCTGCCTCCAACCGCGATCTGCAACAAATGGTCCGGCAAAAACAGTTCCGCGAAGACCTCTATTACCGCATCAGCGTGATACCGCTGGAAATTCCCCCGCTGCGCAGGCGGCCCAGCGATATTCCCCTCCTGGCATTTCATTTCCTGGAAAAGTTCAATCGGCAGATGGGGAAGGGCATTCAAGGAATCTCCAGCGCGGCTCTCCGTCCGTTGGAAAATTACCCCTGGCCTGGAAATGTCCGAGAATTGGAGAATGCCGTCGAGCGGGCCGTTGCTCTGGAAAAGGGCAAGGAAATTATTCCCGATTCCTTGCCTGAACGCGTGGTGCTCGGTTTGGCAGCTCCTCTGGATCAATCTGTCTCTGCGGAATTGCCGGAAGAAGGCCTGGACCTCCAGCGCCACATCGAGCAGGTGGAGCGCATGTTATTGGAAGCGGCCTTGGCGCGCTCGAATGGCGTGCGGACTCGCGCCGCCGATCTGCTCAAAATGAGCTACCGATCCTTTCGCCACTATGCAAAAAAGTATGGATTATAAGAATTCGTGCGTCTATTTCAGGGCGGGAACTGCATCGAAGCGCCGGGAGGCTAGAAACTGAGTGATCTTTAAGTGATCCTCTCCAGTAATGAGTTTTTCCTTCCAATAAAAATCCAGGACATCAAATACAGAGAAGAGGCCGTGTAGTTCATAGCCCTCATTGCGCAGCCCGTCGCCTTGCTGCCGGTCGAAAAAAACTAGAATGCGCCGCAGCGGAATGCCTTCCTCGCGCATTTTGGCCGCCGCGTTCCGTTTGGTCAGCCCGGAAGCCACTACGTCATCCACCAGATTGTACTCGCAGCGGACACTGTCTCTTCTCCCAATCCAATAACTTGTAGGCAGCCCCGGATATGTTTTGCCTTCTTTGCGCAGCAGGGCATAACTGATTTCTGGGCGCATTTGTTGGTGCCAGGAATACAGGGCGGTGGCGAGCGCCAGTGGCGTGGCTGTGTCGGGGACCCCAACGACACACTGCGGAACCGGATTGTCTCTGGTCAACTCACAGATTTTATGGGCAAACTCCCGGCCTGCTTTCCAAAGCAACTCCGGATGAGCGTAAAGGGCTTCCCGAAGATCAAAATAGATCGGAGAATTCAACCCGAAGCGGGCGCGAACGGCGTCTCCGATCAGAACTGCCCCAGCTTCCAGCAGTTCCCGTAGGAGCATCTCCTGCTCTGCCGTAAATCGCATCCGATTCATAAAACCTTTGCCCTTCGAAATCACAAATAATGATGATACCGATGATACCAAAGACCAGCCAAGAGAAACTATGCTGAAAATAAGCGGCAAAGAAAAATACCGGTATCCTAATTACTCTCCCCTTTCGCGCGCAATGCAGCACAGCCGTAAAGATGCGCCTGTTGATTGGCTGCACAACCTGCTGGTAGCATGAAACAGCAGGCGGGAATCTTTCTTGCAAAGGGACTTTGCGCGCCAATGACTTCTCGATGGGCTTCACACCAAAGAAAACGTTTTGAAGAAGGAATCGCGCTTTTCAACCGGCAGCAATTTTTCGATTGCCACGAAGTATTAGAGGAAGTATGGCTGCAAGTTTCCGGTGATGAGAAGAAGTTCCTTCAGGGTCTGATTCAAGTTGCAGTCGCTTTCCATCATTTACGCCATGGAAACTTGCGGGGGGCGCGCCGCCTGCTGGCCGCAGGGGTTGACAAATTGTCTGGCTTCGGACGGGAAGAGGATTCCGTGGACGTGGCCGCCATTTTGGCGTCACTGGAACCGCTGCAACAACAGTTGAACGCCGGAGAGGTGCCGCCCGACTGGCCTTCCCCTCGGATTCTCTTGAAAGATACGCCGCTTCCTTCTAAGGAATAACCCCGCTTATTTTATCCCCCAAAACCCCCCGCAAAAAAACAGTGGCCTAGAGTGCCGGGGGTAGAAGATGTCTATCGGGAGGGAAATACCCGCGGCGGAAAATTCAAACCGCCTCTTCGTTATTTTTCCGGCAAAGTTGCCCCACACTGCCCGCAAAAACGATGATGGACTGGATTTTCCGCGCCGCAGGCAAAACAAACCAAAGAGCCGCTCTGGTCTTTCGATGAGGGTCTATGTTTTACAATCAAATTCCCGGCAACTGCTTCCTCTTCCATTTTTCCTGTCTCTGGATGCAACTGTTCGATGGAAGCCATCAAATTTGCCAGGTCATTTAGAAAGCCTGCTTTCAGCGCCTGGTAATCCGCATCGGAGAGCTTCCCTTGATGGTACTCAAACTGTAAGTCGCGCAAATTTTCATAGAGTACCTGCCGCCGGTTCTCCAGATGTTTTAACTCAGGATTTTCGACAGGCGCTGGTGGAATATCGCGCTCACGCACCAATAAAGTAAAGCCGATCGCCCCAACCGCTAATAGTGCGCAAATAAGTACAATCACTTTTTTCTCCAGCTAATCTTTTTCTCCGCTCGAGCCAAAGGACTTCACGGGAGCTCCAGAACAGCTTACATTGATCCGAGCGAAGTTGGTACAAGAACCGTCGCGACCCGGTTTAATGTCCGCTGCTGGTGCGCTTTTGCTGCTGCTCGCGCAAAACTGCTTTGCGGCTGAGCCGGATGCGGTTGCCCTCGACGCTAATCACCTTCACTAAAACCTGATCCCCTTCTTTCAGCTCATCGCGGATGTTGCGGATACGGTGCTCCGCCACCTCGCTGATGTGGAGCAATCCATCGGTGCCGGGAATGATCTCCACGAACGCCCCGAACTCCACTAGTCGCGAGACTTTGCCTAGATAAGTCTTGCCGACCTCGGCGACAGCGGTCAGGTCATGAATGATCTGGATAGCTTTTTGAGCGGAGCTTTCATCGTTCGATGCAATGTTAATTCGCCCATCGTCCTCGACATTGATCTTGACTCCGGTCTGCTCGATGATGGAACGGATCATCTTCCCGCCCGGCCCGATCACATCGCGGATTTTGTCGGTGTCAATCTTGATGGTGAAGATGCGAGGCGCATATGTAGATATGGCGGTGCGGGGTTCGGGAATGGTTTCCACCATTTTTTCGAGAATGGCGAGCCTGGCTTTGCGAGCCTGTTCGAGGGCCTCGGCCATAATCGCTGGTGTAATTCCGCCCACCTTGATGTCCATCTGCAGGGCGGTAATGCCCTGGCTGGTTCCGGCGACTTTGAAGTCCATGTCGCCGTAATGATCTTCCGCC
>JACQGE010000169.1 GCA_016199675.1 Acidobacteriota bacterium | reverse complement strand
GGTATCGACTTTCCAGGCATAGTCGACCACTCCGCTCTGGCTGTCCGTTGCCGCCGTCCAGCTGAACGCCGGCGTCGTGTCGTTCGTGACATTGTCGGTATTGGACCTGCCGCTATCGCTGCCCGAAGCCAGATCCGGTGTGCCGGGCGCGGTAGGGACGAAAGCGTCTCTTACCCACTTGTGCAATTGGTTTTGATAGACATACGAAGAGTTATAGATATCCGCTTCGATTACGTCCGTTGTCGATACCGCAACGGTCCAATCCGCGTCGTCATACCAAACATCCTGTTTCCATCCTAAGAAGACATTATTCTTAAAGAATGCGACCTGGTAACCGTCCGGAACCCCATTGATCTCAAAGGTATGAGTGCCAGCTGTCAAATTCACCCAATTAGTTGTCGATGCTCCGTATGACGACGTATATTTGGTCAACAGCAACCCGTTTGCGTCCAGCGCCTCTTGGGCAAGGATAGGCGCAGTGGAAATTTCGCCAACACTCGCTTCCAACGTGGCATTGCCGCCAAGCGCCAGGGTACCGGTCAGATCTGATGACGCGGCGACATCGGCACCCGTGAACTCAGCTAATTTTTGAATGAACTGCGCGCCAGCTTCCCCTTGTGCTATGTCGCATCCATACAGCAGAATGTCGCCCGTCTCGGAGAGCGCAGACCCGATGGCGGTTAGTTCTGCCTCATGCTCGGCCAAATTTGTTTCAGTCAGCGTGGTCGTGCCCAGGTGAAGCGCGCCCACTGATCCGTGCGAGACAATGTGGATTGAGTCAAGATTGGTAACGTCCTTGAGCGCACTGCGAACTTGCGCGAACCCGTCCTCATTGGCGTTGAGCACCACGACTTTTGTATTGATGCCGAAATCCGAAAGTAGGGTCTCGATATTCTGGACTTGAGCATCGACAAAGACGAATGACGACACCGCGCCATCCAGATAATCACGATTGGTTAAGTGCGATGGGCCGGTGGGATCGTCCGACGCGGCGATATCCGCGCCGGTGATGTCGGACAAGGTCTGAAGGAACGAGCGTGCGGCCTCGCCCTCGCCGATATCCCACCCGTAGAAACGGATGTCGCCGCCGCCGGCGAGTGAGTTCCCGATGGTTTTCAGTTCGTCGTGGTATACAGCGAGGGTATCCGACGAAAGCTCGGCGTTCCCAAGCAGGACGCTTCCGGGCGAACCGTGGGAAATAAGTTCGAGCGAGGAATAGGAGGTATCTGCAGTCGCGCTTGTCTGTAACCAATCCGCGATAGCGCGAATTCCGTCGCTGTCCGGACCGATCCTGAGTATATGGGCATCCGTGGAGAGTCTGGACAATACGTCGTCAGAAATGCTTACTCGATAATCGAGGGCAATTAGAACCGCCATAATTTTTGATTAGATGGCCTGCTGCTTGGCAGGCGATGTTGTATGCAGACGTGTAGCACTTATTGCAGCCGCCGAGCAGGTCTGCTGTCCAGCGGCAAACCTCTGGGCCTGATGCACTGCACCGGCATGCCTTTAGTTCTTTGCTTTCTTCAAGGACTTGGAGACAACTCAGGCTTCCTTCCCCTGGTCCTGCCTGTCACGTCGGCTTCGACATCCACCTGCGAAAGTTTTCGGTCATCCCTCCCCTCATAGGTTGAGAAAAACGGTACATCCTGGTTTTCAGCAAGGAAGCCGCACGGCAAAGCGGTGGTTAGCCCGGCTTAGAATTTGGCGGACCGTCCCCGCCGGCCGGCTTGATGGTTGCGCCACCTGCCTTCTCGGGAGGCTCGCCGCGGCGGATGAGCCCTTTCTTCTCGAGCTCCTGCATGACCTGCGTCATCAGCGCGAAGGATTGGACGAATCCCTCAACGGGCATCACGACGCGTTGCCTGAATACTGGCTTGGGCTGCTTGTTTGCGTCGCGCTCGGTGACAGACAGGCTCATCAGATCCAGCCTCACTACCGTGCCCGTGACCGCGATCTCAGCGATGCGGTCGGCGTACAGTTCGTCCGACATTTCTTCCTCCCTTCAGACTCCCCGATTCATCGCGTTCATTGATTCTGTCTGCGACCTTCCGAATTGCTTCAATATCGAGCCCGCGCTGATTTCGACGATAAATATCGAGCATGGGAAAACCAGCTTCTCCGACCGAATGGATGTGCCGATCCGTCCATTGATGAGCGGTCGTATCTTGCTCTTGGCGCTCGGTCTTCAGGCGTGTTTTCTTGAGCCAAGCGTTCAATGACTCGCCGAAAGGCAAATCGAGTATGGACCGAATGTCCCCCCCGCCGAAATCCCCTACAATATGATCGTCTTAGCGGAACTAAATGTCCATGCAGACGGTATTGGCTCGCGGGTAGTTGTCCAACTAACTGAATCTAAAGGAATTAAGGTAACGTAGTGCGTCGCGTTCGTGAAAAGCACCGCACGCACGCCGCAGTCGAAAACTCCGCAGGGGCGTTCAGCATCGAACCCCCACTTTTTGCTGACCTTTCCTGACCAAACGAGTGAAGTCCGCTGATGGAGCTTGTCAACATTACTGTCAATCAGGTTAGAAACCTGGTGGGTAGCGCTGTCAGTTCCTGCACTAGCTGCGCTGGCGAAATTGATGTCGCCGAAATAGTTCGATGTTTGCTCGATGATGATTTGATTCTTGATCCACCAAGAGTCGCTCTTATCAACGCACTTTGCCGCAAAGTGGCGTTGGCGCCAACGATTTTGGATCGTTATTGCCAAGATTGGGTGAAGTCCAGTAGCGCTGCACCATTACCCCAAGTAGAACAGGCAAAATTAGCGGCTGCATTCTTGAGGTTCGCGACATTGCATGGACATGCGGACGAAAATGTTCGTGGTGTCGCGCTTAAATGTTTGAATGGTGTTTTCACCCTCTTGAACAAAACGCAGGATCAGGCGACCAAGCTCCCTATGAGTAACGAACTGCGTACCGCGGCAAACGCATTGGTTGCCTCGGTTAAGTAGTGTGAGGAAGTTGCCGCTAACAATCTTAGCCTATGATGGGCCCATAGCACGCGCGTATTTGTGCGGGTTGCGAAAGGCAGGTCTTCAGCCAGAGAGAATCATATTACTAGTGTCGAGTACGCGTAGTGATAATGGCCATAGCATTGGACGATGGCTCCCCGCTGGATTGCGGACCATATACGCGCGCCAGGCACAGGACTTGTCACATAACTATTGGCCGCGCCAAGTCAGGCGGCGCTATCCGGATCTCGTTACGGCTGTGGTGAATGGAATCGCAGAATGGGAGGCAAACGCCGGGGAATTGTACGACGAGATGTATGGCCACTTTGCGTTCGACCAATATTCTGATCACATCGAGTACCTTCTCGTTGAAGGGTACCAAGATCCTGTGTTGGCTTTGTCGCTCCAGAATCATCCGGATAAGACACTGCTCTATACCGGGGGCGGGATTGTTCCACGGCAGCTTCTTGATATTCGCGGTGTTCGGTTCCTGCACATTCATCCCGGTTACCTTCCGCACGTCAGAGGGGCGGACGGTTTGCTGTGGTCGACTCTCGTTCGCGGGAGACCTGGTGCGACGGCGTTTTTCCTGGACAAGGGGATTGACGCTGGCGACGTAGTTTTCGCGTGGGAAGTCGCTCCGCTCAGGATAGCCGTGACATCTCGCAATCGGCCCGACGACCAGACGTTGTACCGCACGTTGTTTGGTTTTGTCGATCCGGTACTAAGAATGAGAACGTTGCTACGCCTGCTCTCTGACTGCTCCGACCCGGCGTTGTTTGCCGGGCGCGCTCAAGATTTGTCTGTCGGAATTACCTATCACTTTATGGTGGATGAGTTGCGGGCTGTAGCCTTGAAGAAGATCTTTGCAGATGGCGCGTAGGCGTTCCGCTCCGATATCGGCTCGCGCCTCCGGCAGCCGGCATTGCGCCGTGATTCTTGGTGCCGGCCAAGGCCGCAATTCGAGTCTTCCCTCTGCGCTAACGGCGGTGCCCAGGCATGGGCGAGTGCTCGACTGGCAACTCAACGCATTCGAGCGACTTGGGGATGTGCGGATTTTGTTTGTCGGCGGCTATAAGATGGATGAGGTGGTAAAGGCGTACCCGACCATTCAAACGGTCCTGAATCCGCGTTGGAAGGAGACCGGCCCGGCCGGATCGCTCGCGTGTGCCGATTTGCGCGCGCAGGTCTCCGTGATGGTCAGCTACGCGGATGTGGTGTTTCGCCCGCGGCTAGTTGAACGGCTTGCCGCGAGCAAAGCTGATGTCTGCCTTGCAGTCGATACGCATTGGCGCGAACGCTACGAAGCGCGATCGCAGGATGACATCGAGATTGCAGAGAAGGTAGTGTTCAGCGGCAATGCGGTTGGGGATGTAGGTAAGTCGATTGATTCCTCGGTGGCGGACGCCGAATTTGCGGGGGTCGTAAAGTTTTCGCCAGATGCGGCAGTTGCAGTGACGGAGTTCTTGCATGGTAGGGGAAGTGATCTTGGGCGGGACGTTCCTGATGTGCTCCGGCACTTGCTACGAGAAGGGTTCTCCAGCGGTTATATCGACGTGATGGGCGACTGGGCTGAATTGAACGCACCGCAAGACCTCGCCCGGTTTGTTCTCGGCACGAAAGCTGAGACCTTGGAACGTTTGCGGCCTCTGCTCAGAATTGGCAAGATCGGCAAAATGGTTTGCTTTGCCGAGCGAGAGTGGTTTGCTGATAGCACAAGGATTGTTAAGGATATTGTTGCACAATTTCGCGGTGATACCTTGATTGTACGAAGCAGCGCAATCAGTGAGGATACCTGGGCCGAATCCGGTGCTGGCACTCACCTTTCTATACAGGGGGTCCCCGCCAGGCATGCGCGAATTCGACGGGCTGTTGACTCTGTTCTGAAATCATATCGACGCAAGTCTGCTCGCAACCAGGTGCTGGTGCAGTCGATGCTAAGCGGTGTGGTTATCAGCGGCGTTGTCATGACACGGACGGTAGCGGTACACGGACCGTATTATGTTTTCAATTTTGACGACCTCACGTCGTTTACCGATTCGGTGACTTCCGGAACAGGACGCCATTTGAGGACAGTCTATGTCCGTAAGGATTGCCCCGAAAGGCATATCCCCCGCGCGCTGCGCGGAGTGGCAGCGGCTGTCCGCGAGATAGAGGCTTTGGTGGGTTACGATTCCCTCGACATCGAATTTGCCCAAACCGCGGATGGCAAGATCCACGTCCTTCAGGTTCGTCCTATGGTACGCGAGACGCATCACGCAAGAGTTTTGGACGACGAGATTTATTCCGCGTTGATTGTCGCAAAACGCCAGTTTCGCTCGTTGCGGCAACCTGGCGGCTTGATCATGGGAGAGCGGGCGCGCTATAGCGTTATGACGGACTGGAATCCAGCCGAAATGATCGGTGTGAAGCCGCGGAGACTAGCCTTGTCGCTGTACCGAATGCTGATTACCGACGAGGTCTGGGCACAAGCACGGGCGGAGTACGGTTATTGTGATATTCGACCCTGCCCGCTACTAGTTGAGTTTGTCGGTCACCCCTACATTGACGTCCGCGCCAGCTTTAATTCGTTCATACCAGCAGACATTCCGCGCAACCTATCAGAAAAACTGGTCAACTTCTATCTCGCGAAACTGGAGCTGCACCCGGAACTGCATGACAAAGTCGAATTCGAGATCGCTGTGACTTCATTGCAATTCAATTTCGAAGGCCGCGCCCGCGAGTTGTTAAAGGAAGGGTTTTCTGCCAGTGAAATGGGGACTTTGCGACGATCCCTCGCTAAGCTAACAACGCGGGGATTGAATAATACGGCCGTCGCGCGGAGCCGAATCGAGACCCTCGATGCCCGCCGTTCGCGCCTGTTGAAAATCAAAGATCCCTTGCCTCGTGCCGTCGCGTTGCTGGACGATGCTCGACGGTTCGGGACACCAGCATTTGCTTCGCTTGCCCGTAGCGGATTCATCGCGGTTGGATTTCTTGATTCGATGGTGTCCTGCGGGATCTTAAGCGAGTCGCATAAGGCTGCATTCCTGGAATCCGTCCATACACCAGCTAATGAGATGCAACGGGATGCGTATCTTGTCAAGTCCGGCAAGCGCGATTGGGCCCACTTCGTTGGTGCGTACGGACACCTTCGGCCTGGGACGTATGATATTTTGTCGCCGACGTATCGGGAAGAAGCGAAGCTTATCCTGCGACCTATGATTGCGGCATCGTTTGGCGCAAGGAGGAAGAAACAGCGACAATGGAATGTTTCCACGCGTCACCGGATAGAGGTCGCGCTGGAGAATCTTGGGGTGCGGTTTGACGCATCCAATTTTGAATTGATGTTGCGCAAGGCCATTGAAGGACGCGAGTGGTCGAAGTTCTCATTCTCAAAGAATCTGAGTCTCGCACTGGATGCACTGGCCGAATTTGGAGAAGGCCAAGGCTCGTCGAGGGACGATATTTCACACCTGGATATCCGAGAAATACAGGCGGCCCGCAGCATGTCGGCTATCGGCGCGTGCGAATCTCTTCGCGCCGCAATTGCGAGCCGTCGCAGGGACTTCGAAAGAATGCAGGCGACCTCTCTTCCCAGCCAAATCGGCTCCGAAATCGATTTCTTGCGCTTCGAGCAGCCGCCTTGCGAGCCGAACTTTGTCACGCGTAAGGCTGTGCAGGCGGAGATTCGCCTAGCTGCTGGCGGTTCGGCGAGGGCCACTGACTGGCTCAAAGGAAAAATTGCTGTCCTTCCAAGCGCGGACCCCGGGTACGACTGGATTTTCACACGCGGTATCGTCGGACTGGTCACGATGTATGGGGGGGTAAATTCGCATATGGCGATACGGGCTGCCAGTTTCGGACTTCCTGCGGCTATCGGTGTCGGCGAATCTTTGTACGAGCGGATTTCGCACGCGCGACTTCTTGAAATCAATTGCGCTGCTCGGCAGATCAGGATAGTCGAGAAATGAGCAGACAGCTTCGACTCGGACTAACGCAACGGGTCTCTATAGACCAAAATACTGGCGAACGCCGCGACGGCCTGGATCAACGTTGGGCGGGGCTCTTAGGCGCCTACGATTATCTCGTTATCCCGTTAGCTAACCTTCTTGTCGACCCGATTTCTTCTGTGAAAGACCTCCGGTTGGACGGGATCGTGCTCACCGGTGGGAACGATCTTGCGTTCGTCCCTAACGCGACAGACCCGGCGCCGGAACGGGATGCACTGGAATCGGTGTTGCTAGAATACGCCGCCGAAAGAAAGCTGCCCGTATTGGGTGTTTGTCGTGGAATGCAAATGATGGCGAAATATTACGGCGCACAGGTGGTGGCGGTACAAAATCATGTCGTGCCCAAGCATTCGATTGCGGCGCAGCCCGGTTCGGTCATACCGTTTGGACAGGCCGAGTATGTCAATAGCTACCACAATCTTGGACTCTTCAGGGACGGATTAGTGGGCGATCTTGTGGCCTGCGCGCTGGCGAGCGACGGGACGGTTGAAGCGATTACACATCGCCAATTGCCCCATTGGGGGATCATGTGGCATATGGAGCGCGGCACCCCATCCCCGCGTGATCGTGAAATTCTCACCCGCCTGTTCCGCAGCACCGGAAGATGAAGGCCGTCATTCTCGCTGCTGGCCGTGGCAAGCGCCTAAGCCCCTGGACCGATAACCGGCCTAAATGTATGGTTGAATTTGCCGGGAAACCGCTGCTCGTCCGTCAAATGGCAGTATTGAAGGCGATGGACGTATCCGACATTACCATTGTCACAGGCTACCGCGCGGATGAGATTGAAAACCTAGGGGTACGAACGATTCACAATCCCAGGTGGAGCGAGACCAACATGGTTGCGACGCTCATGTGCGCGGCGGAGGTGATTGACGGGCGCGATGACGTCCTCATCGCCTATGCTGACATAGTGTATGAAAGCAGGGTGTTAGGCGTGATTGCTTCATCCGAAGCAAGCTTATCCACCGCTGTGGACCGTGGCTGGCGAAAGTTGTGGGAGGCCCGCGGGGGCGACCTGCTAGAAAAAGCAGAGACGATGAAGTTCGACAAGGATGGCTACATAATTGAATTAGGGAAGAAGCCGAAGTCACTTGATGACATTGAAGGGCAGTACATCGGGCTGACAAAAGTGTCCGCAGGATTTTGTGCCGAATTTGTCGATCGATACCAGCGGCTCGATCCTAATAGGCGCTATGACGGTGCTGCACTGCCCAATATGTACATGACCAGTTACCTGCAGCATTTGATCGAGTGCGGCGTGAGACTGAAAGCCGCGCTAGTGGACCACGGTTGGATCGAGATTGACACCGTAGAAGACTTGAGCATGTATGGCGAAATGCTCAATACAGGAGCGCTGCAGCGCCTTTACGATCCGGGAAGATAGGTAAGTGCAATGCTTGGAGGATTGCGCCGGTTTGGCAGGGAGTATATGGAGCTCCGCCGATTTCAAGCCGGCAACGCTGATCCGCGAATCGTCTTCTACGCAGAAGATCATTCCTCGTGGCCGCATTTCGAACCGATCGTCAATGATCTGACAGGACGGCTTGGACGGCAGATCGCTTATGTTACTTCCAGCGCGCGAGACCCAATTTTAAAGATGGGCGACCCACATGTGGACGCATACGGCATCGGTGCGGGGGCGACCCGAATAATGTTCTTCGAGACCTTGCGAAATTCGCTCGTTATTATGACGATGCCCGATTTGAACATGTTCCATATCAAGCGAACAAGGCTACCCGGCGTTCATTACGTCTATGTACAGCACTCGTTGGTGAGCACGCATATGGCTTACCGAAAAGGAGCATTTGACCATTTCGATACGATCTTCTGTGCCGGACCTCACCATGTTGTAGAGACGAGAGCGACAGAGAATATCTATGGGTTGCGAGTTAAGAATCTCATAGAACATGGGTACGGCCGGCTTGATGCAATTCTGAGGGACTCACCCGCTATTACCCAAGTGGATCGAGCTATTCCTCACATTCTTCTCGCCCCGTCCTGGGGGGAACACGCGATACTCGAGACCGTTGGCGAACCTGTGGTGAATGCGCTGCTCGAGGCAGGATACCGCGTAACCGTTCGACCGCACCCACGAACCCGGCAGAGGTGTTCGAAAGCGCTGGACGATCTGGCTCGGCGTTTTTATGGGAACGATAACTTTACGCTCGAAGAAAAAATTGCCTCCCAGCGGTCATTGCTCAATGCGGACTTGATGATAAGTGATTGGTCGGGCGCGGCGCTGGAATACGCGCTGGGGCTGGGGAAACCGGTGCTCTTCATTAACGTTCCGCGCAAGGTCAACAATCCAGAATACGGTAACTTACCCATGGAACCGATCGAAGTATCGGTGCGCAAAGACCTTGGCGCAATCGTCGCGCCGGGCGATTGGGCCGCTCTTTGTAGCGAGTCGGAACGACTAATTAATGCTACAAGCCGATACTCAGAAAGGCTGCGGCGCCTACGCCTGAAAACGGTCTTCAATGTCGATCGATCCGGCGAAATCGGCGCTAGTGCACTTGTAGATTTGTTTGATAATCAGTTTGGCTGATGAGGCGATTTGATGCACCCGTTAGCCCTTGGCTTCCGCTAGAAAGGTCTATCCAAAGTCGACGAAGGTTCCGTAATCGGTGAAATCCTAGACTTGGTGAAAATTGCGGGGGCAACGCATTGTTCTCGTGAACATTCATTTCACAGACCCGCCGTGTTGGCGTAATTCCTCTTGAATTCGTGCCAATATTTTTGTTGCAACTTCTGGATGCGTAGGAATACGGTTTATCTCCTCTCCTGGATCTAACTCCAAGTCATATAGCGAGTCTTCCAGTTTCGACATCATCGGATAACTGATTTTTCCACGATAATGCACGTATTTCCAACGCCCCTCAATCATGGCTACGCTGCCTGTGGACAAGCCACTATCGCGACCACTCTGTTCGAAATTCATTGAAAATACTGCCCCTGGCAGCGGCTTACCCCGCATGGCGGGCTTCAGTGAGCGCCCCTCCCCCTTGCCTTCAGCGGGAATCCCGACTAGATCGAGAATGGTGGGCATCAAGTCAATTTGTTCCGCTGGCTCATTTACACGCCTAGCAACCTGCTGGGCAGGTTCCTTCAAGAGAAACGGAATATGGATTAGCGCGTTGTGGAGCATTGGGCCCCCGTGAGAACCGTAACCCTTGACAAAGCTTTCACCATGGTCGGCAGTGACTGCCACTAAGCTCTCATCAAACAGCCCGTGGGTCTTTAACCAATTCATAAACTGCCCGACATGGTAATCCATATAAGCGATCGCTTCATCATAGCGCCCGACATAACGATCCGGAAAATGTTCGTCCTTCCTGACCTGGAAATTGTCGAGAGGCGACGAATCTAACCAGCTCCGCGCTTCGGGGCGATGGTCAAAACGACCGACAAACGGAGGTGGCGTAGCATAGGGCGCGTGTGGCGGGAACAGATGGACCCATAGGAAGAATGGCACACTTGCGTCTCTGCGTATGACAAAGCTCCGCGCCGTCGAAAGTGCGATTTCCGGGTCAAAATGGTCGGCAATAGTCTTGATTCGAATAGTCGAATAGTACGAGTTAAGCAATTCAGAAAATGCGGTCAAAATACCCAAATCGAGAACGGACATTGCAGGCCGAGATCGTACAAAGAAATCAGGAAATGGAAAAACATAATTAATACGTCTATAGGCGATCATATCTACCCATGACGTGGCACCATACCCATGTGGCGCCGCGTGGTCGTTGGTCGCCACGATCATAGTTTGATAACCGGCATTTTTTAGTCGTCGTCCCAGATTGTCATTGCCGAGATCACTATTGGGCGAAGCGAGACTTTGTAACGCACGATGAGACCAAGGCCTGATCCCTTGCATCATAGAGACGATCGTTGAGGTGGTGAAATTACTGTTGGCATAAAACCAATCAAATACGCTCGCTTGGTTCGCCAGGCGCTCTAGATTTGGCGTGGTTGCTCGACCGTAACCGTAGAGCGACATATGGTCAGCAGCCAACGCATCGACCGTGAGCAAAATAATATTCGGTCGCCTTGTCGCCTGCCCCAGCGTGGAGGTGAGCTCGGTTGTTGTGGGTCGTACATCTGATATACCACGTGCGATCGATCCCCAAAGCACTGCCATTAGCATAATGGCCAAACCCGCAATCGCCCCAAAAATGGCTAAATCTCGTAGACCATCAGGAAGTGCGCGACGATACCAGATCCACACAGCGCTACCGCCAGCCACTAGATAAGCTAGTTCCCATTTGACCTGCCCCATCGAGGCGCCGAGCGCATACCCATTGACTTCCAACCATATCTTGGCATCCTTGAGCACGGAGATCGCGATGATCGAGAGGGACAACCATGCGCCGATCCGCCGAGCCCAGTCCGCTGGAGAATGACGCAAGAGCCAAGCACCCGCCATCACCGGCACTGTCGTCGTTAGCGCCATTGCCAGCCCGACCAGCCCAAAAATAATCCACCCCCATGCATAGATGGGGAGTAAATCCATGGGCTGAAGGTATTTCAGATAACCATCAACTTGACTGATAAAACCTAACGGAAGCGCAACCCCTACCATAGCAATAGCAGGCATGAGCAGCGCGCCCATAATTTCTGCACGCCAGAGTGTAAATGGCCGACTTCTCATACGCGCTTGTCACGTCTTCGGAAGATATGGCTCCATAGTGCTCCGATACGTTGCCGGAATATGCTCCACAGCCCGCCAATCGCCACTAGCAAGGGAAATAACAACTGAAACAAATATCCACCCATATTCGGGTCGATGTAGGCATAGCAATCCAATGGCAACAACAGGCCAGAACCAAACGCGAAAGAAAGGAGGGCTAAGCCAGCAGGATTCTCTTTCGTGTGGCGTAAGACGATTTTGCTTATGGAAGGTCTTGTTCCGCTATCCTGGCATTGAAACAAAATATGGAGCATCCGCTGAACATACTTGCCCATGAAACGCTCCTTAGTATGCTGAACACATTTTGAGGTTGCCCTGTATTTCTTGGGGTCTAAAGGGAGGCCGGCTTTCATTCTCCTAATCGCATCGGCTTGCAGCACATGGTTATCTCGCCCAAGGTCTCCTTGAGCCGCGCCAGCTCTTAGCTTCTTGCGTCAGTTCGCTACCGGTGCCGGTTACGCGCCTCGCAGTAAGAGCAATCGGCGTAGGCGCCCGAATTTCTCGGCGAATTTCGGTTGGTTTGCCATATTGCGCAGCGCTTGGCGGATAAACACCACGACCAGCATGATGAAAAACGTGACCAGTGTGGTGAGTACGGCTGATCTAGCTTTTGCCGGTTTGGACTTGCGCTCAGGCGGCTGCGCGGGGTCCAGCACCTGAATTACTGCCCCCTCACGCGCCTCGTCAAGCCGCGCGACCTCGTATTGCTTCGCCATCAGGTCAAAAAGCGTTTCGTAGTACTTGAAGTCGCGGAATTTCGCGATATAGTCGGCACCATCACCACCTGCTTTGCTCGAATTGCTTTGCTCTGCCTTCGAGAGCTCCGCCCGTAGCGCGGCAAGCTCTTGAAGCGCCACTTTGAAAGCAGGGTTTAAATCGGTCATGGATGTTCGCATCGAGGCAAGCCTGATTTCTTGAGCGGTAATTTGGGCCCTGATCCGCGCAAGCGCTTCCAGGGCTGATTGCGGTACCGTTTTCAGGTTAGCTTCGCTGATGCCGCTCCCGCGCAGTGCAATCTCCGATTTGGTCAGATTGTCCTTCGCCTGTTTGAGTTGCCCCTCGAAAAATAGCCGCCGCTGTGCGGCCTCGGTTACGGCGAGCGTTTTCAGAAGATTGCGTAGCTCCTCCACGTATGCATTGGCGATCTCGGCCGCGCGCTTCGGGTCCGGGTCATCGACCTCGATCGAGATGATGCCGTCCCTGGCGCTGGCCGTAACCTTTGTAAGGCTATCGAGTCTCTGGCGCGCATCCACTGTGAACTTCACGTCCCAGAGTTGTTTGAGCTTGAAACGCTCAATCATCGCATCTAATACAGGCCCGCTCTTGAGAAGCGCCACGTATTGATCCGCTGGGTTCTTGATTCCGGCGGCGCCCGCAAGGCCAGCGAGCGCGCCAAATTGCCCGGCCAATAATGCCGAAGCGCCTTGCTGCTGCTGAGGCGGCAGGATGCGCGTCGTTGCAGTGAAGATAGGGGTCGTCAGGTAAGCGATCCCAAGTGCCACCACGCCTGCGGCGAGCGGAACCAGGATTAAAAGGCGGAGATTTTCTGCGAGAACTAGCGCAAGGTCGAGCAAGGAAATATCGTCTTCCCCTTCAATAGGGGTGGGACCAGTTTGGGCAGGTGTATCGGTTGAAGAAGGAATCAGATTATCAGTCATTCAAAATCTACTCGTTATTACCGACGTCCTCGCGCAGCACGTAGCTGCTCCTCTCTTCGGCGTGTCTCGATGGGCGTCGACCTGTCTAATATAATCGGACACGCGTTTCTCTAGCTTGAAACTAAATCATTATATAGTTATTTGCGGGACGAGGAAGCCGCCAGCCATGACGGAGCCTGTCAATAGTTTTGAGACACTGGCCATTGGGTAATTACTGTAGATCTCTGTTTGCGTCGCTCGGTTTCGGCGGATTAATCCAGACCGCATTGGGCGGTTCGG
>JACQGE010000163.1 GCA_016199675.1 Acidobacteriota bacterium | reverse complement strand
GCGCAGATGGTTTCCGCTGGCCATACTGTTGGCGCTGATTTTCAGCAGTACCGCATTCGCACAAGAACCGGATGCAGGACCTGCGCCTGCGGACTTAAAAGTGATGCTCGACACCGTTTGGGTGCTGGTGACTGCGTTTCTGGTTTTCTGGATGAATGCCGGATTCGGATGTGTCGAGTCTGGACTTTGCCGCGCGAAGAACGCCACGAACATCCTGGGAAAGAATTTTGTGGTTTTCGCTTTCTCAACTATCGCCTACTGGCTCGTGGGATTCGGGATCATGTTCGGAGATGGTAATTCTTTCCTGGGGATGAGCGGCTGGCTGGTTGCTGGCGCGGACAACAGTCCAGCCACAGGCGATGTCTATCAGGGTGTCTATACCTCTCTCAATTGGACAGGTGTGCCTCTGCTGGCGAAATTTTTCTTCCAGCTCGTCTTTGCCGGAACCGCCGCCACGATCGTTTCGGGATGCGTAGCCGAGCGAATTCATTACAAATCCTTCATGATCTTTACATTGGTTCTGGTCGGGTTATCTTACCCGATCACGGGACACTGGATTTGGGGTGGTGGATGGCTGGCCGGAATGGGAATGCGGGATTTCGCCGGCTCGACTGTCGTTCACGCTGTCGGGGGGTGGTCTGGTCTCGCTGGGATACTTCTTCTAGGCCCCAGGATTGGAAAGTATAGGCCTAATGGCACCATTAAGCCGATCCCGGGCCATAGCATGGGACTGGTGTTCCTCGGAGGATTGATCCTCTGGCTGGGTTGGTTCGGTTTCAATCCCGGCAGCACGATGGCTGCCGATCCCACAGCGATTTCCCATATTGTGATCACCACCAACTTGGCTTGCGCTACGGCGATATTAAGTTCGACCGTCCTGGCTTGGGTTATGCTGGGCAAGCCCGATTTTACAATGACCGTGAATGGCGCTCTCGCTGGGCTGGTCGCGATCACTGCTCCCTGCGCTTACGTGAGCGTAGCCTCTTCTGCCGTCATCGGCCTGATTGCCGGAATCATCGTGGTGCTCGCTGTGATCTTCTTCGACAAACGGAAGATTGATGATCCGGTAGGCGCGTTGTCGGTTCACTTGGCGAATGGCATCTGGGGAACGCTTGCAGTCGGTCTCTTTGCTTCGGCAGACGCCCCCGGAGGCGGGGCCAACGGATTGTTCAACGGCGGCGGTTTTGCATCCTTGCAGGCGCAGCTTATTGGCACGTTGGCGGTTGGGGCGTTCACGCTAACACTCACCCTCATTGCATGGTTTATCATCAAGGCAGTTATGGGTCTGCGCGTCGATCCCGAGGATGAGATACGTGGTCTGGATCTCTCGGAGATGGGAATGGAGGCTTATCCCGCGGATGTCCTTCCCGATTAAAAGTCACTCGGGCGGAGGAAGCAACTTAGGTTCGATATGACTCTGTGATCATCCCGTTGGACAGAACCGGGATGCCTTCGCGGCAACTATTTTTTTTCTTGAACCATCTTTTTCAAGAACCGCATCTGGTCGGTGCGCGTGCGCAACTTCCCTTCGAGTTGTGCTTGAAAATAACTTTCCAGAATTTTCTGATGCCGGGGAGCGCCAGGGGCCACTCCCAGTTCTCGAAGCCCTTCGACTGGTAAATTAGAGCGAAGAGGCAGGTAGCGTTGGAGGTAGGTCTTAACGCGGGAATGAACCTTGCGATCGGAAGATTCGATCAGCAAAAGCTGAATTTTCTCCGGAGGAGTCGCCGCCAATCTCTGATAAAGTTTTAGGGGCGTATCCATCGCTTTTCCAGCCAACTCTTTGGCCAGATGTTTGGTATCTTCTTCCAGCCTTCGCCACGCTTCTAGTTCTAGCCTTTTCAATCCCAACCGTTTCGCCAGTTGTCTCCGCTCGTTGGGTGACAATTGGCGGGTGAGCAAATACAACAGGAGAGGAAAAGAGCGGATATGGAACCCGGCTTCATCCAGTTCATGGCGAGATTTGCTGGCGCGGGAAAAGACAGCCCAGTCGAGTCCTTTTTTGCGCAACCGCGGGCTCAAGGCAGCGAGCAATCCTTCTTTTTCCAATTCCTTCAAAATGGCCGCCGGTTCTCTTTCGCGGGCAATCTGGCGCAATTCCTGAGCCAGACTTTCCTTGGAAATTTCCTCCCAAACTTCTCCTTCTACTGCGTTTCGAAATTGCGAGGCGGTCTTGGAATCTAAAGAAAAGCCCAGACGAGTCCGAAAACGCACGGCACAAAACAGTCGAATCGGATCTTCCAGAAAACTGTAATTTCGCAGCGTGCGGATTTCCTTTTTCTCGATATCCGCCACGCCGTTTGTGGGATCCAACAGGAGTCCTAGCGAATGCGGATTCAACGAAATGCCGATGGCGTTCACTGAAAAGTCCCGTCGCTTGAGATCGTCCAGGATAGTCGCGGGAGCGGCCCCTGATGACGGCTTTGTGTCCGATGACGAACGCGCCGTGCAAAGGCTGGCCAAAACACCCGTAGAAAATTCAATCTCTGATTCCTGAAGCGCCTCATTCTGCCACAAAACACGGACTTCCCGGCGGTCCAAGGCGCGAATTAGCTTTAATGCTTTACCCTCCGTCACGAAATCCAAATCCTCGATAGGAAACCCTCCAATGAGGTCCCTCACGGCGCCACCGACCAAGTACAGGTTCATCCCTAAGGAAGAGGCTGCCGTTTGCATTTTTTGGACCGCCTGCCACTGATCTGGACTCAGGCGGCTTTCCATTAAGAAAAGGTAATCGGGCATAGGAATGCGGCTCCGCGAATTTCTCTCAGGCGCGAGGATGACACTGGTTATAAACTTCGCGGAGACGCGACGTTACTACGTGAGTGTACACCTGCGTGGTCGCAATATCCGCATGACCCAGCATTGTTTGGAGCGAGCGCAAATCGGCGCCTCGGGCCAGCAAATGCGTCGCAAAACTGTGGCGCAGCAGATGAGGAGTAATCCGTTTCCTGATGCCGGCCTGGCGCCCATAACGGCTGAGGCGCAGCCAGAGGCTCTGCCGCGTGAGGCGGCCTCCGCGATGGCTTACAAAGAGATAAGGGGACTGCCGTAAACCCAGTAATCGAGGCCGAGAATCCATCAAATATTTTTCTACGGCAACCACAGCCAACTTTCCCATCGGGATCAGCCGCTGCTTGTTTCCCTTTCCTAGTGCGCGCACAAAACCGGCTTCCCGATTCGCGTCCGCTACGCGAAGAGAAGCCAGTTCGGACACACGAAGGCCCGTAGCATACAATAATTCCAAAATGGCTCGGTCTCGAATGCCTAAGAGCGTGTCCGCCAATGGTTGTTCCAGCACTCGCTCTGTTTCTTCTACGGTGAGATACTTTGGGAGCACTTTCCAGATGCGGGGAGATTCCAAGTTTTCCGTCGGATTCAAAATCACCGCGCCTTCCCGCCGCAAATAACGATAGAAATGGCGCAAGCTCACAATTTGGCGAGCTATGGTGCGGCTATCCAAATGCTTCTGATCCAGACCAGCAAGAAATTTGCGAATGCCGGTCGGACCGGCCTCTCCGACAGTCCAGTCATGTTTTTCTAAAAACTGGCGGAATTTCTGGAGATCACGTTCGTAGGCATCTACAGTATTTCTGGCCAATCCTTTTTCCACTCGAAGATATTCCAGAAATCCATCCAAGTGGGTTCGCATGTCCGGTGATTTAGAAGCGGCCATAAAGATATTCTTGAAATGGATCGTCAGGAAAAAGCAATTTGTAATACGCGACCGGAGCGATTTTTCTATTCATCGGACGTATTGCCGGTAAGCAAAATAAACAGCAAGTATCATAGAATCAATAAATTATAACTGGCATCTTGGTGAAAGATATACTAGCATAGGCTTATCCTACTGTAAACAGTGTGTACCGGACGGGACACCCGTCATAGAAGTGGTCCGGTTGCAGGACGCCTGCTTTGAGGTCAAGAAGTCTCCGCCGCGTCAAATAAATCCGTATCAAGTTGAGCTTTTTTCTTGGCGAGCAACCGTATCGAGAACAGATGTGGCTGCTGGAGCTTGGAGCCCATTTCCTAATAGGGTGCCATCCCTACGGTTGATGCTGGGCCGCGGACTAGCGTGCTAAACTAACTTCAAGGGTTCCCGATTCTTGCCGATGAATGCTCAGATCAATACGGGAGATGCATCGTTACGCGGCTTACGGCGACTGGCACGCTTATACGGCATTCAACTTGCCTATCACGATGCTTTTGGCCGGTTTCGGGAGGCTTCGCCGGAGTCGCTGCTGGGAACGTTACGCGCTCTGTGCGCACCGATTGAGCATCTCGATCACGTCGGCGAGGCTTTGCGGGAGCGACGCCAGCAGATATGGAGGCGCGTGCTGAGGCCGGTGATCGTGGCCTGGGACGGGGTTCCGCCGAGGACCCGGTTACGGTTGGAGGCGCATCGCGCTTCCGGGCAGGCTGATTTCCAGATTCGGCTGGAAAACGGCCTGGAGCAGAGATGGGCTTATGATCTGGAACTGGCGCCGATAGAAAAAGCCATCCAACTGGAAGGAACCGGCTATGTAGCCAAGAGGATGGTGTTGCCGGAGGGTTTGCCTGCCGGGTACCACCGGCTTCGGCTAGAGTTTGGGGGCCAGATTTTTGAATCGCTGATTATCGTGGCGCCCCAGCGGGTTTATGAAGAACGGTGGAAGACCTGGGGAGTATTCCTGCCGCTCTACGCGCTGCACTCCGGGAGGAGCTGGGGCGGGGGGGATATTTCAGATTTCGAAGAACTGGCGGATTGGGTGGCTGAACTGGGTGGAGGAGTGGTGTCGGCTCTTCCCTTACATGCTGCTTTTTTAGAGGAGCTGTTTGATCCCAGCCCGTATTCGCCAGCCAGCCGTCTGTTTTGGAATGAAATTTTTGTGGACCCGAGGAAAGCCGAAGAATTTACCCGTTGCGCAGCCGCCCGGCAGCTCGTGGAGTCCTCTGAATTTCAGCAAGAAGTCGAGGCATTGCGAGCGGCTCCCTTGGTGGATTATCGGCGCCAGTTCGTGCTGAAGCGCCGGGTTCTGGAGAAGATGGCCCAGTGGCTGACGCAAGAAAAATCGGACCGAGGCATAGCCTTCCGCCGACATGTAGATTCGCATCCCTTAGCTGCGGACTACGCGCGGTTTCGCGCGGTCGTGGAGCAGCGGAAATCTCCCTGGACCGAATGGCCGGAACGGTTGCGCGGCGGCGTATTGCGCAAAGGAGATTACGCGGAAGATGCCAAGCTGTATCATCTCTATGCCCAGTGGCTGGCGGAAGAACAGGTCAGCGCGCTGGCCGACAAAACGCGGAGCGCTGGCCTGAAACTCTATCTGGATTTTCCCCTGGGGGTACATCCACAGGGCTTTGACGTCTGGCGGTACCGCGAAATATTCGCGGTGAATGCCTCGACGGGCGCGCCTCCCGATACCGTCTTCACCGGAGGCCAGAATTGGGGAACCCCGCCACTCCATCCGGAAAAAATTCGCGAGCAAGGCTATGAATATGTGATCTCTTGCCTGCGGCATCAGTTTTCGCACGCTGGAATGCTGCGATTTGACCACGTTATGGGTTTTCACCGCTTGTTCTGGGTTCCCAAAGGCATGGAATCCAGAGATGGCGTCTATGTTCGCTACCGGCCCGAGGAATTTTACGCGATTGTGAGTTTGGAATCTCATCGGCAGAGAGTGTTAACGGTGGGAGAAAATCTGGGAACGGTTCCCCACCATGTGAATACGATGATGTCGCACCATGGCGTGCAGAAATTGTACGTGGCGGAATACGAGATATGGCCCGATCCCGCCCAGGCGTTGCGCCCCCCCCAGCCCGATTGCGTGGCCAGTCTGAACACGCACGACATGCCAACGTTTGCCTCTTTTCTGACGGGGAAAGACATCGAAGATCGCCTTCAACTGGGATTGGTAAAAGAAGAGGAAGCGGGCCATGAACAAGAAGCGCGGCGAGCCGCGCGGGAAGCGCTGGCGGTATTTTTGTCCGGGAAAGGGCCATCGCCGGTCCGTTGGGAAGAATCCCCGCTGTTATTGCGAAGATGCCTGGCGTGGCTGGCAGAACAGCCTCCCCAGGTGGTACTGGTGAACCTGGAAGACCTTTGGCTGGAAACGGAACCGCAGAACATCCCAGGGACCAGCTTTGAAAGACCCAACTGGCGCTATAAGACTCGATATGCCTGGGAGGACATTCGCGGAATGGCACAGGTTTTAGAACTTCTTCGCGATTTGAGCGGTCTTCGGAAGCAGAAAGAAAGCGCAGGTTCATGAAGATCGTCGGTCCCTCAGGGGCTAAGGCCCATCTCTTGCAACTTATTATCGGCACGACTAGAGCGGTTCCCCAGTTGGTGTATACCGGTTGTAACGACGGCAATCTAGCCCCGATGGGGCGCAAGATTTCTAAGTGTTGAAATGAATTCTTACTCGACTCGACGTAAAATAAGTATGCGGTCTTTCATCGTGGTGCGAGTTCTGCGACGAGTTCTGCGTTCGTCAGGGATGGGGTCATCGACAATTTGCTCGACAATGAACTTGTGTGGCAAATGACGCCGCGCAATTTCAGCAATCGTCCCCGCAGAATCGGCAACAGTGCCGTTCCGCTGATAGTTCCCCAGAACCAAAACCGCTGCTTTGCCCGGCTTGAGTAGCCGATACATTTCTCTGACCACCTCGGTCATCTGCGACACATAAACTCGGTCATTCGACGTGAGCTGTCGCTCGACTTCTTTGTAATCTTGCACGCCCAGAAACCAAAGGCGCAAGCGATTGTCCCGCCCATAGTCCAATGCCCCGAAGTAAGGCGGGCTGGAAACAATCGCATCAACCGAATTGTCGGGAAGGCTCAAACGCATGGCGTTTTCCCGAAGCACTTGCCAGTTCAGTGATTCACCAATTGGGGAGTGACGCCGATAGGCGCGCCGCACTTTCGCCAAGAATCGAGACCGGACGTCCCGATAAGCATACATCTTCGGGAATTTTTCAGGCGGATACATCTTGCGCCGCAAATAAGGCACCAGATGGCTCGCTGGATAGGACAAAAAACCGGGACGAACATGGTGCAAAATACCCAGT
>JACQGE010000159.1 GCA_016199675.1 Acidobacteriota bacterium | reverse complement strand
TCCTGCACTCGGTGATGATGCAGGAAAAGCGCGGCATGATGAAGGTGTGGAATATGGTGCTCATTTTCTCCACCTTTTTCTTATGTATCTTCGGGACTTTCCTCACCCGCAGCGGCGTGGTGTCTTCGGTCCATGCCTTTGCCCAGTCCCCGATTGGCCCTTTTTTCGTCGGTTTCCTGGGAATCGGAATTTTGTTTTCGGGTTGGCTGTTGCTAGAGCGCCTGGATTATCTGCGAAGCGCGAGCCAGTTAGATTCTCTCGTTTCGCGGGAAAGCAGCTTCCTGTTTAATAACCTCTTGCTACTGGCGGCGTGCTTCTCTGTCCTTTGGGGAACGTTATTTCCCGTTATTTCTGAAGCAGTGCAAGGAGTCAAAATCAGCGTAGGCGCCCCTTTCTTCAACAAGGTCAACATCCCGATTGGATTGTTTCTGTTGTTCTTGACCGGGGTAGGGCCGCTGTTTGCCTGGCGAAAGACCTCTCTGGCCAGCCTCAGCAAGAATTTTCTGGTGCCCGGAATCATTTCTCTAGCAATCGGAGGATTGCTCTTTGCGCTGGGCGTGCGGGAGTTCTACCCGCAGGTTTCCTTCATCCTCTGCGCATTTGTGACGATCACAATCGTGATGGAATTTTACCGGGGTGCTCACGTGATCCAGCGAAAAACGGACGGCACGTTGCTCGGCGCGGCAGTCACGCTGACAAGGCGCAATACCCGCCGCTATGGCGGCTACATCGTCCACTTCGGAATTGTATTGATGTTCATTGGGTTTACGGGGACGGCCTTCAACACCGACAAGGAACAGGAAATGCTCGTAGGAGACCGGATGGAGCTAGGTTCCTACGCGCTGCATCTGCGAGAACTGCGAGAGACCGATAATCCCAATTATCAGGCGCAGCATGTAGTCCTGGAATTATATCGCGGCGAGAAGTCCCTGGGCCTACTGAGGCCGGAGCGGCGGTTTTACAAGGCCAGCCGCCAGCCGACGACCGAGGTGGCCATTCGGCCCCGGCTCAATGAGGATCTGTACCTGGTTTTTTCCGGCATGGCGGAGGACAACCAACATGCGGTTATCAATGCCCACCTGAATCCGCTGGTGAACTGGGTATGGATCGGCGGTTTTGTGGTGGTTCTGGGCACCCTCATCGCCCTCATCCCTTCCCGGCCGAGAGCAGGGATAAGGCCGACCTTGCCGCGGGAAACTCCGATGAGAGAAGAAAAGAAAGGGAAAGAAAGAAATGAAGTCCTGGCGAAGACCACTTCTTAGCGCCCCCTATCGTTTCGGAGTGGCATTGTTGTTGGCCTTTTTCGCGGCTGTTTCCGCAAGTTTGGCTCAGGACTCTGATCCCCTAGACGCCGCCTTCCGCCGGGTTTCCAACCGCCTGCTTTGCCAATGCGGATGCAACTACATGGTCCTTTCGTGCAACCACTTGGAGTGCCCCTCGGCAACATACATTCGCCGTGCGATTCGCACTTCTTTGGAAGCCGGGAAAAGCGAAGATGTGATCGTCGCCGGTTTTGTGGAGGAATACGGAGTCAAAATTCTGCCGGAACCGCCCCAAAAGGGCTTTTCCTGGATGGCTTGGATCATGCCCTTCCTGGGACTGGCGCTCGGAGGAGTCGCCGTCACATACGTGCTTTGGTTCTGGAAAACGAAACCCACTGCCACTGGGGAGGAGACTGCCCCCGTCGAACCAGAAACAGAACATTCCGCACCACCAGAACTTTCCCCGGCGCTCGTAGAAAAATACCGCGCCCAAATTGATGAGGAACTTAAGAAAGAGTAAGTGTACTTTTCTGCGGTTCCTCGCCGACGCATTTGCAGCGAGATGTGTCCCCTTGTAAAACAACCCTTGTGCTACCCTGCCTGGGCATATTAAAGTAATGCTCTCTTTCGATTCCAACGGCGAGTGAGCATGAAGAACCCTCAATTTGCGATCGTCTCTTGGCAGGAAATCCTGGAACCGATCCGGGCGGAATTGGAATTGGTGGAGGAGCGGTTCCGGTCAGAACTGGTTTCCAGCGTCCCGGAAGTAACGGCCATTGGTCAGTACTTGCAGGTAAGCGGGGGCAAGCGGTTGCGCCCCTCCCTGTTATTGCTGGCTGCGAAATTGGCAGGCGGGGCGAAGCCACCGGCGATCAGCCTGGCGGCAGTGGTAGAGATGATTCACACCGCTACCCTGGTGCATGACGACGTGATTGACGGAGCCGACCTCCGGCGGGGCAGCCCTTCCACAAACTCCCGCTGGGGGAATCATACCAGCGTCCTCGCCGGCGACTGGCTCTACATGCAGACCTTCCGCATTGCCCTCCAAGAACGCAACTTCCGTGTTCTGGACATCCTGATTGACCTGACTCAACTGATGGTGGAAGGGGAATTGATTCAATGGGGAATGCTGGGACGGCTGGATTTGACCGTAGAAGAACACCTGGACCTGGTTTATCGCAAGACCGCCTGCCTGTTTGAGGCCTGCACTCGACTGGGAGCCGTTTTGGCCCGTCAGGACGCGCAGACCGAAAATCGGTTGGCTGAATATGGGAGAAATCTGGGAATGGCTTTCCAGCTAGTGGACGACTTGCTGGATTTTACAGCCAGTGAAGCGGTCCTGGGCAAGCCCGTAGGCAGCGATTTGCGCGAGGGCAAAGTCACTCTGCCCTTAATTTATTTGTTGGCTCGCTGTACCCCGGATACCTACCGCAAGATTGCTTCTGTCGTACAAAATCACAGGTTTCAAGCAATGTCCTGGGAGGATTTGCTCGGTTTTCTCTGGCAGTACAATATCCCGGAAGCGGTCAAACAACGGGCGCAGCTCTATTCCCAGAATGCTCTAAAATGCCTGGAGGGATTCCCTGATTCTTCGAGCAAGAGAGCCTTATTCGCCTTGCCGGATTTCATCATAAATCGAGAACACTAAAAGGATGTGCGGATCAATCGGGCGGCCGCACATTAAAGGGCTTTCTAACTCCCGTCCGGCTCAGCGCCATGCGGAATCGGGAAACCGAAGTCAAAATCCGAATTGCCGATGTCAGGACCGTGAAAGAGCAACTGCGAAAGTTGGGGCTTCCCCTGCTGCATCGCCGTTCGCTGGAGGATAATGTTCTCTATGACACTCCGGATCGAGCGTTGCGTCGGATCCGCTCGATCCTTCGCTTACGACATTATAGGTCTCATTGGTGGCTGACCTATAAGGGAACCCCGTTCCCCGATCCTCATTACAAGTCACGACTGGAATTGGAAATAGAAATCCAACAACCCCGGGTGACTGCTTCCCTGCTTCAGGCGCTCGGTTTCCAGCCGGTATTCCGCTATCAAAAGTACCGGAGCCAGTACGGGAATATCAACCCCAGAAGAAGAGAAAGCCGTCGGAGAGATCGGAGAGAAATGATAGAAGTCTCTCTGGATGAGACTCCGATTGGAAACTTTGTGGAATTGGAAGGGCCCCCCCCGGTCATTGACCGCGTGGCGCGATGGCTCGGCTATACTCGGGCCAATTATCTTACGGCTTCTTACGGTGCCCTATACTTGGAAGAGTGTCGGGAAAAGAATATCCCTCCGGGGGACATGGTCTTTAACTCTCCCCGATCAAGAAAAACTGGAAAACTTTAATCCTCGATTGCTAATCTCTGAAAATTCCTTGACAAAAGAACCAGAAAAACCTTATTAAGGCGAAGGGGGCGAATATGTGAGAGTTAGCAAGACTTGCCAGCTTCTCTGAGTGCCGGGATGCAAGCGGGCGGGAACAGGCGAGTCAGAATTGTTCAAATTTTGCTGGCAGGGAAAGGATGGCTGGCAAAGGCTTGGCGATGCCTCCCGTGGCGAAAGCCACGGGATTTTTTTGCCCCCCTCCGCGGAGCTTGCCAATGAGATGGCTCCGCCCATTTACTCTCGTGGTGAAATCAGGAAGGCAAAAATGCTATACCTCAGCGAACTTCTAGGATTGCCTGTTTACGAACTTTCGGGGAAGAAGATCGGGAAAGTAGTGGAATTAGCCGCAGTTCCGGCGGCCCCACGGCCCCGGATTGCATTGCTTCTGGTCAAGGATCGCAAAGACAGACCGCCGCGTTCTGTATCGCTCCATGAGATAACCTTCCGGTCGGCCGAGCGGATTCGTCTGCGTGTTGCGCTAGAACTGCTCCCTGAGTTTCAACCCGATGAGGGGCTGCTGTTGTTGCGCAAGGACTTGCTCGATCAGCAAATCATTGATGTCCACGGACGGAAAGTGGTTCGGGTCAATGATCTATTTTTGGAGGAAAGGCCGGTGAACCGGCACACCGAATTGTTGCTTAGCGCCGTGGATATCGGGTTCCGGGGAGCCTTGCGCCGGTTGCTGATCGGAGTGGTGCCCCGGGCTTGGCTGCGGCTACTGGAAAATCGCATCAAACCCGCGTCCATTCCGTGGGAATTCGTGGATCTGATCGAGCCGGATCCCCGGCGCCAATTGAAATTGAACATCTCTCATAGGGTACTAACCAAACTGCACCCGGCGGACTTAGCGGATATCATGGAAGAATTGTCGCCTAAAGAACGGCAAGCGGTTTTTGCTGCCCTGGATGATGCGACCGTGGCGGAGGTGCTTTCGGAAATCAAACCTAAATTGCGGGCGTCCATTTTGGAGTCTCTGGGCCTGGCTCGTGCCGCTGGCATCATCGAGGAGATGGAACCGGACTCCGCCGCAGATTTGCTGGCCGACTTGCCAGAAGAGACCGCCACCGAGTTGCTCCAGGATATGAATCGAGAAGAAGCTGCCGAACTGGGGGAATTGCTGGAGTTCCCGGAGAACAGCGCGGGCGGACTAATGACCACCGACTATGTCGCCATTCCGGCCTCCGCGAGCGTGGAAGCAGCCCGGAACTTGATCGCCAGTTTGCCGGAGTTGCCGGATAACCTGACCACCCTCTTTCTGGTCGACATCGGAGGAAAATTAGTCGGTTCGGTGCCTTTGGGGAGATTAATCGCCGCCACGCCCAAAACAGCCTTGTTGGAGTTGAGATTGGAGCCGCCGTTAAGCTTGCCGGTGGACTCCCCGGAGACAGACGTCGTCGAGTTGTTTGACAAGTACAACTTGCTTTCCTTGCCCATCGTCGATCCCGAGCAACACTTGATCGGGGCCGTTACGGTGGACGACATCATCAGCATCCTGCGGAAGAAAGGTTAATTCCGTCCGTTAATGGCACCGGGAAGTAACTTCCTGTTCCAGGAAAACATGACACAAGATGAACCTGCTCAAACGAGGGAAGACTCGAATCCTAATTTTTCTGGCTGTCGTCGGCCCGGGTTTTATCACAGCCAATGTGGACAACGATGCCGGGGGCATCTATACCTACTCGCTGGCTGGGGCGCGGTATGGATACTCTCTCTTGTGGACACTCATTCCGACCACGTTGGTTTTGATTGTCGTGCAGGAAATGAGCGCCCGTCTGGGGGCCGTCACAGGTAAGGGCCTGGCAGACCTGATTCGCGAGGAGTTCGGCTTTCGCACGACCTTCTTCCTGATGCTGGCTTTGACGGGGGCGAACCTGACCAACGTGATGGCGGAGTTCGCGGGAGTCGCTTCCAGCCTGGAGATTTTCGGTGTATCCAAATATTTGTCCGTGCCGGTTGTGGCCGTGTTTGTGTGGCTCCTAGTGGTGCGGGGTACGTACAAATCAGTCGAAAAAGTCTTCCTGGTCGCTTGCAGTTTCTATATCTGTTATGTGTTCTCCGGGATCATGGCAAAACCGGACTGGTTGCTGGCTGCAAAATCCACCTTTCGCCCCTCCATTCCACTCGAAAGCGGTTATCTGGTGATGCTGGTCGGGATCCTGGGAGCCACCGTGGCTCCGTGGATGCAGTTTTATTTGCAATCCGCGATTGTGGAAAAAGGTGTGGAACAGAAGCAATATGCCGAATCGCGCGTGGAGGTGATTGTCGGGTGCATTGTGATGATCGTGGTGACCTTTTTCATCGTTGTCTCCTGTGCGGCAACGCTGCATATTGCCGGGACCCGCAATATTACCGACGCGGCTGACGCTGCCAAAGCTCTCCGCCCTCTGGCCGGAGAGTATGCTTCTGCTCTCTTTGCTCTGGGTTTGCTGAATGCCTCGGTTTTTGCGGCCTCCATTCTCCCCTTGGCCACTGCCTATTCCGTTTGTGAAGGATTAGGGTTTGAAGCGGGTGTCAATAAGAAATTTCGGGAAGCTCCGGTTTTTTATTGGCTTTATACCTTGCTGATCGCGGTGGGCGCGGGCTTGATTCTGGTTCCTGGCATGCCCTTAATCGCTGTATCGTATTTTTCACAGGTGGCTAACGGATTCCTGCTCCCGTTCGTGCTGTTCTTCATGCTTTCCCTAGTGAACCGGTCCTACCTGATGGGCCGCCACACTAACTCCACAGGGTACAATTTCGTTGCCGGTTCGGCGGTAATTTTCGTCGTGATTCTCACCTTTCTTTTGCTGCTCCTCTAATTTTTCCAGAACGAGGCGAACGAAAGATGAATCTAACTACAAGCCGACCTGTACACGGAAATTGGCTCAAGGCTTTTGAAAGGAGGAAAGAGAATGAGAATCGACCGGCTAACGCAATTCTATCCTCTGACGCTGAGCTTATTGCGAATGGTCGCTGGCTTTTTATTTTGGCAGCACGGCATGCAGAAGCTGTTTGGGTGGTTCGGTGGCGAGATCGCGCCCATCTTTTCGTTGTTCTGGACCGCTGGTTTGCTGGAATCTATCGGGGGGCCGCTCATTGCTTTGGGACTGTTCACCCGGCCCGTCGCCTTGATCCTTGCCGGAGAAATGGCGGTTGCTTATTGGATCGTTCACCGGCCGCAAGCGTTCTGGCCCCTCCGCAACGGCGGAGAGGTGGCTTTGCTGTTTTTGATTGCCTTCCTGTTCTTTCTAGCGTTTGGTCCGGGAAAAATCGCCGTTGATGCGGTCCTCTCCAAACGGTTCCCCGGAGAACAGTTGCTCGACAATCTCCGGCCAGCCGCTCTGAGCCTTCTCCGTATTTTCACCGGGTTTCTGTTTTGGCAACATGGAGCTAGCAAGTTTGGTCTCCTGGGCGGGAGAATGAGGGAATTTCCCGACTTGACCTTTTTTGCTGGAGTGCTGGAATTTTTTGGAGGGCCACTCATTGCTTTGGGAGCATTCACCCGACCGGTGGCTTTCGTACTTTCAGGGGAGATGGCAACGGCTTTCTGGATTTCTCACGTCCCCCGAGGCCCAACGATCTGGCCGGTGCAAAACGGAGGGGAGATGGCAGTCTTGTTTTGTTTTATCTACCTGTTCCTGGTTACAGTAGGGCCAGGCAAATTCAGCATAGATGGTTTACTGCGAGTGAAATCAGGCAAAAACTGATTCGGCTGATTTGGGGCGATAAAAAAACGATTTGGGAGTCTGTGAAGTGCGATTGGGCACTCTACGACTCAGAATTGCAGCTTAAGGCTTAGCTGCACAGACCGTGGTCCGCCGATTTGATAGAGTGGATTGAGTCCTCCGTTTTGGCCGCCAGAGCCTAAACTTCCTGCCAGCATCTGAGTAGATTGCCCAAACAGCGGAGAACTCAGAAAGTTGACAGGGCTCGCGAAATTGGGGTGATTGAAGATGTTGAAGAAATCCGCCCTCACCTGAAGATGCGACCGCTCCGTGACCGCGAATCGCTTCCGCAGCGCCAGATCGACATTTATGGCGCCGAACCCGCGCAAGGCGTTCCGTCCCAACGTTCCTTGCCGCTGGATTTCAGGTACGCTAAAAGCCGCCCGATTGATTCTCCTTCCACCGGCTATTTTCGAATCGCGAATGTAGAGTGGCACACCCGTCACGAGATCGGGACGCGCTGCGCTATTTGCTCCCGAGGGTCCTGCAAAGAAAGACTTCCCTGTTACCACATTCACCGGGACGGCGGAGCGAACGTAAATGATCGAATCCAGTGACCAGTGTCCCAAGATAGCATTCCAGACGGTGCGGCGCGGCCCCGGTACGTCATAGGAAATAGCTCCTGAGAAAGTCTGCCGGATGTCGAAGTCGGACGGACCGCGCTCCAGAAATAGAGGCGATTTGTCCGACCGCGCATTATCTGGCGTACTATCTCCGGAAGCATTGTCAATTGAATGCGCCCAGGTATAGGAGAAAAGTGTCTGGAGACCATCAATCAGCCGCTGCCGGAATTGCGCCTGAAAGGCGTGATAGCTGGAACTTGCGTCGTTTCTTAATATGTCAAACTGGCCGGTAAAGTCAGAGTTCGGAGCCAGGATACTGACGCGGCGCATCAACTTGCGACCCGCCGAGCCTACGTAGCTGAGCGTGCCGACTGCTGCCGGTCCTAGAGTCCGTTCCACCGTCGCGTTCCACTGGTATGTTCTGGGTAAAACGTGATTCGGGTCCACGACGACAAAAGCAGAGACTGGCGGCGCCACAACAAAAGGCGGCGCGGCCGCGGCGGTTATGCTCAGCGGGAATGAGGTATTCAAAAAAATCTTCTGCTGAACGTATGGAAATGCGCTCGCCCAATTTGAGATGGAAGAGTACCCCAGGTCGTAGAAGATGCCCGCGCCGCTCCTCAGGACCAAATTTGGAGACGGATTGAAGGCAATGCCCAGGCGCGGAGCAAAATTATTTTTTTGCGGGTCCCACAACGGGGTTCCCGCCGGCGCCAGTTTCATAGTTTCTAGGTTGTCCAAGCCCGCCACCGTAAACGGGAGACGTCCCTTTGACCCTGTGGGTGCGGTGTTGTATTCCCACCGGAGGCCATAGGTAAGGGTCAATCTGCGCGATACATTCCACGCGTCCTGGGCGAACAGGCTCCAATTCGAGAAAATCAGTTGTACGTCGGCTGTCCTCGAAATCACGTATGCTTGAGCCACTGCGTTGGCCAGAAGTGATGGAACGGAACCGAAGACGTATCCCAGCGTATAGGGTACAGGTCCGGCGGTCGGAGTCAAACGGCGATAATCAATGCCGAATTTCATCTGATGGGTGCGCATGGTGTAAGAAAAATTGTTCGTAACGTTGAGTTGGTGTTGCCAGTTCTCTCCTAGCTTGCCGGTGAGGAGTCGAAGTCCATTGGGGGTAAGATCGCCCAAAAATTGAAGTTGCGAATCCTTGGGAGATGACGATGGAAAGAGGATCGAGTTCGGAGGAGGAACGGCTCCGCCGAAGTCATCGAGTATCAGAAAGCTTTTCCCCTTGCTCCGGCTGTAGTTGAAGCGAAACTCGTTAGTTAAGCGGGTTGAAAGCGCTTGGTTGGTCCCCAATGTGAGGGTCTGGGTCCGATACCTTTGATTCTGAACATTACTGTAATTCGACTGCGCAGCGCCACGTTGGTCGATCTCCGAGAGCGCATCGTTATACCTTCCGAAAAGGGTCAGTCCTACGGTTGGCAAATAATCAATCCGCAGGCTGTACGAGTCGAGCGCAGATGGATCGGAGTAGCTCGCTGAAAATACTGAAGTTCCATTGCCTAGGTCACGCCCATTCGGTCTCGGGAAAGCGTTGAGCAGGGGTTGCACCGTTGCTGGCGCGGTTACTCGCGTAGTCAGCGACGGAACGTATGTCTCTGCAGTGTGAGGCTGGCGCACTCTCAGCCCTTCGTAGGAGCTGAAGAAAAATAGCTTCTCTTTGACGATAGGACCGCCCAGGACACCGCCAAAATCATTTTGCCGCAGTGCAGGTTTCGGCAGACTATTGCTGTTGGCGAACCAATCATTGGCATCCAGCAGATCATTGCGCAAGTATTCGAACAAGGCACCGTGCAGAACGTTCGTCCCGGACTTTGTGACCACAGAGACCTGTGCACCGGGTGTACGTCCGTATTCCGGAGCAAAGGTGGAAGTCTGAATGCGGAATTCTTCGAGTGCATCGAGCGATACCAAGCTGCTCATTCCCCCAAATGCGCTAGTTGCCGGAAGCTGGCCGGCTCCGCTCTGACCCAACGGGCCTCCACCGCCAGCGGTTCCCAGATTGGCGCTCACTCCATCCACGAGGAAGTAGTTGGCATCCGGCCTCTGGCCATTCACGCTGAATTGGCCTTGCTCGTGAAAATTGGCCTGCGTGAGCACAACCCCCGGCGTCAGATTGATGAGGGAACTGAAGCTCCGCCCGTTCAAGGGCATATTTTCAACGAACCGATTGCCGATTACCGTACTCACGGATGCATCTGAGGTGTTGACCAGCAGCGCGCTTGACTCAACCGTGATGCTCTCTGTCGGACTGCCGATCGTGAGGGCGAAATCCAGCCGCGCTTTCTGGTCCACTTGCAGCACCACCTCGAACTGGCGGATGGTTTGAAAACCGGCTGCTTCCACGGTGACGGCGTAACGGCCCGGCGGCAGCGCCGTCACGCGATACAGGCCTTGTTCGTTCGAAAGCACACCTCGTTGGATGCCGGTACTCTCATTGTCCAAGAGAATGTGCGCACCAGGTACGGTAAGATTGTCCGGATCGCGGATTAAGCCGGAAAGTTCGGCACTCTGTGCCTTAACCTGTGGCGCGGTGAAGGACCCGATTATCAGGAGACCAACTACGAAAGGGTAATTAGCCATCCTGATTCCCAAGTGTTTTATAATAGCACACGGATATTCAATTTCCCCTTTTCCGCCCCGGTGCTTCAGCGGTCGGGTAAAAGCATTGGGAAAATTATCAGGGTGTATGCTCTGGACTTCTTGCTGGCGCAAGTTGGAACGTGCTGACGGGGCAAGATCTTTCCCTTTGCCCGGGAGGCCATGGCTAAAACGGTCGCGACGGCAAACAATAGCTCGGATACTCATGGTGTCTGGTTTGGCGGTATTTTTGCTCACGTCTACCGCCGTTGCGCTGGATCCTTCGCTGAATATTTCGCAATACGCACACACTGCTTGGACGATTCGCGACGGTTTCTTTCAAGGCTACATTGAAACGATGACACAGACCTCCGATGGTTATCTCTGGCTGGGGACGGAATTTGGACTCATTCGCTTCGACGGTGTCCGGTTTGTGCCCTGGGAGCCCTCGGCGGGTGAGAGTCTCCCGAACAACTTTATCACAAGGCTGCTCGCTGCGCGCGATGGCAGTCTTTGGATCGGCACCCGTGGCGGATTGGCGCGCTTGAAGGATGGCAAGCTTACGGATTACCCGGAGCTTGCCATCCACCGCGTTTCCGCGCTCGTTGAAGATCGTGCCGGAACCGTCTGGATCGGCACCGTCGGAACGGAGCAAGCCAGCGGGCGACTCTGCTCAATCCAAAAAGGGGGCATCCGCTGTTATGGAGATGATGGCAGTCTCGGTAAGGGAATTCTCTCTTTGTATGAGGACGGCGCTGGCGATCTTTGGGTGGGGGCTGAGATCGGGTTATGGCAGTGGAAGTCTGGCACCTTAATGCGCGACTTCCTGGGTCCAATCCGCGCTCTTATTGAAGAGGACAATGACACAATCCTGATCGCTATGAACCGAGAAATCAAACGGTTAGTAGATGGAAAGAATGAGGCGTATCCACTCACGCCCGTTGGTCGGCAGTTCCAGCCGGTATCGCTGCTCCGCGATCGCGACGGAGGTCTGTGGATCGGGACGCTGGATCAGGGGCTCTTGCACGTGCACCAGGGGAAAATGGACCGCTTCACTCAAGCCGACGGTCTGTCCAGCGATATCGTCTCCACTCTTTTCGAGGATCAAGAAGGCAATATTTGGGTAGGCACTCTAAGCGGCCTCGATCGTTTTCGCGACCTAGCCGTCACCACGGTTTCTGTGAAGCAAGGCTTGTCCAACAACTACGTTCACTCCGTCTTAGCAGGCCAGGACGGTAGCGTTTGGGTTGGCACGGTGAATGGCTTGAACCGATGGAAAGATGGGGAGGTTACAATCTACCGAAAGCATCGAGCACAGTCCGCTACCCGCACAACAGGTTCGTCCGTTGTGCGTGAGGCAATAGATGATGGCTTGCCAAGTGACAGTGTGCAGTCCCTCTTTCAGGACGTTCGCGGAAGAATCTGGGTGGCCACAAGAGAGGGACTCGCGTATTTTGAAGGTGGCCGGTTTACGCCCGTAAGAGTGCCTGTTGACGGAACCACAATTTCGATCGCGGGGAACAGTTTGGAGAACCTCTGGATCAGCAATGTCAATCGCGGCCTTTTGCATCTGCTTCAAGGCAGGGTGGTCGAAGCTGTCCCTTGGACAAAGTTAGGAGGAAGAGATGCGTCCCTGGTAGTGGATCCTGTCCGCAGAGGCGTTTGGCTGGGGTTTTCCCAGGGAGGTGTGTCGTATTTCCAGGACGGGGAGGTTCGTGAATCTTACTCCAGCAGGCACGGCTTGGGCGAGGGCGCGGTCACCGGTCTTCACGTCGACCGGGACGGCGCGCTCTGGGTCTCAACTGAGGGGGGATTGAGCCGGGTGAAGAATGGGAGAGTTGACACCCTCGATTATGATAACGGTTTGCCCTGCAATACCATCCGCTGGGCCATAGAAGACGACACGCATTCGTTTTGGTTGTATACCGCCTGCGGCTTGGTACGGATCGCCCGGTCCGAGTTGGACGCTTGGGCCGCCACGCTGGGCAAAGATCCAAGGACGAATATCCAGGTCTCAGTGTTTGATAATTCGGATGGCGTTCCAAGCCATTTGGGCTATAGCGGTTTTAGTTCCCTCGTGGCCAAATCCACGGATGGTAGATTGTGGTTCGCCACTTTCGAGGGAGCAGGCGTGATAGATCCTCGTCACATTCCGTTCAATCCACTCCCCCCCCCGGTGCATATCGAGGGGGTCATTGCCGACCGGGAGACCTACAGAGCGACTTCGCAGTTGCGCCTCCCCCCACTGGTTCGCGACCTTCAGATCGACTTCACCGCGCTCAGCCTGGTGAAACCGGAAAAGGTCCGATTTCGATACATGCTGGAGGGCCGGGACCGCGATTGGCAGGATGCCGGAAACCGCCGCCAGGCTTTCTATACCGATCTTCCTCCGGGCAGTTACCGCTTTCGCGTCAAGGCGTCCAACAATAGCGGTGTATGGAACGAGGCCGGCGCATCCTGGGAGTTTTCCATCGCCCCGGCGTACTATCAATCCAACTGGTTTCGTTTGGTGTGCGCCGTCCTCTTTGCGGCATTGCTCTGGTGGTTGTATCGGCTCCGCCTCCGTCGCTTCGCGCTGCAATTCAACATGCGCTTGCAAGAACGTTTGAACGAACGCACACGCATCGCCGGAGAACTGCACGACACGTTGTTGCAGAGCTTCCAAGGCTTGATGCTTCGCTTCCAAACCGCAGAGGAACTGCTTCCCGCGCGCCCCCTCGAAGCGAAGCAAGCCCTCGAAGGTGCTCTTGAACGCGCGGACCAGGCGATTCGCGAGGGCCGCGATGCCGTTTATGACTTACGTTCCTGCACAGGAGTCAGCAACGATCTAGTACAGGCGGTGACAGCGATAGGGAAGGAATTCGCTGCCAACGACCCCATTCCAGAATTCCGTATGGTCCTGGAAGGTACGCCACGCAACCTGCACCTACTGCTTCGGGATGAAATCTACCGAATTGCGCGCGAGGCACTATGGAATGCTTTCCGCCATGCGCAAGCGAACCTGATAGAAGCTGAACTTGCCTACCGTACCTCGTCGCTTCGGTTGCGTATCCGGGATGATGGAATCGGCATTAATTCGACCGTACTCGACCGAGGCGGACTTGATGGACACTGGGGTCTACTGGGGATGCGCGAGCGTGCCAAACGCATAGGCGGGCAGCTGCAAATCTGGAGCCGACCCGGAGCCGGCACGGAGATTGAGCTAAGGATACCCGGTTCCATCGCTTACGTGACTACTTCCGCTCGCGTTAGCTTTTGGTTATTCCGCAACAAGAACGAACAAGCGTATGAGCGTAGAGCCTAATCCGATTCGAATTCTGACGGTGGATGACCATCCGCTCCTCCGCGAAGGCATTGCTGTGCTAGTCAGCAGCCAATCAGACATGAAGGTGGTCGGCGAAGCCTCCAATGGGCGCGATGCGCTCGAACAGTTCCGCAAACACCGGCCGGACGTCACTCTGATGGATCTGCAAATGCCGGAAATGAAAGGCATTGATGCGATCATTGCGATTCGCGGCCAGTTTCCCGAAGCGCGAATTATCGTTTTGACTACCTACACAGGTGATGTCCAGATTTTGCGCGCGCTCAAGGCTGGCGCCCGGGCTTATCTGCTCAAGAGCGCCTTGCGCAAAGAACTCTTGGAGACGATTCGCGCTGTCCATGCGGGCCAAAAGCGGATCCCTCCCGAAGTCGCCGTCCAACTCGCCGACTATGCCGGCGAGGAAACGTTGAGCCCACGCGAAATCGAGATCTTGCAGTTGATTGCAGGCGGGAATGCAAACAAAGAGATCGCCGCCCAGCTTTCGATCACAGAAGAGACCGTCAAGGGCCACGTCAAGAATATCCTCGCCAAACTGTCTGCAAACGACCGCACTCACGCCGTCACCATCGCGCTCAAGCGCGGAATCATCCAATTGTAAACCCCCCGAAAGAGGGCCGGCCTAGTCCCAGTATTTGGGGTTGCGATCCGCTATGAATTCTTTACGCTAGAGCTTGTTGTGCTCGTGGGAGCTAATGACTAATAGCGGGTCATGCGACTGCTTCTCCGAATAATGGGGGTTGTATGCAACGTCTATTTTCCGGGTTCCCAGACGGCTGGCCAGGCATGAGCATTCTGTTCCTGCGGTTGGCCGCTGGCATTCTTTTAATCCATGATGGCATTGCTGATCTGTTAGGGCCGCCTCGGTTGATGCCAGTCTTATGTGAATTACTCGCGGTGGGTGCAGGAGTGCTTCTGCTCGCTGGGCTGTGGACCCCTGTTTCGGGAACGCTAGCAGCGATTCTTGAGTTGTGGCTCGCTTCATCCGGAACCGGCGACCCACGGAATGCCTTCTTGATGGCAGCCATGGCCGCTGCTTTGACAATGCTCGGACCCGGCGCTTGGTCTGTCGATGCCCGCCTTTTTGGAAGGAGGCGAATCCGCATCCCGGATCGGGAGGGTTATCTCCCCTCACCTCGAAAGGGGTATAGCCAAGCATCACAATCTAGCGGACCGATAGCACTCCCATCGAGGGTTGTTCCGCTCGAGGAAGTAGGTCCAGAATGCTCTTTGAAACAAGAGACTGAATTCATGGCGGACCAGAGTCGCAACAGCAGAATTATATTGAATCCGGAGGCTACTGCCTCCATTCATGACGACGGATTAGTCATTCTGCATGTTCCCAGCGGACGGATTTTTACTTCCAATCAGACAGGTGCGTCCGTTTGGCAGTGCCTCAAACAGCAGCTACCCTTGGAAGCTATTTCGGCAGAAATCAGCCGTGACTATGAGATTGATCGAGCGACTGCACGGGGAGATGTGGCGTGCTTCCTGACCGAACTTGAACGAAACGGGCTGATTGAGCGAGTCGGTGAAAAATGAAAATCGTGAAATATGTGTGGCTCGCGCTCCGCGCTCTGTATGAGCTTGCCCGCTACGACATGACCAACGCGGTGCGCGGGCCGGGAAACATTCCTCGCCGGTTAGGCCGACAACCCATTACCTGCGAGCCCTATAATTGCGAATCGGTGCAAACCACTTGCGACGCCGTTCTTTTGGCGGCTTGCCTCTACTGGAAACCGGTGCTCTGCTTGCAACGATCAGCATGTATAGTGCGGTTGCTCAGAAAACAGGGTATTGTGGCGCGCCTTGTGATCGGATGTCGCACCAAACCGTTTTTCTCGCACGCCTGGGCAGAAGTAGACGGTCGCATCGTAAATGATTCGCCCACATATCAAGAGCGTCTGCACATACTTTACAAAGCGTGAGGAGAAAAGATCGTGGGGATACAAGGCGAACTGGAGTGCCTGAATGGCGTAATGGACCAGAACGGTCGAACCGAAGTTCTCTCTTGGGACGGCCGGCTCGATAACCGCGATGATCTGCTTCTTCGATTCAAAGACTCCCTGCGAGGCGACGAAAGTAATCAGTCGCTCGCTCTCGCTGCGTACGAGCGCTGGGGCCCCAGCGGCTTTATCCACCTGATCGGCGATTGGAGTGTTGTCATCCGCGACGCGGTCAACCGGAGGATAGTCCTCGCGAGCGATTTCGCGGGCGTGCGTCCCCTCTATTACAACCTCCAATCGGGGAGACTTCTTTGGTCGTCTCAATTACAGTCTCTTGTGGAAGCTACAGGAATCGACGAGCTGGACGAAAAATATATCGCAGGGTTCTTAACTTTTGGCGGATGCCCGAACCGTACGCCATACAAGGAAATCTATTCTGTTCCCCCCGGCCATGTAGTATACGTGTCAGACAACGAGACGAGGATCAGCCCTTTCTGGACGATGCCAACTGGAGATACGATCCGATACCGGAACGAGCATCGGTATGAAGAGCAGCTTCGGGCGCTATTTCAGGAGGCGGTGGCTGTTCGGCTCCAGACGGACGCATCGGTTCTTGCCGAACTGAGCGGCGGGCTTGATTCCTCGTCCGTTGTCTGCATGGCAAATCACTTGATTCGTAAAGGCTCCGTCGGCGCTCCGCGTCTCGTCGGGCTCAGCTACATCTGGAGGAATTCGCTAGACGAGCCGTTCCTGCGGCACGTGGAAGCATTTTGCAACATTGAGGGCATCCACCTTTCGACGCACGACAATCCCCTCGTGACCAAGAAGAATGTGGGAAACGCTATCCCGCAAGGCTTTGAGACTTTGCAGATGTCGGCTAGCGACGCCGCGCGCCGGCTCGGCTCGAAAGTTTTTCTGACGGGGCAGAATGGCGACCTCGTGATGGGAAACTGGTTTGACGACAGCAGGCAGGTGGCGGCAGCCCTGCGCCACTTTCGCATTGGGCAGGCGTATCAAGAGGCGCTGGCTTGGAGCAAACGCCTCAGGATTCCGGTCTCCTGGGTCCTGTGGCGGGCGTTTCGGACGGCTCTGCCCCCCGCCCTGGGTCCTTCCGTAAGTTGCATGTTGAGCGACGGTTTATACGCGCCGAAGAGCACCGCGACATCGCTCCTTCCTAGCCTCTGCAAGCGGACAGGCCTTTTCGAAAAGGGGAGCTTCTTCTCGAACGCTTGGATGGGCGCGCCGCCAGAACGACGCAAACACTTTCAGGCACTGACCATGCTGCTGGAACTACGCATACTTCAACCGCCCGAACCTTTGCAGCACCTCGACTTCACTCATCCGTTCGCTCACCGTCCGCTTGTGGAGTTCCTAATGACGGTCCCGGCAGACGTGCTGTGTGGGCCGGGCGAGCCGCGAAGGTTGATGCGCCGCGCGCTATCGGATCTTTGGCCGGCCAAACTGCGAACTAGGCGATCAAAGGGGTATTTCGAGGCTCCTTGGCTCGACGCTCTGCGTCCTCTGGCTCGCGACCTCCTGGGGCAGCACCAGATGCATGTAGTGGATCGGGGTTTCGTGGACCGTAAGAGCTTTCTCTCCCGCCTGGAGCGCCTCTCGGCCGGACTCGACTGCAACGAGATCCAGTTGCGGCAGATCATTCTCCTCGAGTTTTGGCTCCGCGATCGTGCGCAAAGACGTTGTTTATCTCGACCCGAGATCCAGGCCGCATAAAGGAGCGAGTTTTGTCAGACCAATCTAAGAGGAGGTGAAAAAAGGATGGAGAAAGAAAAGAAACAATATGAGAGTCCAAAACTGGAGTTGGTCGGTCCAGCGGATGAGGTGGTTCAGGGCCCGCCGTCTGCGGGATGGGACGGCTTCTATGGAATGTCCGATGCTGCTTTCGAATACGAGCAGGATTAATTGCCGACATCATGCTCACAAGGCGGTGTGCCATTCCTGCGGCCTTGTCTATATGAGGGGGGCGCTGCACACCGTATAATTCGGCACGCAAGCTCAGTTCCGCGTCTCCCGTAGACGCGGGGGACGCGGAACTAACAATCGCTGGCCGTGCCGGACCTTCGGTATCTTCATGATTTTCGAAATCTCATAGTGCTACGCGCATCGTATTTTATGCAGCTCCTAAAGTTCCGGTGAGATGCTTAGGAGTGGCGGATGGGAGGTGTCGCTGGTTACTAAGATCGCTTAAGATCCAACCGCTTGAAAAGGAGTGCACGGCCACAGCTTCAGGTAGTTGGAGACGGGAGACATTCTTCGTATGAAAGCAAACCATAGCGAGTCCACGATTCTGGTCGCCGACGATAGCGAAGGAACAAGAGAATTGCTCGTGGATCTGCTAAGGGAAGAGGACTTCCAAGTCATTTCTGTTGAGGATGGAGAATTGGCTCTGCAGGCCATCCAGAGCGGAAACATTGATCTAGCTTTGCTGGACGTGATGATGCCCCGCCGGACTGGCTTCTCCGTTTGCAAAGAGGCCAAAGACTCTGCAGAAACTCGGCTAATCCCTGTCGTCCTCGTCACGGGGCTGGACAGTAAAGAAGACAGAATCCGGGGTATCGAATCTGGTGCTGACGATTTCCTTACCAAGCCCGTCCACAAAGAAGAATTACTCGCCCGGGTACGCTCCCTCCTGAGACTCAAGCTGTACACAGATGAGTTAGAGCACGCGGAGACGGTTCTGTTTAGCCTCGCCTTAAGCATCGAAGCCAAAGATCCTTATACGGAAGGGCATTGCGAACGGCTCTCGCGCTATTCAGTTGCGCTGGGCGGACTGCTTGGGCTTTCCGAAGACCAGCTCCAGGCTCTGCGCCGGGGCGGGATTGTACATGATATTGGGAAGGTAGCCGTTCCAGAAAACATCCTGCAAAAATCCGGCCCTCTAACAAGGGAGGAACGCAAGATCATGGAACAGCATACTGTGATTGGAGAGCGCATTTGCTCTCCCCTGAAATCATTTCATGGAGTCCTGCCCATCATCCGCCATCACCATGAAAAGTTGGACGGGTCGGGGTATCCCGATGGGCTGAAGGGCGACGAAATTCCTCTGGCCGCGCGAATTTTGACCACGGTGGATATTTTCGATGCGCTGACGACAGATCGGTCATACCGCAAAGGGTCATCCCAAGACGAAGCTTTCCGGTTGATGTGGGAAGAGGTCCAACGAGGCTGGTTAGATGGGGCCCTTGTGAAAGAGTTCGAAGCTTTACGTAAGCATGAGCAAGGTAAAGGATTCTCGGGCTCATGCCGATGAGGAAGTATAAATTCCTAGGGAATCTTGGTGCTGGAGGGGGGAGTCGGTCTTTTCGCCCTACTGAACCGCCATAACTTATTGGTTTTCCGTGGGCACTGTGCTCATGGTGCGCACCAAGCACCAGGGTTATGGTACACGGACGGTACATGGGCACAAAGGAGACCACTGGCTGGTTCATTGAGGGCATTTTCGAGTATAATCCTTCGCGGCGCTGGCGGGCGACCACAGGACTGGACGCAGTGATCTTTGACGCTACCATCAAATCGCTCTTGAACGAGAAGCTGGGCCAACTAGAGGCGAAGTTTGACGCCGATGTGATTTTTTACTTTGGGGAAATTCACCCAGCCCTATTGAGGCCATTTCGAGACCTAATCGAGGACTTGAAAAAAGAGACAACCGCCAATCGCCAGAGGCTTGTAATCATTTTGAACACCGCTGGCGGCTCAGCAGAAATTGCTGAGAAAATGGTTGATATAACACGGTTTCACTATGAAGAGGTGTTCTTCATCGTCCCGGACTTTGCAATGTCTGCGGGCACAGTCTTCTGTATGTCCGGCAACAGGATTTACATGGACTATTCGTCTTCTCTCGGACCGATTGACCCGCAGGTCTGGAACGGCCAGCAGTATGTACCAGCTCTCGGATACTTGGATAAAGTTGAGGAACTTTTGGAGAAAGCCAGGGTCGGGACTTTGACCAATGCCGAATTCCTCATTTTGCAGAGCCAGGACTTGGCGATGCTGAGTCGGTATGAGCAAGCAAAAAACCTCACGATAACGCTCCTGAAGAAATGGCTGGTCGAGTACAAGTTCCGAGATTGGACGGTTCACCAGACGTCGCCAGGAAAGATAGGGCAGCCGGTGACCGACGAAGAAAAAGTGGCACGGGCAAAGGAGATCGCTCGGCAGTTGGGCGATAATAGATATTGGCACTCCCACGGCAGGATGATTGGAATAGCAACGCTACGAGAATTGTTGAGGCTGAGAATCGAGGACTATTCTACGGATGCGACGCTGCAACCGCTGCTACGGTCCTACAATGACCTGATAACGGAGTACATCGCCAAAAACAACTACAAGGTGTTTCTGCACAGCAGAAACCAGTTTTAGGAGAAGGCCCATGACATTGCAAGACCGCGTGCTTGAGGTCCTTAGGCAAGAGGGGGACGAGAGAAACAGCGATCCCGAGTTTAGGAATCTCAGCCAGTTTTACGAAGACATGCGCCGACTCGGAATTGCCATTAAAAAGCAATACACCCTTCCCCAGCTTGATACTATTGGCCACAGCCTCATAACGGCCACCGACACCGGCGATGCCAAACCCTAGCCAACACGGCGCACCCTTGCATCCCCTGCAACCTTGCGAGGAAAGCGGCTGCTAACAGGAGACGACCCGGGGCACCGCCCGGCGGATGAGCTCTGGCGAATCGAAGTGCGGGGAGTTTACCCGCGTGGAAACCGGGAACGCTCCGTCGGACTCTTTAAGGACGGTGTCTTGGTGTACGCGCTCGAACGTCGGCACATCGAGCGCATGACGCCTGATGATGTCGCCCGAGAGCTTGTGAGGGCTTTTGGTGAGCATTGCACGGGCAAGGGGCCGTCGGTGCCTGCCGATGTATACGGGCAGGTTGTGCATGCGCGGCAGTGCGGATCGCAGATCCCAAGGTTTGTGGGGTGATGCGCCCTCGGGAGGAGTCGAACCTCCAGCCTTGACGATAGAAGCGTCCCGCTCTATCCATTGAGCTACGAGGGCAAGCAAACTGGTCAACGATTAGGATTGGGTGAAGGTTTTGGGGAAAACTCGTCAGACGTGTTTCGCCGTTTTGATTGAACCCACCATCAACTTCACCATCTCCTCATATCCGATGAGGGATTTTACGTAGCCGCAAAATTGAATCGCCCGATGCTGCACGAGCGCAAGGTCCACCAATCTTTTGAGGTCTTCTTCGGAGAGGGTCTCCAGGTCTGCGGCGATGTTCATAGGCTCGAAGTCGGCAAACGCCCACCGGAGCGCGGATGCAATGCGCCACGTGTATCGCTCTTCCAAGGGGAGGGCGCGAATGTTTTCTAATTCGCTTTCGCCGTCCTGTCCCTGCATCCGCGCCGTGATGTATTCGACGTATTCCGGGTGTCTTGCCATAAGATCGCGCGCAAGATCGTCGGTTTTTATCTGACTGAGCGGCACCATTTCCGGTTCTTTCATGGGGTTCGCCCTCTTTTCAATGTTGAATCCGCTTGCTCTCCAGCCCTCTATTGTCCCGTAATCATAGCAGGATGGGGCGCCGGGGGGTGTGCTTCAATAGGACACGCCGCACTTTTCGAGAATGAGCCGCATGCTCATTACGAACTGAATATCTTTCTCGCTAGACATTCCGGTTACGGGAAAGCGAGCAATGGTACGGACCTTTGCAGTTGTGCCTTTGGGATCGTCTCCCAATTTGGGGAATGAAAGACCGCTTGAGTTTCGGGATGTGGGAATGAGGCTCCTGTTTGCAGTGATCCACTCCTTCCATTCCCTATGAACACAGCGCTGGCTAGGCGTGAATCGAAAGTACCAAATGCCTCCAACGACAACGGCGATAGCGCCAACAACCAGTATGCGATTCGGGGTCCAAAAAGCAGGCTCGCTTCCGGGGCTCTTGGTTGATGTGGCCATGCTGTTAGCATCCTCGACTTTGTTAGTACCGCTTTTCTCTATTGGATGACCGCAATAGGAACAAGATCCGTCTGCTGTTGCAACACCTACGTAGCCGCATTGTGAACATTTCGTACGTTTTTTCTCTGTTTGATGACCGCAAAAAGCGCAGCCCGTTGCGGTTTCAAAACCAATTTCACCGCACTTGGAACATTTCATAGGTTGGAGGGGTTAAGATTCGGTGAGGGTTTCGGGGGGGAAACGGAATGGCTTATTTGGGGAGCTTGGAACGAAATGCCTGGACGGGTTCTCTGAACGCCTTGTGCATTCTGATGGCAGCGTCGATCATGAATTCGTTCATTTTCGGCCAGTCCTCTTGGTTGAAAATGTTGACGCCGTCCTTCTGGTACTTGATGCGAGAGGTTACGCGATCTTCCATACGCTCCCAGACGAGCGGGGCGCCGAAGCCGCTTTCTAGCTTGTCCTTCATTTGGCAGAAATAGTCAAAGATTTCTTTATTCTTTTCCGCATCGCCTCGATTGATGTAGATCTCGGCGCGGCCAAATGAACGCGTGGCCACAAGATTCAGGGTGATGCCGCTTGAGCCCAGCGCAATACTGATCCATGCGTCGGTTCCGGGGCTGATGTTTTGGCACAAGGGGCTCTTCTGGTTCATCGCCTCGATGAACTGCGCCCAGAATTCTTTTCTGACAGTGTGCCGTTGGGCATGTTCCTTTTTTTCGGCACCGATTTTCTTGCGCTCCTCTGTCGGGCCTTCGACCACGGTAAAGAGCGGCGCGACCGACTCTTGGCCTTCGATCCTGATGCCTTCCACCTTGATGAGATAGAAGCGCATGTCGTCGGGGGTGGTTTCGTTCAGCCATTCGATCACCTGCCTATGCTCCTCCACGGGGTTTGCGGTGATCCAGATGGCGATATTTGCATCGAGGTTCACCAGGTACGTGAGGATCTGGCCGAGGTGGGTGTGATCGGTCTTTTCGAGTTGGTTCTCAATGATGATCTTGTTTCCGGCCCCGTCCTCCCCGTAGATGTCGACCCGGTAGGGCCCGACATTGCCCTCAACGGTCTGGACGGCGATATCTACGTCGATCACCTCATTGAGATAATCAATGTTGCCTGCGAGCCAGCGCGTAAAATCGGATGCTTCTCGCCTCCAGATTTCACGCAGGTCAACTTTTTGTATTCTTCCGATTGATTGCGGCATATCGGGGCTTCTTGGTTAGCCGTTAATTTTACGCTGTAATAATAGCAGGATGGGGGGTCGGGGCAAGGGGTTAGGAGCGGATCATCGTAAGGAGCATTTTGAACTTCGTGATGGCCTTTAAGGCATGAGGCTGCTGGGCCGGCATAAGTACGAGGTCTCCGGCCTTGGCGCGTAGGGGTTTGCCCGCGATCACAATCTCGACTTCCCCTTCCAGCACGTGCACCAAGGCGTCGAAGGGTGA
>JACQGE010000156.1 GCA_016199675.1 Acidobacteriota bacterium | reverse complement strand
TAAGAATGTAGCCCAGGGCGCAAGCCCTGGGTAGGATTGGAAAAGTGGGCACAAGCCCCGGAGGGGCGACAGAACTCAATCTTTTGGCCGTGCTACACACCAACTGTGAAAATGGCCTAGGTTTTCGTAAGCTGGCGACGAGCCAAGCCCCACTCCCAGCCTGTGCGGATTCCGGCTTATGCTAGACTCGCGGCATGAAGATGGTTGTGGTGGGAGGAAATAGCCGGGATATTGGAAAAACCTCGGTTGTGGCGGGGTTGATCCGGGCTTTGCCCCATTATCGCTGGACAGCCATCAAGCTGACTCAGTACCCAGCAGAGAGCGTCTATCTCGCCAACGAGGAGCATAACGACACGCCTCCCGAACAACCATTTGTTATTCAGGAAGAAGTAGATCGAAGCGGCAAAACGGATACATCCCGTTTTCTCGGAGCCGGAGCGCGCCGCGCCCTCTGGGTGCGCGTGCGGCCGGGGGCGCTAGCAATGGCCATCCCGGCCCTTCGCCAAGCTATTGTTCACGACGAGTACGTCATCGTGGAAAGCAACAGCATTTTGCGGTTCTACCAGCCAAATGTTTATCTAACCCTGCTCGACCCCGCGCAAAAGGACTTCAAACCCTCTGCCCAAGAATTTCTCCACCGAGCCGATGCCTGCCTGGTGTTGGAACCCGGTCTGAAGCATTCCCGCTGGGAAGACATCCCGCTCGATTCGCTTCGGAACAAGCCGGTTTTTCTGATCGGGCGGGACCTTTTGATAGCCACAGAAATCGCAGCCTTTGTAGAAAAGCGGTTGCTGACCACAGGAGACGCCCTCGTGTTGGCTGGATCGTAGGTGGGGGTCGATGTGGGACAGCAGGCATATAGCCCCGCGAAGGAACTTAATTTCTGCGTTCCAGCACAGGTTTGTTCAGCTCAGAAGGCTCTCCGGGGCAGCCGGGCTCCTGCTTATAAAGCGAGGGACGGTCAGCTTCTTCTTCGTCCAGTTTTTTAACAATATCCCGCAGCCGGCTCTGGATGGCCTGGAATTCGCTGGTGCTCTCAATGGCGCTCTCCTGCTTCGGCAGGAAAGAAATCTCCCGGTAAACTCCGACGATCCGATCATAGAATGCCGGATGCGTACGGAAGAAACTGGTCTTTTCGACATAGCCCTCTTTGGAAGCCATAACGTCGAAAAACTGGATGAAGCCTTCCGTGCTGTATCCCGCTTTCCAAACGTACTGGACACCGAGGATGTCGGCCTCCATCTCATAGTCGCGGCTGACCCCAAGCAACTGGAGGCTGAGAGCCAGTCCCAAACCGTAAAAACCGTATTGCAAAGCATAGTATGTGCCCAGGCCAACGGCGCCTCCCGTGAAGATCATGGCGGCAATCTGGGCTCCTTGGTAAAGCAGGTTGGCGATGGTGGCCTTCTTCATCAACCGATGTCCGTGCCGGGCCACATCGTGAGAAATCTCATGGGCCAGGACCCCGGCTAGTTGCGCCTCGTTTTGGGTTTCCAGAATCAGGCCGCGGTTGATGAACAGAAAACCGCCGGGCAACGCGAATGCATTGATTTCCTTGGAATTCAGCACGGTCACCTGCAAGGGGACTTTCAAATCCGAGTTGCGGGCGATATTCTGGGCCAGCCGGTTGACATATTCCACTACGACTTCGTCCTCCAGCGCTTTCGGCATCATTCCCATCTGCTTCATTTGCTGAACGGCTTCCTGGCCGTCTTTGATGTCGTCTTCTTGATTCCGTTCAATGGTGCGGAAACCGATATCCTGCACGTCCCCCCAGCGCCGAGAACGTACCTTCCCGGACGCAATCTCGCTTTGGATTTCTCGCTGCGCGGCAGGCCACTTCTCCAGTAGTTCCAGCTTTGCCCGAAGGTTGTCGTACTCTACGGGTATTCCGTTTTGTAGCGCTACCTTGGTATCCGCCAACTGCGTTTGCAAAGACTGGATGCGGCAGTGCAGGTCATGGCGCTGTTCGGACATCTCTGAACTATCTTCTGGAGAAGTCAGATTCAGCTTTCGCAGTTCCACTTGGGCCTCGCGGATCTGGTTTTCCTGGTTTTTCTGCTTCGTTTTGAGCTCGTCCTTTTTCGTCTTTTCTTCTTTCTCCAGCCGCTTGCGGACTTCCTCAAACTGTTTGCCAGTAAAACGAACGGTGGGAGCCTGTTGCAACAACTCCAGATAGGATTTTTTGAGCAACCCATCAATCGACTGTGGGGATTGTGAATCTTGCGCTGCCGGAGGAATCGAAGCCTGACCGTAAGGGCCATTCGCGGCAGAAAGAATAGAAAAACAAAGTGCGATGCTCAACCATTTTCGGATGATTTGCTTCATGTGGCCTCCTGCGGACAGAGCGGGCCGAGAATAACGCCAGACCGCTCCTCATTTATACCCTATAAAATGGATTCCTCTTTGAGTCTTTGGGATGCCAAAAATCCATGAAGTTTCGGGGTCCCTGGAAGTGATTCAGAAGTCAATCCTGCAAAGAAAACTCGGAAATGTCGGAATTATATGCTTGAACCTTTTGGCGGTCTTCTGCCATCATCATACCATGAAGCTCGTCGCAGCAGCGGTGGTGTTGTCCTTCTTTGTACCCCTGGCATGTGAGTTGCAGAGCGCACTGAGCGCACCGACACATCCTTGCGAACAATCGCAGCCGAAACCCACTAAGACGCCTGATTCTGCTTGTTGCTTGCTGGTCTCTTTGATACGCCCTGTTGCCAATGAACTGCGGCGATCTAGCGCTACATTATTGGCTGCCGTTGCAGCGCTTCCGCCTGCAGCATCCATTTTCCTGGGAACAACAGTCAGACCATCCTTTTTTGTCAACAACCGCGAAGCAATTCCCCATTCTTCTCCTCCCAGGCTCTACATCCTTAACGCCGCCTTTTTGATTTAGTTCCACTTCTCCTTAAACCGCCAAGACCTGTGTCTTTGGGCGCTTTTCTCCGCGCGGAAATGTCCCTTTCTGCGCAGGATGACTTTGCATCATTAGCCACGAGAGGAAAAACCCGATGAAAAAATCTTGGGAAAACGCCGCCGTCATTCAGCTTGTCTTTATTTTTTCCCTGCTGCCAGTCCAATCGCTGGCACAAACGGCGCAGCCTGCCGCACAGGGGACGTTGCTCACGCTGGAGGAACTCATTGCTGAAGCGGAGACAAACAATCCTGAGTTGCGGGCCGCGACTTATGAATTGCGTGCCGCACGGCAGCGGGTCCAGCCAGCAGGGGCTTTGCCCGATCCGATGGTTACTGTCGGCCAGATGAATGCCGGCAATATCGTTCCCTTGACTAGCTTGGGGAAAAATGAGATGACTCGCGCCTCCATTGGGATCAGCCAGGAGTTGCCGTTCTTCGGAAAGCGGGCGCTGCGCGAGAAGGTGGCTGTCAAGGAGGCAGATGCTGAATATTGGAATTATGAGTCCACCCGCCTGCGCATCCTGGCTGAACTAAAGGCCGCTTACTACGATCTTTTTTTGCAGTCGCGCATCCTGGAGACGCTTCGCAAAAATATGCGGCTGCTGGAAACGTTTGAAGAAACCGCTAGCGCCCTTTACCGGGTCGGCAATGGAAATCAGGCAGATGTTCTACGCGCCCAGACAGAGCTATCTCGCTTGCAAGAGCACATTGAATTGGCAGAGCAGCGAAAGACTGTGGCCGAAGCACAGATCAATGCTTTGTTAAACCGGCCGCCGGATACACCCCTATCTCCTCCGGCGCCGTATGAAAAGGCTACCCTGCGTCATTCTCTCGAGGAATTGCGGGAGCTGGCTTTAAACCAGTTCCCATTATTACGCCAACAAGGTGAGGTGATTCAGGCCCGCCAGTTTGCGCTTCAACTGGCGGAAAAAGAGCGCTATCCCGATTTTGGGGTGATGTTTTCCTATCACAACCGAGGTGGACTGCCAAGCCTGTGGGAGATTGAAGGAACGGCGCGAATTCCGCTCTACTTTAATCGCAAGCAGAAATATGAGATTGAAGAAGCCGGGGCCCGGTTATCTGCGGCCTGGGAGCAACGGGAAAGCCTTCGCGCCTCAATTCAATTCAGCCTGAAAGATCATTACTTGGAGGCGACTACCACGGAACGCCTGTTGCAGTTGCTGGAACAAACGATTGTCCCCCAGGAAACACTCACTCTGGAGGCGGCTTCGGCCAGCTATCAAGTCGGAGGGATTGATTTCCTCTCCGTAATCGACAGCCTTCTCAAAATAGTCAATGACGAGGTTCGCTATTACGAATACTTGACGAACTTTCAGAAGGCGCTGACGCGCCTGGAACCGATCGTGGGCGTGGAACTGACTCGCTAGGAAGAGAGGACGGGATGGAAAAGAATCCGCAAGGCATAAATTGGTTGTTCCAAACACCGAACGGGATCGTTCTCATAGTTCTTATCGCGGCAACAATCGTGGCTGCCGGAGTATTTTGGTCGGACGCGGGGCGCGCGCGTGTTTTGCAATTCGCAGAAAGAATCGGTCTCTATAGAGAACCGGAACACGAGCTCGTAGCGGTCCGCGACGAAGCCGGGAATGTTTTGTACTGGACCTGCACCATGCATCCTTGGGTGAAAGCGGAAAAGCCGGGCCAATGCCCGATCTGCGGAATGGATTTGGTGCCGGTGCGGAGAGAATCCACGGCGATGGCAGCTTCCACCCCCCAGGCAGGACACGAAGGCCACGGCGCCGGGATGCCGCAGCCGCAGCCTGAAACTGAGAGTACGCCGGAAGCTCCGGCGGGCGGTCCGAGCAATCTCTTTACCATCAGTCCCCAGCGGCAGCAGTTAATCGGGGTTCAATTCACCGAAGCCGCCCGCCGAACCTTGACGAAGACGATTCGGACGGTGGGGCGCATAGAGTTGGATGAGCGGCGCACGGCGCAGATTCACACCAAAATCAGCGGCTGGATCGAACAAACCTTTGTGGACTTCACCTGGCAGCATGTGGCCAAGGGAGACCCGCTGTTCACCATTTACAGCCCTGAATTGGTCTCTGCCCAAGAGGAATATCTACTGGCGCTGAAAGCTGCGGAGCAACTTGGCAAAGACACCAATCCGTTTCCTGCGGCGGCTGCGAGCGCCCGTTCCCTGGTGGAGTCTGCCCGCGGGCGGCTGCAACTGTGGGATGTACCGCCAGAACTTTTTGCGGAACTGGAACGGACGCGGAAAGTGGAACGAACCCTCACATTTTATTCTCCCGCCAGCGGTCACGTCGTGGAGCGAAATGCTTATCCACAAACCAGAGTGATGCCGGAAATGACTCTTTACACCATCGCCGATCATAGCAATGTCTGGGTTTTCGTGGACATCTACGAAAATGAGATCCGTTTTGTGCAGCTCGGCCAGCGAGCCACGATGACCGTACCTGCTTATCCCGGCGAAACTTTCCGGGGTACGGTCAGTTATATTGATCCGCATTTCCAGATGGACACGCGCACGCTAAAAGTGCGTTTGGAATTTTCCAATTCCGATCTCCGCCTGAAGCCAGGGATGTATGCCGATATGAAGCTGGAAATTCCCTTGGGAGCGCGATTGGTGATTGCGAAAAGCGCCGTCTTGCGCACCGGAGAACAGGACATGGTGTTTGTGGATCGCGGGGCCGGACAAATGGAGGTCCGCCTCATCCGGCTGGGTACGGAGGTAGGGGATGCCTACGAGGTTCTTTCTGGCCTCCGGCCCGGTGAGCGCGTGGTGGCTGCGGCCAATTTCCTAGTAGACGCTGAAAGCCAAGTGCAGGGCGCTATCGCAACCTGGCAAGGGCAGGAAGGGAATATCCTTCCTGAGGCTGCCCGCCCGTCCGCTGAGAGAGCGCAACAGAGAGCACAGTCGGCAATCACCGCAGAGATTCTCGAACCCCAACCAGCCAAGGTGGGCAGGAACATGCTTCGCGTGCTCGTTAAAGATGCCTCTGGCATGCCAGTGGAAAATGCGGAGGTTGAGGTGACCTTGTTAATGCCTGCGATGCCGGGCATGGCCCCAATGTCCGTAGGAACCACGCTGCGAGGCATTGGGCAGGGGCAATACACCGGAACTGTTGAAATCCCTATGGCATTTTCTTGGCAGACCACAATAACGGTCCGGAAAGAGGGCCAAGTGATCGGAACGGTACGAACCACACTGTTGGCTCGTTGAGCAGGAGCGGGGAGAGGGAGGGAAAAAACCGTAATGATCGGACGAGTCATCGAATATTGCGCCGGGCATAAGTTCATTGTCATCTTAGGAGTCCTATTCTTTGCCGCTACCGGGATTTGGACTATTCGCAATATTCCTCTGGACGCGATCCCGGACCTTTCGGATGTGCAGGTGATTGTTACTGCCGAATGGGCCGGACGCAGCCCCGATCTGATCGAGGACCAAGTCACCTACCCGATTGTTACCACGCTGATCTCCGCCCCGCGAGTCCAAGTGGTTCGCGCCCAGTCCATCTTCGGCATGTCCTTCGTTTATGTCATCTTCGAGGACGGGACGGACATGTACTGGGCGCGC
>JACQGE010000155.1 GCA_016199675.1 Acidobacteriota bacterium | reverse complement strand
CTTTTATAGTGTCCACTGAAGTCCGCAGTAATTCCAAAGTTTGCATTGATGTTTACGGTCACGCTGGAACCCCAGCCTAGAACGTTCCCCAAAACAAACTCCCCTATCTTTTCTCCAGCCTCTGCGTCTGCTCCCAAGTCAAAGATATCTGCCGGGAGATTGGGGCGGAGGATCGAATAGCCCCCAAAAACTTGCACTCTGGGTACGTCTTGTGCCTGTGCCCGTTGAATTAAGGGCAGGCTAAAACTGAGCAGAATCCAAGTTACAAACCACACTGAGCGCAATACGAACGATACGACTTGACGCAATTGAGCCATTTTGTTCCTCCTTGTATTTTTTAGGTTGTCCGCTTACTTTTCCTATCTTCCCGCCCAAGCGACGCCGTTCCGAAATCCATCTTCTGCTTGCCACTGATTTCCATAAGCCAATTGACCCCACAAGTTGGCTCTGTCACAATTGGATGAAGCTTCTCATCGCGGCGTTTCAGAAATGTCCAAATTAGAGGAAAAATATGACGTTGTTGTCGTCGGTGCGGGCCACGCGGGCTGCGAGGCCGGCATGGCGGCGGCGCGCTTGGGTGCTCGCACGGCGCTGTGCACCATGAATCTGGATCTGATCGCCCAGATGTCCTGCAATCCGGCGGTCGGTGGCATTGCCAAGGGCCATTTGGTGCGCGAGATTGACGCGTTGGGCGGCATCATGGGCGAAGTCATTGATGCCACCGGGATCCAGTTCCGCTTGTTGAACACCAGCCGAGGGCCTGCCGTTTGGTCTCCGCGCGCGCAAGCGGACAAAAAGCAGTACCGCGTCAAAATGCGCCAGGTTCTGGAATCCGAGCCGAATCTGAAAATTAAGCAAGCGGAAGTTGTGGACCTCATTCTGGAAGATTTGCCTAATGGCTCGCCAGCAACACTGGCCAATGGCAGCGCTGCTGCCCGCCGCGTTTGTGGGGTGAAACTCCGCGATGGTCGGAGCCTCGTGGCCGATGCCGTGATCATCACCACCGGAACCTTCCTGAACGGGCTGATTCATTGCGGCGAAAACACCTATCCGGCGGGTCGAAGTGGGGAGCCGAATTCGGTTTTCCTAGGCGAAGCGCTAAAACTCTTGGGCTTCCGCTGTGGCCGCCTAAAGACTGGTACGCCGCCACGCCTCGATGCCCGCACCATTGACTGGAGCCAGTTCGAGGTACAGCCCGGCGATGCGGAGCCGACCCGGTTCTCTTTTCGCACCAAGCATCTCCCGCAGCCCCAGGTGGTCTGCCACATTGCTTTCACAACAGCGGAAACCCACCGCATCCTGCGCGAAAACCTGCACCGCTCTCCGCTTTATAGCGGCCAGATCAAGGGCCTCGGCCCGCGCTATTGCCCCTCGATTGAGGACAAGATCAAGAAATTCCCGGACAAGCCTCACCACCAAATTTTTCTGGAGCCGGAAGGACTGGACACCAACGAGATTTACGTCAACGGCATGTCCACCAGCATGCCGATTGACGTGCAAGTAGCGATGGTGGCTTCCATTCCCGGCCTCGAAAACGCCGAGATGATTCGCCCCGGCTACGCCATTGAGTACGACTTCATTGACCCCACCGAGCTCGATCACACACTGGAGACCAAAAAGATCGAAGGGCTATTCCTGGCCGGGCAGATCAACGGGACCACCGGCTACGAAGAAGCCGCCGCTCAGGGCATCATGGCTGGCATCAACGCGGCCCAGAAGGCGCAGGGTCGGGAGCCGATTGCACTCGACCGCAGCCAGGCTTACATCGGCATCCTGATTGACGACCTCGTCACCAAGGGCACCGATGAACCCTACCGCATGTTTACTTCGCGCGCCGAGTTTCGCCTCCACTTGCGGATTGACAATGCCGACCTGCGCCTGACCCCCATTGGCCACAGGGTCGGACTAATTGAGGAGAAGCATTACCGGGAGTTTCAGGAAAAGTACGAGCGTGTGCGGCAGCTCCAGGAGTTCTTGCAACAGCACCGCCCCGACCCGGCCACACCGCTTGGTGAAAGCATCTACCGCAAGTTCTCCCTACCTGTGGAAACCAAGCCGACTCTGGCGCATCTGCTTAAACGCCCCGAGTTGAAGATCGAGGACTGCGAAGCTCTGCTGCGAGAAAATTTGCCGTTTGCGCCCAACCGCACGGAGATGAAAATTGCCGAAACGGACATCAAGTACGGCGGCTACCTCGCCCAGCAACAGCAACAGATGGAGCGGCTCAAAAAGGCCGAAAGCCGCCTCATTCCGGATTGGTTCGAATACCGGGGCATTCCTGGTCTCTCGCGGGAAATGGTGGAGAAACTCACCCGCGTCCGGCCTCGGACGCTGGGTCAAGCCTCGCGCATCCCTGGCGTAACGCCCGCAGCTATTTCGATTGTCAACGTTTATGTCGAAATGCGACAGCGCGCGCGGCACGGCATCGCTCCAGAGCAGCCGGCAGCAAGCGGTTCACCTGTCCCCATCCCTTCTCTCGCAACTCAGCCAGCGGACCAGCCGGCGAAATAAATTCCCCCTCTTACTTCTTCGCGCCGACTGATTGGAAACTGCAGTATCATCTTCCATATCTCGCATCCCACCCAGGAGACCAAGGAGAAAACTCTCATGCTGAAAGAGTTCAAAGAATTTGTATTCCGAGGGACCGTGGTGGACCTGGCAGTAGCCGTCATCATGGGGGCTGCTTTCGGTCCGATTGTAACTTCTCTGGTGAACGACGTCGTCATGCCTCCGATTGGGCTGATTATTGGCAATGTGGATTTCAAAGACCTCTTTCTGAACCTCGGCAACCAGTCCTATTCTAGCTTGGCCGCTGCCAAGGAGGCCGCTGCGCCGGTCATTGCCTATGGGAATTTCCTGAACACCGTCGTGAACTTCCTGATTGTCTCTTTTGCGATCTTCTTGCTGATTCGCCAGATGAACCGCTTTCGCAAGCCGGCTCCCGTCCCCGCCCCTGCAACAAAAGAGTGCGTTTATTGCTTCAGTGTTGTGCCTATTAAAGCGATCCGCTGCCCGCACTGCACTTCGGATCTGAAGGGTTCCTGAAAAACAGTGGATTGTCATCCCGAGCCATATCCCGAGCGAAGTCGAGGGAGCAGCGAGGGATCTGCTTTTCAGCGTATTCCTAACTCTTATGTCTGGCACGCATCCCGAAATCACAAAATTGCTGAGAGCCGCTGCCTCTGAGCTGAAACTGTCCTTGACCCAGCGTCAACTTGAGCAGCTCGCCACACACTTTGCTTTGCTGCTTCGCTGGAACCCAAAAATTAACCTCACCTCGTTGCGCCGCCCGGAAGAGATCGCCACGCGCCACTTTGAGGAATCTCTGTTCCTGCTGAAGGTTATCCCCTGCACGCCCGGTCTGCTCGTGGATGTCGGCTCCGGAGCTGGCTTTCCCGGCCTGCCCCTCAAGATCGCTTGCCCGTCTTTATCCACCGTGTTGCTCGAATCCAACCACAAGAAGGCTGCTTTCCTCAAAGAAGTGGTGCGGAGTTGCAAGTTGGAAGGCGTGGAAGTGCGGACAGAACGACTGGAAGATGCCGTCGGAGCCGCGCTGAGCCTGCCCCCTGAAGAGTCAGGGAGTGGTTCGGCACTTTCAGAGGGGCTGCACGGTGATCTCACAGCCCGCGCTTCTCTCGTTACCCTCCGCGCCGTAAAGACCTCGCGTGAATTACTGAGCAACCTCGCCAAACTCCTCGCGCCGCACGGTCAGTTGGCCTTGTTCCTGGGTACAAACGACGCGACCTCCATCGCCGCTACGCCCGGTTTTCAGTGGTCAGCTCCTAGCCCCATCCCTCACTCCGACCGCCGCGTCATTTTATTGGGCCGACACGCTGCCTGAGCCTTTGTCCACAATCCGCCGGTGTAAAGTATAAAGCGCCCACCCGCTGAACGCCGCCACGGCTGCGCCCACGCCGATTAGCACGTATTTTCGTTGCTCGATGAAACTGGCTCCCAAATAGATGGTCGCCAACGCATAGGGCAGTTCGGCCAGCGCGAGCGCGCCAAGGTATTTCCAGAAATGGTACCGCATAAACCCCAGCAGATAGCCAGGCACCTCCGAGGGCATTGCCAACTGAAATAGCAGCACCAAGCTGAACGGTGCCCGGTGCGAGATGCGATCCTCGTAACGCTCCAGCGCTTTCCCGGAGCTAAGCGCCTTCATTATGGGCCGCCCCAGATACCGGCTCAGGGTGTACGCGCAGACGCCCCCCAAAATCCATCCCACCCATAGCAGCAGTAAGCTCGTGGCTTTCCCCCACACATACACGCCTACTGGAACGATCAAAGCGCTGGAAACAAAGGCCAGCATTGCCGACAGTGCCGCAAACAGAACAAACACTGTCACGCCCAGCACCGGTCGCCCACGGATGGTCGGCTCCGCGGCGGAGAGCAACTCAATGAACCAGCCATGTAGTTCATCGGAAGAGGCCACCAGCGCCAGCGCCCCTGCCAGCAGCACCACCACCAGCACACGCCTCTTGGCTGTCGGAAACCGCCCTGCTCTTTTAGCTGCCGAAACGGCTTCCGTCATGGTGCTCCGTCGCTTGAGAGTGCCTGATTTGGCCTAGTGTCCTGAGTCAGAGGTTCGTCATATCACTTTGTAACCAGTCGCTCCCGTTTGTGGCTCAGTAAACGCTGTGGAATCAATATGTCTGATCCGAGCCGCGGCCGGAAGGGAGCGGTAAATTAGTCAGCGAATTAATGACTCAGGACACTAG
>JACQGE010000154.1 GCA_016199675.1 Acidobacteriota bacterium | reverse complement strand
TATTTGATACGACCCTCCGGGATGGAGAGCAGTCCCCCGGCTGCAGCATGAATACAGGAGAAAAGAAGAGAATGGCCCGCCAGATCGAAGATCTGGGGGTAGATATTCTCGAAGCCGGATTCCCCATCGCGTCGGAGGGGGACTTTGAAGCTGTCCGCGAAGTCGCTTCGCAGGCTGGCTCTTCTGTTACCATCGCTGCCTTGGCGCGAGCCGCACGGCCCGATATTGAGCGCGCCGCCCAGGCGCTGGAACGGGCCCCTCGCGCGCGGATTCATGTCTTTCTGGCTAGCTCCGATATTCACTTGCAACACAAACTCCGCCTGACGCGAGAAGAAGCGGTGGAACGAATCGCAGAGTCTGTGCGACTGGCGCGCCGTCATGTGGAAGACGTTGAATTTTCTTGTGAGGATTCCACCCGAACGGACCGTACCTATCTTTGCGCGTGCTTCCGCACGGCGGTGGAAGCTGGCGCCACTACGCTGAACATTCCCGACACAGTTGGTTACACGATGCCCCGCGAATATACCCAGATCGTCCGGGATGTACGCCAGGCCGTGGGCCCAGGGCCTACGCTGAGCGTGCATTGTCACGACGACCTCGGTCTGGCCGTGGCCAATTCTCTGGCAGCGGTGGATAGCGGCGCCCGGCAGGTAGAGTGCACCATTAACGGGATTGGAGAGCGCGCAGGCAACGCCGCTTTGGAAGAGATCGTGATGGCGCTCCGCGTCCGCAACGATTTGATGCCCTATGGAACCGGAGTGAACGCGGAGTTACTCTATCCCACCAGCCAGCTTCTGAGCGAGATCATCGGAGTTCACGTGCAGCCCAACAAGGCGATTGTGGGGCGCAATGCGTTTGCCCACGAAGCGGGCATCCACCAGGATGGCGTCTTGAAGCTCCCCCTCACCTACGAGATCATGACCCCGCAATCAGTGGGCGTACCCGCCAATCGCTTGGTGTTGGGGAAACACAGCGGTCGGCACGCCTTGCAAAAGCGCTACGAGGAATTGGGGTGCCGGCTGGAAGCTGGGCAATTGAATGAGCTTTATCGACGCTTTGCCGAGTTGGCCGATCGTAAGAAAGTCATCCTCGATGAAGACTTAGTGCGGCTGCTGCACTACGTCGAGCAAAGCTTGCCCACCAGCGTCTGAATCTTGCTTCCGTTCTCAACCAACACTTTCCGTGCCGCGTCCGAGAGCAAATCTTCTCTTTTTTGCTCACTCCGCTGGCTAAGAGGAGATAAGAAATGATTTCCGCATCAAAGAGCAAGCCCGGCGAAAACGTCGTCCGGTTGAAGGGATTTGCCCCGTTCACGGATTTGGTGGCCGGTGAGGTCAGACGCAAGAATGCGGTGGTTAAGTATCTACTACCGGAAGCCGGTGCATCGGTGAGATTTATAGAGACCATGAAAGCTAACGCTACGAAGTACTTTCCGAAATATGCCCTGGTTATCCACGTCGATTCGTCGCATACGCAGTCCGAGAAAATAGTGGACGCAATGGAGGTGACGTTCGGTCTTGAACGCGACTTGCAAGAGGCACTGCGGAAAAATATCGCGCAACTCGAACCCGGATTGAATATTACAGACGGCGGTAGAGAACACAGTGTTTCATCAGGCAGAATTGATATTTTGGCGACAGATGCGAAACAGCGCCGAGTGGTAATCGAGCTGAAAGCTGGAACTGCGGATCGCGACGCAGTGGGGCAAATCCTGTCCTATATGGGGGATCTCCAGGACGGCGCTGCACAGGTTCCAGCGCGAGGTATCTTGGTAGCGGCCGACTTCACAGCGCGGGCAATCTCCGCAGCCAAAGCCGTGCCAAACGTGGAACTCATGAAATACGCCTTCAAGTTCTCATTCCAGACGGTTGGCTCCTAGACATGACAGGTGCCGCCTACCCACATCAGGAGAGACTTTCCATGAACTTGCGCATCGCTTTGCTGCCCGGAGACGGGATTGGGCCGGAAGTTGTCGCCCAGGCTACCGCTGTTTTGGAAGCCGTTTGTCGAAAATTTTCTCACGTTCTAGAAACGCAATCGGGTCTGATCGGCGGGACGGCGATCCGCGCCACCGGCAATCCGCTTCCCGATGAAACCCTCACTTTAGTCAAATCCGCCGGCGCTGTTCTGATGGGGGCCGTAGGCCACCCTGAATTCGACGCCCTGCCGCCGGGGAAACGGCCGGAGAAGGGATTGCTGCGCCTGCGTCAAGAGCTGCACGTCTATGCCAATCTGCGCCCAGCCATTTGTTATCCGGCGCTCGCGGCGCTTTCCCCTTTGCGGCAGGAGATTGTCGAAGGGACCAACCTCATCATCGTGCGGGAGCTGACCGGTGGAATCTACTACGGCTCCCCGCGTGGCATCCACAGAGAAGACGGCGAAGCCTCCGCGGTCAATACGATGGTTTACACTCGTTCGGAGATCGAGCGCATCGCACGCATCGGCTTCAATCTGGCTCGTGGCCGCCGGAAGCAAGTCATCAGCGTGGACAAGGCCAATGTGCTGGAGAATTCTCAATTGTGGCGGGAGACCGTTTCCGCGGTTCGAGACCAGGAATTTCCTGACGTCCAACTGGACCATATGTTGGTGGATTCTTGCGCCATGCAGATTGTACAGAACCCACGCCGTTTTGATGTCGTCGTCACCGAGAATCTATTTGGAGATATTCTGAGCGATGAAGCGGCGGTGCTGACGGGATCGATTGGGATGTTGCCGTCGGCTTCGCTCGGTGCGCACACGGGCCTGTATGAGCCGGTCCACGGCTCGGCCCCCGACATCGCCGGCCAGGGGATCGCCAACCCGCTCGGCGCCATCCTTTCCGTGGCCATGATGCTGCGGCACAGTTTCCATCTGGAGCGGGAGGCGCGGGCGGTGGAAGAGGCTGTGGCCAAGACAATTGAGACCGGCGTGCGGCCCCGCGATCTGAAGGGAAATGATTCTACTGAACAGGTGGGCCGAGCGGTGATTCAGCTTCTATGAATCGGCGCGGGTTCCGCTGCGGATCGTGTTTTATTTTTCCGAGGAAGCCGTTTCCGACCGGGGTATAATGGAAATTCGTATTGGGCTGGATATGAGGAAGTGATGAAAAGAGAAAAAACCCCGCAGTATTCCATTGTGGTGCCTATTCACAACGAGGAAGAAAGCATCATTCCGCTTTTTGCCAAGATTGTGGAGATGATGGAGGCGCAGGACGGGGATTTTGAAATTGTTTTTGTGGATGACGCCAGCGCGGATGATTCCCCGGTGCTCTTGGAGCAAATTGCAACCTTGGATTCGCGGGTGCTGGTGGTGCAGTTGCGAAGGCCTTTCGGCCAGAGCGTGGCCCTGGCCGCCGGTTTCGATTACGCCCGGGGGGAGATCACCATTTCTCTGGACAGCAATTTCCTGCACGAGCCGGCGGATCTGCTGTTGCTGATCGAGAAGATTCACCAGGGATATGATCTGGTCAGCGGATGGCGGAAGCAGCGAGCGGACCGCTTCTCTCTCCGCCGGTTCCCTGCCGCGATTGCGAATTGGGCGATGCGGGTGCTCTCCGGAATACCTCTGCACGACTTTGGGATGACCTTCAAAGCGTGCCGCCGCGAGACGATCCGCAATGTGAATTCCTACGGGGAACTTCACCGGTTCCTCCCCGCGCTAGCCGGCCTGCAAGGAGCGCGCCTGACCGAAATTCCCCTCCAGGGGGTGGCGGGGAATGCGAAGCGCTCCCCGGAGCGCTGGAACCGCACGTTTCGGGCGTTTGTTGACCTGCTGACGGCCCGTTTCCTGCTGCGCCACTTCATACGGCCTCTGCGTTTTTTCGGGACGCTCAGCTTAACTTGTTTCGCGGTGGCTTTCGGCACTGTGGCGTATTTGGTCTATGAAAAGCTGGAAGGGCATACGATTTTTCCGGAACATGGCCTCTTGTCAGTCATCGCGGGGGTCGCGGTACTTGCGGGAATCCAATTTCTCTCGACCGGCTTGATGGGAGAACTCGTGACCCGAGTTCACTCCCAAGGTGAGCAGCGGCGCCTTTATTCGGTTTCTCGCGTGATCAGCCGTTCCCGAAAAGCGGGTATCGTTTAGGCGATTCCTCCCGTTCATTCCTGTTCGGAGCATCCACATTCCATGACAGTCCGTCGCATGAAGACCTATTCGGGAGAAAACGGATATGTCTATCAGTATTATTTTCTAGAATCGAAGCCGCAGCGGCGTCTTTGGGCCCCCAGCGGAATCGCATTTTTGTTTCAGGTGACCGGCGACCGCAAAAACTTTTTCGTAGCGGAGGTGCTGCTGGAGGAAACGGCATGGAAGACCTGGGAGAAAATGCATGGCCGTCCGCTGGTGGAGCAGGAAAAATACGCGGCGGCCAAGATGGCGCTCTTCCGGGCTTTCGATGAGAGCAGCCGCCCGGAGGATCTTCTCCACATCCGCGTGAAGGCTTCCAACATCGAGGACCTGCTGGCTCCCCTGCGCCTGGATGAATGAACTTCTCGGCCTGGTAAGGGTGTCCTTTAGCTTGGAGATTTCCGGGGGGATTTTTGGGTTAGGATCAAATTGGTCATTCTCCAGGTGCTTTTGGAATCCAAACTCTACCAAAGGCAGTTCACGATTTGGTTCATAGTAGCGCACATGATGCACCCTAGGGATTCAGCCGGGTAGTCCTTTAGTGTAAGATTCCTTAGGCGTGTGCGATAAGCATCAGTTCTTTTTTGAGTTTGACAAAGCTTTTACTCATCAGCTTATTCAGAAGTTCGAGGCGAGCCCCGCTCACCCACTTGCTGAGGACGTTGCTCCTCCGAATAAAGGCGTGTACGCGCTCTACAGAAAAGGGGAAATTGTGTACGCGGGGAAGGCGCTGGATACGACTTTGCGGCGTAGGCTCGCGGAACATGCTCGCAAAATATCAGGTCGCAGGAATATTGCTCTGCAAGAAATGACTTGCAGGTTTTTGATATTAGATAGCGACTGGTTCGTTAGAGCGGGAGAGCACGCATTGATTGAGAGCTATGACCCGGCTTGGAACCTCAGCGGCTTCGGAAGCCATGTTCCCGGGAAAGGAAGGCCAGGAATAAGGCGATCTAAATGGGATACCGAATTTCCGCCGAGGTAGGGTTATTTCCTTAGTACAATCGCGGATTCGTAAAGAACAGTCTTTTTCGTCGCTCTATCTACCCGAACTGACGATTGGATAATGCTCGTTCCAGTGCGCTTTTCCCTCAGCAGTAAGGTTTCCTCAAATTTCAAACCGCACAGTTCCGCAATTTTCCCGAAGAAGTAGTCTGTCTTTATCTCAACACCTTGAATGATACTGTTTCCGAGAACGATGACCGCGACGCCCTTGCCGGGTTTGAGAAAGTCTGCGACGATCTTGCAAAACCGGTATGCGTCGTTAAAGTAGCTAGCCACGTAGTTAGCCCAACCGGGGCCGCCGTAGGCGCTTTTTTCAGCATTCCGACTACGAACATCCTCAACGGCTTCGGCCAAGGCCGGGAGGACGAAATTTAATTTGATCGGATCGAGATCCCGGACGGTCTGCCAGAATTTTCCGAAGCTCTCGCTCTCGCGTGCTCCCCCGTAGCCAGGGCCTGAGGCAAAACCTAGCCAGTGGAGTTGCGGCCTGGTGTTGCGGGGATAATGATAGTTATTGAGGTAAGGCGGGGAAGTAACCAAAAGGTCTATAAAGCTCTGCCGTTTTAGTTTATTTGGCGCAACGAAAAAACTATCGTCATACACTTTGGCTGTTGGCTTGTGGCCAAGTTTTGGTACCTGCGTCTGTAGCCACCTTACGTCTTCAAGCATCAGCATCAACTTGGAGGCAACAACCTCGTCCACCGGGGCGTCGCCTATCTCGTCTTTGTCCACCGCTAAACGTCTGGTTAAGCTGGGTTCATAAGAGTAATTTGACACGTTGACCATTACAGACCCAAAAGCCACTCGGAAAATGTCCCGAACCGCAGAAATCGGAATGGAATTTATAAAATCAAGTGCAAAAAGAATTTTCCGTTCCACTGCCGGGCTGAACAACTGAGTGCGTCCAGAGAAGCCTGCCGGGGGCGTTGAACGAGGCTTCCCATTCGCTGATGCACAACGGGTTTTCATAAAACGCTGGAAACCTGCGATTTGGGCCTGTAGGGTTCCAGGTTCGACGTTTACCGCTTCCAGCTTTGTCCTGGCCGCGAGTGCGGCATAGGGATTGATCTCGAATCCGACAACATTGATCCCGTGTATATAACTCTCCACCAGCGTCGTTCCAACGCCAGCGAATGGGTCTAAAATCCAGGCGGTGTCCTTCTTGTTAGGCTGCAGATATGCCGATATGCAGTCGTCCACAAACTGGGCAGAGAACCCAGCGATCCAAGGAACCCATCGGTGGACTGGGAGGATTTTGTTCTTTGCAAATGCCGAATCCCTAAACCCGTTCGTTTGGACTGGCGCGTCGAGGAGCGTTTGCGGCATCAACGAGAATCATACCAGACCGGGATTCCAGCGCAAGGGCGAGCCAATGCCAAAGACCCCATTACCCTCCGCCCTCCTGGAGCCACCAAATAAAAAAGGGGACGAACTGTTCGTCCCCTAGTAAATCCTGAAACTGTGCCGCTGCTTTACTTTTTCTTTTTCTTGGCGGCTGGTTTCTTCTTCGCGGCTGCCTTTTTGGTTGCGAGTTTCATCGTATTCATTCTCCCTTTCATGCTCAATTTTCTTGCGCAACGAAAAATTTCTTCGTTGCCAGTTGTTACTTATATACGAAGTAACAAAATCAATGTCAAGAAAAAAATGGTTGCGGGGACGCGAAGAAAGAAAAAAGAAGCGAAAAAAATTTCTGCCGGGACGACTTTTGGGGGCAGTCTCTTCGTTGAAAAGCGGAAGAGCCGCGAGACGATGGCTGCGTCAGTATCATTTGGGATACTTCAGGAGCGAAAACACATCAATCCCATTCAACTTGGATCTGCCGCTCAAAAATTCCAATTCCACCACTACGCCGACGCCTTCCACAACCGCTCCCAGTTCGCGTGCTAAACGCACGCAAGCGCTGGCTGTCCCTCCGGTGGCTAACAGATCATCCACAATCAGGACGTGATCGCCCGGACCAATGGCGTCGCTGTGAACCTCCAGCGAATCGGTTCCGTATTCGAGATCATACGTGACGCGGGCGGTTTTCGCAGGAAGTTTGTTCGGTTTGCGCACCGGCACGAAGCCAGCGCCGAGCCGGTAGGCGAGCGCCGGCCCGAAAATGAAACCCCGCGCCTCAATGCCCAGGATTTGATCCACTCGATGGCTGGCATAATGATCCGCGAAGACATCAATGAGGCGCCGAAATCCTTCTTTGTCTTTTAACAGCGTGGTGATGTCATAAAAGAGGATGCCCTTCTTGGGCCAGTCTGGCACTTGACGAATCAAATTTTTCAAGTTTTCCATAGTCCTGTCCATGAAGGAAACCGCACAAACGTTCAAAGGCTTCCCTCGATTTGAAATGTTTTGTAAGTTTCCATCGAGGCCGCGTGCTCCTCGATCCGATCCACACGACTGCCGGCGGGGCCAGTCCGGAGCTGTTTCCGGAATTGTTCCAAAACTCTCTCTTCGCCGATGGCGTAGACTTCCACTCGTCCGTCATAGCGGTTGCGCACATATCCTTGCAACCCCAAATCAGAAGCGATCCGTTCCACAAAGAAACGAAAACCTACTCCCTGCACTCGTCCTTCTACAAAATACCGTATTGCTGTCTTCATGGGCAGGGCTGCCCCGACGTCCTAGTTCAAGGGGCCTGGCAGAAATCCCGAAGGGAAAAATTTTCGAGAACCGTCATGGGTCCCCTTGATTTGCTGTACACAAGATTTTTTTATGAAGCGGTTCTCTTATGCTTATTGACCGCAGGGTCTTTCGCCC
>JACQGE010000153.1 GCA_016199675.1 Acidobacteriota bacterium | reverse complement strand
TTAGACGTACGATGCGTCAATCTAGTTCGCGAACTTATGACTCAGGATACTAGAATCTACCGTCCCGCAGGACGGGACTTGTGTGGTGAGAAATGTGGCTCCGAATATCCAGCCTTAAAACTCCATCTTTTCAATCAAGGAATTCAGTTCTGATTCGAGAGCAGCTTTCTTCCGTTGGAATTCGGCAAGCTGGTCTCGCAGAGAAGCCAGTTGATTTTCCTGGGCGGCCAGTTGCCGCGCGTAGGTTTGCACTTGTTGTTCCTGGCCGCTCACCCGGTTCAGGCTGTTGATGTTTTGGCGCAGCCGCTCCTGATCCTGAAACAGCCGTTGGATTTCCGTGTTGGTGCGGTTGATCTCGGCATCGGCGGCGGCGATCTGCCGCTTCTGATTCAAAATTTGCTCCAGTTGTGTGCGCACGGCTTGGCTCAGGTCCTTGTTTTGGACGTAAGTCAGCAAGACATCCGGGGTCAGGTTTACGACCGCCACCGATCTCTCAAAAACCCGCTCTTCGGTTATGGGAACTTTCTCCGTCGCTCCCGCCGTCAGCTTGACCTCGAAGCGATAAGCGGTAGCTGTTTTTTCGGCGGGCTTTGGGCTGAGCACTTCATATTGCGGTCGCGCGGGGTGTTCTACGACGAGGGTTTTGTCTTTCTGATCCACGTTGTGAATCGTGTAGGTTTTTGTCTCAACGGCAGCAGCGCGGGTCGTCAGAACGCCCCGGCGCAGGTGGATTTCCCGCACCAGTTCGCCTTTGGAATCGAACTGCGTTGTGATTCGCGTGCCCAGGTCTATGCCGTAACTGACCAGGCGCTTGTCGCCAGCCTTCAAGGTCTCCATCAAAGCCTCTCCGGCGTAGGCGTTGGCGTCATAAACGGTAATCGGGCCGCCGTCGAGCGTTTTGCCAGTGGAATTGGTCAACTCCGCCGCGTTCATGGGGTGCGCCGAGCTGGGATCGGCATAGATGAGCAATTTCCTCGCGGACACGGTTTGCTGCAAGAAAGGAAGCATAGCGGACTCGTTCTGGCGAACGGTGACCGGAGTGGCAAAACGGTATTCGAACAGTTCTCCCAACTCTCGGGCAGCGGCAGTGGCTTCCACGGTGCTAGGGCTTTCCTCGCGGCCCTCTGGCACCGCCATCTGGGCGGACGGCACCACGCCACCCACCACGCCTCCCACTCCCGCGCCCGCCATTGGGCGGGGCGGGGATTGCATGACTCTTGCACGCAAGTCGCTGGATTTTTCCTCTTCGACAGCCCCTTCAAAAAGCCTCGGGGCTTGCGCGCGCTCTTCCGGCAACTCCGCCGTGGGGCGGGTGATATAACGAGGCTCGTATAACCGGCTGATGAAAGAAATGGGCCGCCCGGAGACCAGAGCCAATTGAACATTGCTCCAGTCCTCGCCGGTTGTGTTGTCCACAATAGCCCAACCTTCCAGAGTCGGATCGCCCATTGCGCCCCAGATCAACCGGTAACTGGACTTCCAGACCGGCATCGGGATCATGTAATCGGCGATCAGTTGGCGGGCTTGCGTGCCGGTCGAGTCAATATAAACACTCCGTTTGTCTTTCGACCGCGCACTGACCAGCGCGGCTAGGTAATCCTTGAACTGCGTCTGCAAGGCGGAATCGAGCAGACGAATGTTGCTAGCAGCGGCCAGATCAAAATTGCGCATCTCGCCAGAATCGAGCAGCAACAAGAGCTGCTCGCTTCTCTCCTCGCCACGCATAACGGCCCCAGGCCCCAGGGCCGCGCCCCCGCTCAGGACCGCGCGCCCGCTGAGAATCGCGCCGCGCACCGTTTCCGTCCCGTATCGAAGCTCGATCAAGGCGCCCTTCAGTTGGTCGAGCACAGCGCTCAAGGGCTGGGCCGGTCCCAGGCGGAAAGGATATTCAGAAAGCTTCTTTTCCAAAGGCTCGCTCGAATCGTAGCGCAGCCCGGAAACCTTGCCTCCGCCTTTTTCTACGACCGTCAGCGATTTCAGGACATCGTTCATCTCGGAGGCGTTGAAGTCCAAACGGGCCGTTTCTCCAGCACCTAATTGCCCCGAACGCTGGAAGTAACCCACGCCATGCTTATATAGCACCACCTGGCGGACGGGCAGTTCCGCAGCGCTCAGGCTCGTTCCCAACAACGCTATCCAAAATAAAATCATGCGATGCATTATTTTCTCCTCCCTCTCGGAGGAACGCTAGTAATTGATGCTCCCCCAAGACCAGGCTCTGTCACAGCTCGCCGAATTAGGTTACGCCTTTTCTGCCAGACGTGAACACTGCGAAACGGAGCCTCTAACTCCTTAGACACCGGCTTCTGTAGACTGGGTTTTCTCAGGAAACAAAAAGGGGGGAAAGTGCCAGCATGCCTAAAACTTAATGGGCACCAGACTGAAACACAGAATAAAGATCGCTCCGAGCAGCGCCCCAATTGCCTGGCGTTTGCGCCCCAAGGGGAAATCGTCATCCATCGAATGAGGGTGCCGGACTCCCAAAAAGAGCAGAAACACCAGCAAGGGGACCCATACGAAGTTCTGTCTGGCAAGGCTGAAAATCGCCAAGCCGCCAAACATGGTTTGCGCGACCAAACGGCTCCGCGGACCGAATAAGGCATAGCTAATGTGCCCGCCATCGAGCTGGCCGATGGGCAAAAGATTGAGCGCGGTCACAAACATCCCGGCCCACCCGGCAAAAGCCAAGGGGTGCAGTAGCAGGTCCATATCTTTGCCGATACTCCCGTGGGCCATCCAGCCCAGGAATTGAAACAAGAACGGTTCTCCGAGGGAGATGAAGTGTCCCGGCATGGAAGCCGTGTGAACGATTCTGGAATTAGCGATGCCGATGTAGGATAGCGGAATCGCCAGCACCAACCCAGCCAACGGACCAGCCGCCGCAATGTCAAACAAGGCTCGGCGGTTCGGCATCCAAGGCGACATCCGGATGAACGCCCCCAGCGTGCCGAACAACGAAAAAGGAAAAGGAATGAAATAAGGAAGACTGGCAGGCACACGATACCACCGGGCGGCAAAGTAATGTCCAAACTCATGGGCCAAGAGAATGGAAAGCAACCCGGCAGAAAACATCCATCCGCCAACCAACACCGTGCTCACCACCGTCAAAAGGAATAGCAGAACATGCACCCACCCCCGCTGTCGCGGAGGTTTTGGCGGAGGATAAAAAACGGGTTCGGGAACAGGCGAAAATTCCGGAGGATTAATTAACAGTGGTTCCTGCGGTCTCATATCCGACATTACTAATAGTTTATACCATCCTTTGCCGGGGTCGTAAGGCTTCCAGTTTCTTTAGATGTACCGGGAGGAAACAACGTCGCTTCTTCGCCCGAAAAAACTTGATGTGAAGCTAGTAATTAATAACTAGAACACTGGAAAGACGCGAGCAAGCCGCAGCACAACTCGCTAGAAGGGGATATCATCATCCGTAATTTCCGGCGAACTGGCATCCGCTAAACCTTCGTCGCCCTGCGCGACGCGCGCGGTCGCTGAACGCACGGGGGCTTCTGCCATACCCTCCCCACGGGGGCCTAGCGGCACTACCTCGTTGGCGACAATGTCAATAGAAGTGCGTGCCTTTCCTTCCCGATCTTCCCAGTTCCGCGTCCGAAGTTGCCCTTCGACATAGGCTTGTCGGCCCTTGGAAAGATACTGTGTGCAAAACTCGCCCAGTTTTCCCCAGGCAACGATATTGTGCCAATCGGTTCCGTCTTTCCATTCTCCGCTTTTGTCCTTATGACGGTAGTTGGTTGCCAATGTGAATTTGGCAACCGACTGGCCGCTCGGCAAGTAGCTCAGCTCCGGGTCCTTGCCTAGATGACCGATCAGAATCACTTTGTTTACGCTCCGCGCCACCCTGGAACTCCTTTCCGTGCGCTGAATCTGCAAATCCTAACACTGCGCTGTTGGCCGATTATACCCCGATTGCGGTGTGGGAGCTATGGCTCTCCTCTGCCGATGTCTTATACTGACAATGATTCGCATCCCGCGTTTGGAAGGTTGACCAAGATGCCGGAATCCCAATTCCCGAAACTCGTCGAGCTGCTGGCGCGGCTGCGCGGCCCGAACGGCTGCCCGTGGGACCGTCAGCAGACCTACGACACGATCAAGCCGTATTTGCTCGAAGAAACCTACGAGGTGGTGGATGCCATCGGGCGGCGGGATTGGGAAGAGCTGGCCAATGAATTGGGCGACCTTCTGCTCCAGATCGTATTTTTCGCTCAAATGGCCGCCGAAGACCAGC
>JACQGE010000158.1 GCA_016199675.1 Acidobacteriota bacterium | reverse complement strand
CGCCTGCAGTATCTTGAAGATCAAGTCCTGCTTCCGAAGCGCCGTGGCCTTGGGCACATTGAGGTCCCTGGCTACTGACGTCAGCTTTGTGATGCTCATTTCCTTAAGTTCTGTCAAGTTCATGGTACCCTTCCAACGAATGGCTGCAGAGCAACCCCCGCTCCCAACCACAAAAACATATTGCCCCGGCGATTTTCTACGTCTGGAAAATTTCGATGAGTTCTTTAACGGACCCTAGAATTTCTGCAGAGCCGTCGCCGCCCTCTACGCTGAAAAATTACCCCGCCACTAAAAGGACTCTGTTCGAGCTATCAATCTGTGAAGACTCTGGATTGCGAAAAAGGGAGTAATTCTGCCCAATGTCTTTAAAAACCTATTTTACAAATGGTATGAGGAAGCGCTGGAACTCCAAACTTGCCGTAGGAGCTGAAGCTCCTGTCCTTTGGGCTCTTTTCGTCACACTAAGGCTATTATTTAAGATGACTTCTAGTGCGTTAAAGATTCCTGGTCAGGAATATCAGCACGCGGGAAATCCGCTGCCAGAGTTGCTTTCGGAACGCGCGCGGCAAGAGATGGGATGGGCCGCTCTAGCGCAATTTGCAATACTTCATCCATGGTCTCGACGAAATGAAGCTGAAAATCCTTCTGAATATGCGCCGGAATATCTGCCATGTCCTTTTGATTGTCCTTAGGCAAAACCACTGTGAGAATCCCCGCCCGGTGCGCCGCCAGCAGTTTCTCTTTGAGCCCGCCGATCGGAAGGACTTTCCCTCGCAGGGTGATCTCCCCCGTCATGGCGACATCACATCGGACCGGAATGCCGCTCAAGGCACTGGCCAGTGTAGTGGCAATGGTGATCCCAGCAGAAGGGCCGTCTTTCGGAATGGCGCCTTCCGGGACATGAATGTGAATATCCATCCGCCGGTAGAAATCGCGCTCCAAACCCAACTGATGACCCCGCGAGCGAATATAACTCATCGCGGCCTGGGCCGATTCCTGCATCACGTCGCCCAGTTTTCCCGTCAGCGTAAGACGCCCTTTGCCCTCCATCAGGGTCGCTTCCGTGGATAGGATTTGCCCCCCTACTTCGGTCCAGGCCAGGCCGGTGGCCAATCCCACCTCATTGGTCTTCTCGGCCAGCATATCCCGAAACTTGATGACGCCCAGAAAGTCCCCCACATTTTCCGGCGTAATAACCAACTGCAGTTCGCGGCTCTCCTTGACCACGCGGCGGGCCACTTTCCGGCACACGTTGGCAATTTCCCTCTCCAGGTTTCGTACCCCAGATTCCCGAGTGTAAGACTGGATAATTTGCTGAAGCGCGGCGTCGGAAAAGCGCAGATTTTTCTCGGTCAGGCCGGCGGATTTCAACTGCTTTACGACTAGGAACCGTTTGGCAATTTCAATCTTTTCGAGTTCCGTATACCCGGACAACCGCAGCACTTCCATGCGGTCAAGCAATGCCGCAGGAATGGTATGCGTCACGTTGGCAGTGCAAATGAAAAAGACCTGGGACAGATCGTATTCCACGTCTAGATAATGATCCATGAACATGTGGTTCTGTTCCGGGTCCAGCACTTCCAACAAGGCCGCGGAAGGATCGCCCCGGAAATCCATGCTCATTTTCTCCACCTCATCCAGCATGAACACCGGGTTTTTCGTTCCCGCTTTCTTCATCATCTGGAGGATCTGGCCGGGCAAAGCTCCAATATAAGTGCGGCGGTGGCCGCGAATCTCGGCTTCATCGCGGACTCCCCCGAGGGAGAGTCGGACGAATTTGCGACCTGTCGCGCGCGCTATCGACATTCCCAGCGAAGTTTTTCCCACGCCGGGCGGGCCCACGAAACAGAGAATCTGCCCTCGCGGTTCTTTCACCAGGTTCCGCACCGCCAGGTATTCCAAGATTCGTTCTTTGATCTTTTCGAGGCCATAATGATCCTCTTCCAAAACTTTCTCCGCTTGCGCGAGATCGCGGATTTCCCGGCTCTTTTTCTTCCAAGGAACTGCCAGCAGCCACTCCAGGTAATTGCGGGAGACAGTGGATTCCGCCGACATGGGCGGCATCATCTCCAACCGCTTTAATTCCTGCATTGCCTTTTCTTGGGCCTCGGACGGCATTCCGGCAGCTTCGATCTTGTTTTTCAGTTCATCCAGTTCGGCTTTTTCGCCCCGTCCCAGTTCCTTCTGGATTGCCTTCAGCTTCTCGTTCAAATAGTATTCGCGCTGGGCGCGCTCCATCTGCTTCTTCACCCGGCCCTGAATCGTGCGATCCATGTTGAGCTTCTCAATTTCGATATCGAGGAGGTCGGCCACTCGGTTCAACCGTTCCGCCGGGTCGAAGATTTCCAGTAATTCCTGCTTCTCCTCAATACTGATCTGCAGGTTGGCGGCAATCGTGTCGCTGAGCTTGACTACATCTTCCATGCGCACGGCCGCGATGGTCGTTTCATAATTCAGGCTCTGGCTCAGCTTGACGTATTGCTCAAACAACGAATTCACGCGAGCTACTAACGCGTCCAGTTGCGGGCTCGGCTCTGCCTTTTGAGGAACCGACCGCACCACGGCCCGGAAGAAGCCCTCTTCGTCGTTCAGACTGACCAACTTGGCCCGTTCCAATCCTTCAACCAGCACTTTGATGTTGCCATCCGGCAGTTTGAGGCTCTGCACAATGTTAGCTACTGTGCCGACCTGATAAATCTCGCCGGGCTTGGGATCGTCCACGGAAGCGTCATGCTGCGTCGCCAGAAAAATCTTCTTCTCTCCGGCCAGCGCCTCTTCCAGGGCGCGCACCGAGCTTTCCCGGCCCACCACAAAGGGGATCATCATATAGGGAAAAATCACCACGTCCCGAATGGGGAGCATGGGTAATTTCCGGGTTTCTGATTTTTCTCTATTGAGCAGCATCCTATACTTCTGCACCTCTTGGGGATGGCCGGACGCTTCCGGCTATCCGGCTTTCTCTAAATATTGGATTCCGATTTCCTGATTCTCAACCATCTCTTTGGTCACCAGAATCTCTCGAACCTTCTTCTGCGAGGGAAGATGGTACATCAAATCCAGCATCAAATCTTCCAAAATCATCCGCAGGCCGCGGGCGCCCACTCTGCGCTCCAAAGCCTTGGTGGCAATGACTTCCAGGGCCGAGTCCAGGAATCGCAGCTTCACGTTTTCGAACTCAAACAGTGTCTGGTATTGCTTCACCAAAGCGTTCTTCGGCTTGGTCAAAATCTCAATCAGAGCCGGTCTGTCCAAATCCTCCAGAACAGCGGCAATCGGCATGCGTCCCACAAATTCCGGGATCAATCCGTATTTAATGAGGTCCATCGGCTGGATTTTCTCCAGGACATCCACATTGCAGCGGGTTGTGGCTGGGGCATGGGGGTCGGCGCGAAATCCCAGGGACTTGCCCCCGATTCGCCGGGAAATGATTTTCTCCAACCCCACAAACGCTCCTCCGCACAGGAACAGGATATTCGTCGTGTCCACTGGAATGAATTCCTGGTGGGGATGTTTGCGGCCTCCTTGGGGCGGGACGTTAGCAATTGTTCCTTCCAAAATTTTCAGCAATGCCTGCTGTACCCCTTCGCCGGAGACATCTCTTGTAATCGAAGGATTCTCATCTTTGCGGGCAATTTTGTCGATTTCATCAATGTAGATAATTCCTTGCTGCGCGCGGGCGACGTCTCCTCCGGCATTTTGCAGCAGCTTCAGAATGATATTCTCAACGTCTTCTCCAACATAACCCGCCTCCGTTAGCGCCGTCGCATCCACAATGGCAAAAGGCACCTCCAACAGGCGCGCCAAGGTCTGGGCCAGAAGGGTCTTGCCAGTGCCCGTGGGGCCGATCAGCAAAATGTTGCTCTTGGCTAACTCCACTTCGGAGCCCCGCTGGCGGCTCATATGGATTCTCTTGTAGTGGTTATAAACCGCCACCGCTAGCTTCTTCTTGGTCTTGTGCTGTCCGACGACGTATTGATCCAGAAATTCCTTGATTTCCTGGGGTTTTGGCAAATTGCTGGGGACGGAAAGGGGCGTGCGAGGACGTTCTTCCTCTAAAATTGAATTGCACACCGCCACACACTCATCGCAAATATAGGCCCGCGGGTAGTCGCTGGGAGAAGAGATGAGCTTGCCCACGCTGTCCTGCGTCTTGTGGCAAAATGAACACCGCAGCATTTCACTTGCTTCACCTTGTTTCACTTCCTGTTTCCCCCCTTCTCCCTGCTAGCTCCCCATTGGCGCTCCGCTTTGACTCGACCAACGTTTTATTAGCGATGCTTAGTGATGATCTCATCCACAATCCCGTATTCTTTCGCCTGCTGAGCGTCCATGATGAAATCGCGCTCCACGTCCCGGGCAACCCTCTCCACGGGCTGCTTCGTGTGCCGCGACAACAACTGATTGGTGATTTCTCTCATGCGGAGAATCTCACGGGCTTGAATGTCAATATCGGTCGCCTGGCCGGAAAGCCCACCCATCCACGGCTGATGAATGAGCACGCGCGTATTCGGCAGCGTGAAGCGTTTGCCTGCGGTTCCCGCAGCCAGGATCAGGGCCGCCATGCTGGCGGCCTGGCCTATGCAAATGGTAGAAACATCCGGACGGACAAATTGCATTGTATCGTAGATGGCCATTCCCGCTGTGATTGAGCCACCCGGACTATTAATATACAGATAAACATCTTTTTCCGGGTCCTCGGCCTCCAGGAACAATAACTGGGCCGTCACCAGATTGGCAATGTTATCGTCAATCGGCGTGCCAATAAAGATAATATTATCTTTCAGAAGCCGCGAATAAATATCATATGCTCTTTCCCCTCGGCTGGTTTGCTCCACCACCATTGGGATTAATGCCATCGCAAATGCCACTCCGTTCCTATTATCGGGCGCATGGCAAAAAATCCCACTACTTTCCCGCTCTTGTGCCTGCGCCAAATCCCCTGATCTCCGGTCTAAACTACCCTTTTTTTCTCGCCTGACGAAGGATGAATTCGAGGGCTTTTTCAATGCGGAGTCTAGAATTTATCTTATCGAGGCCTCCTTCCTTTGTCAAGCGAGCCCGCACCAGCGCTGGCGTTTGCTGGGTCACCACCGCAATCTTCTGCACCTCTTGCTCGATTTCCGCTTCTCCCACTTCTAACTTCTCTTCTTGGGCAATCTTTTCCAGGATCAAGGAGCTTTTCACATCTTCCATCGCGCCCTCCCGCTGAGAGGCCCGAATCTTTCCCCAATCCAGAGCCATCCCCTGCGGCTTCATTCCCTGGGCCGCAATCTGGCGCTTCAGTCGCTCCAGCTTGCGCTCGATCTGCCGTTCCACCAGGGTCTCCGGAACCGGGAAATCATGTAACTGAACCAACTGCCGTCTCAAATGATTCCGGGCCGTCTGTTCCATTTCTTCGAGTTTGGACTTGAGCAGGTTTCCTCGTAGTTGCTGGCGGACTGCCTCCAGGGAGTCAAACTCTCCTAGCTCACGGGCAAACTCATCATTCAATTCCGGCAAATGCCTTTCTTTTAATCCTAAAACTTTCACCCGATAGGAAATCGTTTTTCCCGCCAAGCGCGGATCCCGAGAATCCGACGGATAGTGGACATCAAAGCTGCGGTCCTCGCCGACTTCAACCCCTCGTAGGTTCTCGGTAAATTCAGAAAGCGTATTGGAGCCGCCCACCTCACATAAGACCTCTTCCATTTGTACGCCGGGCGATTCCTGGCCTGGAGAAATCACCTCTACAGCGATGCTGGCGTAATCCCCATCCTGCACTGGCCGCGGTTCCAGGTTGATATATGTCGCTGCCTGTTCCTGTAATTGCTCCAACGCTTGTTGAACCTCTTGTTCTGAAACCTCCGGCTCCGCCATTTCAACCGAGAGGCTCCGGTAGTCCTGCAACTCAATGTTGGGAAGTACCTCGACGGTGGCCTTAAATCGCAGAGGAGAGCCTTCCTCATACTGGACATCCGTCACGGTCGGATTCCCAACCGGTTCCCACTGGTTTTCCCTGGCCGAAGCCCAGACATATTCCGGAACCAATTCCCGCAGCACTTGGGCGCGAATATCGTCTCGAAACTTTTCCCGAACGATGGAAACTGGCGCTTTACCCGGCCGAAAGCCCGGCAGACGAGCGCGCCGTTGCAATTGCATCGTAATGGCTTGTACCCGTTGCCGCACGACTTCCATCGGGATTTCAATCTCCATCACCCGGCGACAACTCTCAGCCACTTCGATTGCTTCCTCCAAATTAGCCTCACCAAAAATCCCGGCCTACTGGGTCGATTGTATCACGCTGCCCGATCCGGTTCGCAACGCCTCAGCCGATTGAGAAGAGCTTACTGCTCAACGGCTTTGCCTAAAAACCATCTCCATTAGTTGACTTTGTGGGCAACCGCCGATTCTGCCCAAAAAGTTGGCTCGATGCCAAGCTCGAAAATTGATTGTACCAGCACGGACAGGTTATGG
>JACQGE010000150.1 GCA_016199675.1 Acidobacteriota bacterium | reverse complement strand
GCTCCTGACCGAGCCTCTAAGCCTCAGCCACCTCACTGGGTCGTATGTCTCCTTCTTTCACCTGGACCACCTCCTTTCTCAGCGTAACTAAATCCTAAAAAGGCTTCCAGGGTGTTGTCAATGGGAAAGGGAGGCCGTGGGGTTTTTTCTTATAGATACTAGGGAGAAACCGCGAAGCTATTCCTGTCCGTTAATAGGTATTTTCTGAAGAAGGCATTTCACCTTTAATCTCGCTGACCCAAGCGGAGAACGACGCCCGTCGAGACTCGACCGCCTTCAAACCGAGTGCCTCCTACGCGCACGACGTTATAATCCGCCTGGAAAATCCGGAAGGCGACAGCATCATTCACTTTCACGTCAAGACCGCCGCCCAGGACCATTCCAAAGCCGAGGTCGCCATCCGAAGCCGAGAAAACCCTGTTTCCATCCTGGACAAGGGTTTCGTCCACATCCACTCTGGTTATGCCAAATAATCCCTGTACATAAGGAATCCAATTCCCGCCTACGGTTTGGAATACTCGAGGCCCTAGCATGAACGAGTGGACCATGGAGTCGGTTTTCGCTTCTAGGCCGGGGAAAAGGGTATCGGTTCTTGACCCATAGTGGCCGCTGATTTCTGTCGTGATTCCGAGGTTATTGTTCACGTTCGGGCCAAAAGTCAGGTTCCACCCATGATGGCTGATCTCCTGGATGCGCAAGAATGAGTAACCTCCATACATTTCGATTTTGGGAACTGACTGTGCCATCAGTGCAAGGGGCAAAAGAAGAATCCCCCCCACATAAACTGCCACTTTTCGCATCTCGACTCCTCCTTCCTTAATAGCACTGCCCGTCCAGAAACATACGGACATTGCTCCCCTCACCAATTCTCGAGCCCCTTTTCTTACCCCGCGACCCTAAAAAGCGGGCGAACGTCTCCTTTCATAGGGTAAGCGCATCGTAAGGGGGTGTCGCAAGAACTGTCAAGAATTAGTTTAAGCAGGGGGTTCCCTCTTCGGTTCATCCGGGTCTGAAGGGTCATGCTGATCTTGCCCGCGATTGTCGGTTGGAAACTATTGGGAAATCAAGTTTGGCATCTATTGAAAAAATGTTCGTTCGTCTTCGTTAGGGGTTAGAAGAACAACATAGTACCACCCTAAGGCAGGGGGAAAGACCAAGAAGATAATGGAAAAGCTTCAGCGAGAAGAAATATGCGATTGTGGATGCGGCCCGAATTTATCGTGCGGCGAATGATTCTGTTTGGAGAAGGAGAGGCTGTTCTTTTTCTTGGCAATCCAAGAAGCCAGTTTTCCTCCGCACTCGTTCTTAATAAAGGTGAGGTGATTTTTCTCAGCGGAGCGATCTGCCAGCAGAAGATCACCGGATTGAACCTGGTGGGTGGCTAAAAGATGGGCCAGGGGGTCCACCAGATGGCGTTCGATGGAGCGCCGCAGGTGCCTTGCCCCATACCGCAGGTCCAGACCATTCTGCAAGAGGAACCAGCGGGCTTCCGGGGAGCAGAGGAACTCAAATTGGTTTCCTCCGCGGGCCTGGAGCAGGCGCTGTCGAACCCGTTCGAGCTCAATGTCGAGCACCTGCTCCAAATCGGGGGGAGTTAATGGACGGAAAGCGATTATCTTATCAATGCGGTTCATAAACTCCGGCGAAAACTTACGACGGGCGGCTTCGATGGCAATTCTCTTTAATTTCTGTTCTAACTTTTCATCGGGGGCGGTCATCTCCATACCAAATCCGATGCGTCCGTGCAATTTGTTGGCAATTTCGGCTGCGCCCAGGTTGCTGGTCATGAAGATGAGGGTTTGAGAAAAATCCACACGGCGATTGTCTCCCAGGGTTAGGGTCGCCTTGTCCAGGATGCCTAGCAGGAGTTGCCAGAGCGAGTCGCTGGCCTTTTCAATCTCATCGAACAGGATCAGAGAAAGCCGCAAGTCTTCTCGGTGCCATTGATTTAGGGCCTCTTGAGTCAGCACGGGATGAGTTTCTCTATGCCCCAAATAACCAGGGGGAGAACCGATGAGCTTGGCGATCTCGTGGCTGTGTTGGAACTCACCACAGTCCACCTGGATTAGAGCTCGCAGGTCGCCAAAAAGAGCCTCCGCGGTAGCTTCAACGATTCGAGTCTTTCCTGAACCTGTGGGTCCTAGAAATAGCAAACTCCCCACAGGGCGACTGGGCAAATCCAACCCCGCCAGGAAGACCTGGTAGACGGAAACAATGGCCCGGATGGCTTCCTCCTGCCCCACGATCCTAGCGCGTAGAGCGCTCTCCAGTTGTTGCGCGGGAGAACTCCTCTGTGTTGGGTCCAAGATCATTCCTGTGGCTGTGGCGATCATTCTTATATTTTCCCTATCATTGACTCATCGGCATCCAGCGCCGGAAACCTGAGGGACTTTTGTTGCCTTCTTTCCCCATTATTTTGTAAGCTTCCTGCGGGCTGTTTAGTTGCAGCCGATGATGAATTATGGAATGGCATAATCTCCAGGATCCCGACGACCCGGAACTGGATCGTCTGGCCGAGCGTTACCGACTGCATCCTCTGCACATCGAAGATTGCCGGCATCGGGGGCAAAACGCCAAGGTCGAGGAGCATGGGCATTACTTGTTTGTCGTTTTGAAGCCGGTAGAAGTAGAGCCGGATGGCTCGCTCTCCTTTACCGATTTCGATCTTTTTCTGGGACGCGATTTCCTGATTACGGTTCAGGAAGGCGCGTCCCCGACCGTGCAGAGGATTCTTGATCCGCTTCGAGCTAGCATCAGCCAGGCCCGAATGGATCACCTGTTCTACCGCATCACCGATACAATCGTGGATGCTTACCGGCAGCCCCTGGATCATTTGGATGAGATTACCGATGCCTTGGAAGATGAGGTCTTGGAGAGCCCCTCTCCGGCGGTTCTGGACAAAATCTTTCGGGCCAAGAGGAGCCTTATCGAATTGCGGCGAGTATTGGCGAACACGAGGGATGTCGCCAGCCATTTGCAAAGAACGCAATCGGAGTTAATCGCCCGCGACCTATGGCCGTTTCTGAGGGATATCTACGACCATGTGGCCCGGGCCCTGGACACGGTGGAAGTGCAGCGAGACCTTCTGAGCGGCGCGTTGGAAATCTATCTATCCAGCGTGAGCCAGCGAACAAACCAGGTGATGAAAGTGCTCACGATCCTCGGCACCATCGCCTTGCCGGCGCTGATCGTCTCCGGTTTTTATGGAATGAACCTTCAGGGCCTGCCGGGGAGCAATTCACCCTTTGGCACTCTAATAGCTACAGGAACTATGCTCGCGCTCACAACGCTGTTATTGTTGCTGCTGCGGTTTCTCCACTGGCTGTAGCCCCTTATTCTCAACTAGCTCAAGGGGTTAAAGACTTTGCGGGATAACGAATCCCAGGCTAACCCCTTTCCTGATCTTGCTGCAGTTCGGCACGCCTCTTACCCCAACGAGATGAAGGCGGTGCGCCGAAGAGTGATGCAACCGCTTCTAGCCTCTGACCCGTCTTCGGCTTCGAATTGCTGCAGCAAGAAACAATTCGCGTTATACTAATTTTGTGAGTGATTTCATCCAATTTTAATCAACGCGAGTTGATCTCACGAATCTGCCTCACGACTTGCGGGGCAGGGAGCGAAAAGCGGCGTGGGAGGGACAGCAGGCGAAACAGATGGCTCTGAAAAAATCAGAAAAAATTTGGCATAACGGAAAATTCATCAATTGGGACGATGCCACCGTGCATGTGCTATCGCACGTGGTAAATTACGGTTCCAGCCTGTTTGAGGGGATTCGCTGTTATGAGCTTCCCGGCGGCCCGGCGCTCTTCCGCGTGGGAGATCACATGCAGCGATTAATCAATTCCTGCAAAATTTACCGCATGAGTCTTCCTTATAGCCGGGAGCAGCTTGTGCAAGCTGCCACGGAACTGGTTCGCATTAACGGGCTGCGACACTGCTACGTGCGCCCCATTGCCTTGCGGGGCTATGGCGAGGTGGGGGTGCATCCGCACAACACTCCGATCGAAGTCTTTCTGGCTTGCTGGGAGTGGGGGAAATATCTGGGCGCAGAGGCCGACCAGGGCGTAGATGTTTGTGTTTCCTCGTGGAATCGCATGGCCCCTAACACACTACCTGCCATGGCCAAAGCAGCAGCCAACTACATGAACGCTCAACTGATCCGGATGGAGGCGGAAATCAACGGCTACGCCGAGGGCATCGCCTTGGACCCCCGAGGATTTTTGAGCGAGGGAAGCGGGGAGAATGTTTTTATCGTCCTCGGCGGGAAAATCCTTACACCGCCGCCGAGCGCTTCCATCCTTTCGGGAATTACTCGCGACACCGTGATGACCCTTTGCCGCGATTTGGGACTGCCGGTTCAGGAACAGGATATTCCCCGCGAGATGCTCTATCTGGCAGACGAAGTCTTTTTCGTAGGCACTGCTGCCGAGATCACGCCGCTGCGTACGGTGGACCGCATCCCGGTCGGCAACGGCAAGCGCGGTCCAATCACGGAACAACTGCAACAGGAGTTTTTTGCCATTGTGCAAGGTAAAAAGCAGGATCGCTACGGATGGCTGATGCCTGTGCAGACCGCCCGGCCCACGGCCGTAGAAGTCAACCCTTAATCCCCCTGCGATTCCAGCGGCGAGTTACCCTCTTTTCATCGAGTAGGGGATCTGTTGTCCCTTGCCTGTTCCTTGGAAGGTACGCCGTGAGGTCTTTCCATTTGACAGCTTTTCCGCCACTCTGGTAGGGTGAGATAGATTTTTTGCATTAAGACCGGGGGTGGAAGATGGTTCAGAAAAGATTCTGGGTTCCCCTTTGTTTGGGATGGATGCTGGGATTTGTTGGCGTGCCGCAAGCTCAGCAGCTAAGCCCGCAAGGCGGGGTTGCGGCAGTCCGGGCGGGGCAGGCTCCCACGGATTCCGACATTTACTGTGCGGGCTTCTTTACCCGACAACCGATCACGCCAAACCTGGTAGTGCTCAGCAGCGAGGACGGCGGATTTAAGAACGAATATGCAGATCGGGACATTATATACCTGAACAAGGGCAGGCAAATGCTTTCCGCTCCCGGCGGGCTGTATATGCTGGTTCGCCCGGTCAAAGACGTCAATTCCAAGGAATTTTTTTCAGGCCAGCGCCAACTAATCTCCCAACTCGGCACGCTTTATGCGGAGGTTGGCCGCATCCAAGTCCGGATAGTGCATGAGGCCAGTGCGACTGCTGAAATCCTGCAAGCCTGTGAACCCATCCTGGCCGGAGACATTGCCATTCCATTTGTCAGCAAGCCCGTGCCTCCCTATCGCTCAGCGAAAATGATTGATCGTTTCGCCCCTGCTTCGGGGAAACCGACCGGAATCATTGTGACTGCCAAGGAATTTCAATCCGCCGTTGGCGAGGGGAACATTGTGTATCTCAACATCGGAAGGAATCAAGGGGCGCAAGTCGGGGGTTATTTTCGCATCTTTCGTACTCCCTTAGGGGCGGAACAGGACCCTTTCGAACAAGCCGCGGACAATTACGCTACCGAACTCGCCGGGGTTCCCACGGGCCGGAAACTAACCCATGACGAAAGAGCTTCCTTACCCCGCAAGGTGCTTGGGGAGATTATCCTGCTCTCCGTTCAAGAAGAAAGCTCCACCGGCATTCTCACTTTTAGTCGGGAAGAAGTTTTTCCAGGGGATGCGGTAGAACTGGAGTAGCCGGTAAATCGCCTTCCATCGGCTCGAATCCTAAGAAACGTTCGTTGAATACCTCGGCCGTAAATACTTCCACTTTGGCGCCAAAGCGCCAAGCGGCTGGGGGAAGGCCCGCTTTCCGGCAAGTCTCCTCCAAAAACCGCTCGCGCTCCCATTGGTGCTCGATGGCCACCTGGGGCAGGAGCAGGCCGCGAGCCTGCCCTTGGCTGATCATTAAGCCGTGTGTCCCCACTTGCACTTCCTCAGGATGCACTTCCTGAAGACGGGAAAGGACAGAAATTTCTATTTCTATTTCCGGCAGTTCCTCCGGGCGCACGGGCTCAAAACGGGCATCGTGAAGAGCCGAAGCCATGGTAGCTTCGACTACAGTACGATGGAGAGGATGGGTTGGCTGGACATAGCCGATGCAGCCCCGCAGATGGCCCCGCTTGTGAAGACTCACAAAGGCTCCCGCCGAGACTTGCAGGGCGGGTGAAACTTCCACAATCGTTCCCACCTTTCCATTGCACACCGCGGCTTCGAGGCTTTTCCGCGCCAGAAGCAATAAAAAGGCCTTCTCTTCAACGTTGAGTGGAGACATCGCCCTCGGGTTGTTTGCTCAAACGGAGCACCGTTTCCCGGAAGCGGTCGCTTTTTTCTGGAACTCCCGCTTGGAGCCAGAATTGACGGCAATACTGCATAGCCGAAACAATGGCCAGAAAGAGGGCCAGCCAAAGAGCCAAGAGCCCGAGCAGTCCCAGAAAGGAGAATTGCGTTCCCAGAATCAGGCTCGTGATGGCAAATACTTGAGTGGCCATCTTGGCTTTGCCCATTTCGGAGGCGTGAATCGAAAACCCCTTCGCCAAGGCGACATTTCGCAGGCCCGTCACAGCCAATTCCCGTCCCACTAGAATCACGACCATCCAGGCTGGAGCCAACGCCATTTCCACCAGTGCAATAAAGGCGGACGCCACCAGGAGCTTGTCGGCCAGCGGGTCTAGCCAAGTTCCCAGCGTGGTGATTTCCCCGCGCCGCCGTGCCACATACCCGTCCGCCCAATCCGTAAACGAAGCAGCCAGGAAAATGGCGACAGCAATAAATTCCTTATTCGGGAATCGAGTCAGCAGCACTACAACCAGTAAAGGGATGAGAAAGAGTCGAATAACGGTCAGACTATTTGGAAGATTCATAGGCTCGGCCCGCTGCAGAAAGTCGGAATTCGCGGGTTTGTAATATTCTTAACGCAAAATCTAGAGCCAGACACCGTTTCACTATAGCGAAGGGAGAGTACTCTGTCAAAGACATTTCGGCGCCGGGACGGGAGCACGATTACGCTTCCATTAGAGCTGCCTTCGATAGAAAATCTTTGACAGCGCTCTTCTTCGGAAATTTTTGGAGGAATAGGATGATTGTCCGCATCGGGCATCGAGGTGCGGCGGGCCACGCTCCAGAAAACACCTTGCTTTCCATCCAGAGAGCAATTGTACTGGGCGCTGACATGGTCGAGTTGGACGTGCGCCGCACTCGCGATGGCCGCTTTGTTCTTCTCCACGACGAGTGGGTGGATCGAACGACCAACGGTAAAGGAACCGTTTCCGAAATGACTTTAAAAGAAGTTCGCCACCTGGATGCCGGAGAAGGAGAACGCATTCCAACTCTGGAAGAAGCCTTGGAAATAGCGAGCAGTCGCGTCGGGGTAATTCTGGAGATAAAGGCCCCGGACCTGGCGGAAGGGGTGGCAACTACCGTGAGACAAAGCGCCTTCAAGGGGCTCGTCATCTATGCCTCGTTCCTACATCATGAATTAGAGAGAGTGCGTGCGATTATACCCTCAACGGACACAATGGCTTTGTTGGAAAACGGCTCTTCCTCACCAGCCATTCCGATCGGAATCAAAGCTTCTTATGTTGGCTTACCGCTTGATTCCTTAACGCGGCAAAAAGTTGAGTTGTTCCATTCAGCGTCCTATTCGGTGTTTGTTTACACGGTGAACGATCCTTTGGACATCGAATGGGTGAAGACTCTTGGAGTGGAGGGAATTGTCTCCGATTTTCCAGACCGCCTATAGGCCAATGCCGGAAAAATTCAAACAGACAGGGGAGGACGGCGCTTAGCCCACGGCCTAGCGAGTTCCAGTTGCGCCGCCAGGCGGAACAACGTGGCCTCATCACCATAACGGCCAATGAAATGCGTTCCTATCGGCAGCCCTTCTGCATTCCAGTAAAGCGGCACGGACATAGCAGGCTGGCCAGTAACGTTGGCGATTCCGGTAAACGGTGTGAATTCGACCGCGCGGGATAATCCCTGCAAAGGGTCTTCCGGCGGAGAGTTGAAGGTGCCCAGCGGAACCGGCGGCTCAGCTAGGGTTGGAGTTAGCCAGGCGTCGTAATCGGCCAGAAACCGGGCAAGTTCGCGGGCCATGCGTTGCAGCATCTGCACTGCCATCATGTAATTCGGAGCACTATGCCGACGGCCCCGGTCGGCCAGCGCCCAGGTCAGAGGTTCGAACTGGTCCGGAGTGGGTATTCGACCCGTAGCTTGGGACGCTCTTTCCATCGAAGTAGCACAACCCGAAGCCCACAAAGTCAAAAAAGCCTGGATCATCTGTTCTCCCGGAAGCGACGGAGCGATTTCGATGACCTCGTGGCCCAGTTCAGCGCACAAGGCGGCTGCATCGTGGACGGCGTGGAAACAGTCTGGGTGTGCCTGCTTGCCGGTAATCGTTATCGTGGTAAAAGCGATGCGGAGCTTGCCGGGAGAAATTCCAATCTCCTTCAGAAATGGGCGCGCCGGAGGAGCCGCCCAATAAGGAGCGCCTGGGTCGGGTCCGCTGGTGGCGTCGAGCAACGCCGCGCTATCGCGCACGGAGCGAGTGAGGGCGTGTTCCACCGCCAGCCCGCTCATGATATCGCCGAAATTCGGGCCGAGAGGATTCCGTCCTCGGGTGGGCTTCAAGCCGAACACCCCGCAGCAGGAAGCCGGGATACGGATGGAGCCGCCTCCGTCATTGCCATGGGCCATCGGGACCATCCCCGCCGCCACTGCCACGGCGGAGCCGCCACTGGAGCCTCCGGAAGTCCGGTTCGGATCCCAGGGGTTCCGAGTGGGGCCAAACAGGCGCGGTTCCGTCGTGGGCAAAATGCCGAACTCCGGGGTGTTCGTCTTGCCAAGAATAATCAATCCGGCACGTTTCAGCCGAATGACCAGTTCGCTGTCATGGTCGGGAATAAAGTTACGAAGAAAATTTGATCCGGAAGTCTGCCGCACCCCGCTATAGGAGGCAAGCAAGTCTTTCAACAGAAAGGGGACTCCCGTGAACGGCCCCTCAGGAAGGTTTCTTTGCGCCTGGGTACGAGCATCCTCGTATATTGGAGTAACAACTGCGTTGAGCGTCGGATTTAACCGCTGGATCCGGTCAATGGCCGCTTCGACCAATTCCACCGGCTGCACTTCTTTTCGCCGCACCAAATCTGCTTGCGCTGTCGCATCCAGGAAAGCTAACTCGTCCCATTTCCCCATTTAGTATCTCTCTTGCTGCACTGTACACTTTCATTTTTCCCTCCGCAACGATCCAAGTCACCGACTCCTATGGCGGAAGGGGGTTATTTGCCGATGCAAAATGTGGAGAAAATATTCGAGAGGATGACTTCGACCGTGGTTGCTCCCGTGATTGCATCGAGCGGCCGGAGGACATTGTAAAGGTCTAGCAGCAACATCTCGTGCGGGACATTGGCCTCCAGGCTCTGACGGGCGGCGGCTAATGCCTCCAAAGATTCCTGTAGCAGCCGTTCCTGACGGGCGTTGGTAAGGAATTGGGATTCGCGTTCCCCAGCTAGGGTGGGCACAGCGGTGGTGAGAATGGTTTCGCGCAATGCCTCAATGCCTTGCTGCTTTAATGCCGAAACAAACAGGATGGGAACGTTTTTGCTGGACGGAGGAATATTTCCTGGCGTATTCAAAATAACTTTTTGGATCGCTTCCTGCCATTGCTCGCGCGGGAATTGGAGGGGCAGATCGCATTTGTTCAACACGACCAGGAGCTTGTCAAGCGCATAGAGCCGCCGCAGCAGGTCGTGGTCTTCCTTTCGCAAATCCTCAGCTCCGTTTAAGACCAGTAACGCCAAATCGCTGTCGGCGGCAGCTTCGTAAGACTTGCGGACTCCAATAGATTCGGCCTCATCGAACGCCTCGCGGATTCCAGCGGTGTCCACAAACCGCAGCGGAACGCCGCCTAGCTCGACGGTTTCGGAAACGAGATCACGCGTCGTTCCCGGTGTCGCCGTGACGATGGCACGATCCTGCTGCAGCAAGCAATTAAACAGGCTGGATTTGCCGACGTTCGGGCGGCCTACAATGGCCAGCATGAGACCTTGCTGGATGATCTTGCCGGTGCGGAAACTGTCGGCCAATTGCGCCAAGCCTTGCTCGACGGGCAGGAGCCGCTCTTCGATTCCAGCGGAGGAAAGCACGGACACGTCATCCTCCGCAAAATCAATTCCGGCTTCGAGCAAAGAGATCAAATCCACCAGCCGTTGTTTCAGGGGGACAATTTGATGGGAGACGGCTCCTTCCACCTGCTGGGCTGCGACTTTGGCCTGGTAAAGCGTTTGCGCCTCGATCAGATCGCGCACCGCCTCGGCCTGAGTGAGATCCATACGTCCGTTCAAGAAAGCCCGCAAAGTAAATTCTCCCGGCTCAGCCAGGCGCGCCCCGGCCAAGAGGCATCGCCCGATCAAAAACTGGAGCACCACGGGCGAGCCGTGGCAACTGATCTCGATGACGTCTTCGGCGGTGTAGGAATGAGGCTTGCAATAATAAGTAGCCAAGACACGGTCAATGACGGCGCCTTGCTCGTCCGGCAATTCCAGATAACGGACCTTCCATGGGTGCAGCCCCAGCGAATGGACAGGGTCGGCTTCTTCCTGACTGCTCCCCGTTGTCCGCCGCAAAACCTGTTTGGTGATGCGCAAGGCCTCTGGGCCAGAAAGACGCACGACGCCCAAACCGCCGCGGCCTGCCGGGGTGGAAATCGCCACAATGGTGTCGTCGGTATTCATGAATTCCCGGGCAGACTGGGGCGGCCTATTTTCAAACGCCTCGCCAGTTCTGGGATGCTCTGCCTACTCTTTATTTTCGGTTATTTTTCTGGGCCGGGTAAATTACAACCTTGCGGTGGGGGCCAATTCCTTCACTCTCGGTGCGCACCGCCGGATTTTCCTGCAAAGCCAGATGGATGATGCGACGTTCGCGGGAGTTCATGGGATTCAAAGCGAACGGCCTCCCGGAGCGTTCAACACTTTCTGCGGCGGTGGCGGCAGTGAGCCGCAGTTCCTCCAGGCGCAGTGCTCTATATTCCTGGCAATCGAAAGCGATCCGGTGGCGCTCGGCAGAAGGCAATTGCAGGTATTCCAGACAGAGATGCTCCAAAGCATCCAGAAGTTCGCCGCCTCGCTGGAGCAGCAAATCGGAATTGGCTCCATCAAAGGTTACCACAATGTCCGGAGTCCCCGTGACATAGATCTGGCCCGAACCCGGCAAGACTTGAAATCGCACCTCCAGGCTCGCCGACTTCAGCAGACGCGACAGGAAGGGTTCCAATCGCAGCTTCACATTGTCCAGTTCCGGTTCCGGCATCCTATTTCTTGGCCAGCACCTTCTTGCGCGATGCGGTCTTTTTTCGCTCTTCGATCAGATGTTTCATCTCAGTGCGATTGATATACCACTGCTGGGCAATGCCCACGACGTTGCCCGTCAGCCAATAAAGCACCAGCCCGCTCGAAAGATTCCAGAAGAAAAAAAGAAACATCAGCGGCATCAGCATCATGATGCGCTGCTGCCTGGGGTCAGGAGTCGTGGCCGGACTCATTTTCTGCAAAATGAACTGTGTCCCGCACATCAGCAATGGCAGCACTTTGATCGGGATCGACTCCGGAGCCGAGAGATCTCGGACCCACCAGATCCAGGGGGCCTGACGCATCTCGATACTGACGATGAGGACTTTATAGAAGCCATAGAGGAAGGGAATCTGCAATAGCATCGGCAGACATCCCCCAATGGGGTTGACGCCATGCTTCTTGTAAAGTTCCATGGTTTCGCGGCTCATTTCCTGTTTTTTAGGGTCTTTCATCTTCAGGTGCTTGTATTTGTCCTGGATCGCCTTGAGTTGCGGCTGCAATTTTTGCATCTTCATCGCCGAGCGCAGGCTCTTGATCTTCAGCGGGAACAGCAGGAAATTGATCGCCACGGTCAGCAGAACAATTGACCAGCCGTAATTGGTGACGATGTGATCATGAATCCAGCGCAGGGCCAGAAACATAGGCTTGGCGACAAACGCGAACCAGCCGTAGTCCACCAGTTCCGCCAGGCGGGGGTCCGCCTGGGAAAGCACATCGATTTCTTTTGGCCCGACAAAAAGACGAAAATAATTCTGAGGAGCATCTCCGCTGCCCACTGCCACACCGAGCGAGAGGCGGTTCTTTTGTTCGGGGACCAGGATTTCATGCCGGAAGGACGTTACTCGCAGCATCCCCTCTGGCGGCAGAAAAGCAACGCAGAAGAAACGATCTTCGATTCCGGCGAAAGGGAATGGGCCGCTGGAGACGCTTTCCTCGCTTTTCAGGCTTCCTGTATTCAGCCGAATCACTTTCTCAGCCCGATAGAAGACGTCCAGTTGGTACCCCTGCGCTGCCGCATCGTGCATGTCGCCAAAGCCGCCCCGCCAAGCGAGAGCGTGGCTTGCCGCTTTGCCGTTGCTGGCCACTTCGGTGGTTACTTCCACGACGTAGCTGTCCGGCGTAAAAGCAATCTGCTTGCGAACGGCGGTCTGCCCGCTGCTGTACTCGAAGGTAAGCGTAACAGGGGCGCTAAGATGACCCGTGGCGGAAGGAACATAGAGAGCGTTGTTGATCTCCTGCCGCAGAGGTTCTTCGGCCACCCAGAGAGAAAGGGGATTGCCGAATTGTGTGGCATCCGGATTCACTAATTCGAGTGGGTTGTTCTGTTGATCCCGATAACGCTGCAACGTCCAGCTTTTCACCACCGCGCCTCGCGTAGAGAAAACAACCCGATAAAGATCTCCTTCGATGGTGATTTCTTCCTCGCTCTCCCCTTGTTTAGGGCTAGCAGGCAATGCGGAAGGGGTGACTACTTGCTTTTCTGCGGAGGACTGGCTTTGGCCCTGTGTTGGTGAGGATTCTGAGAGCGGCTTGGGCGGAGGAGTCGCCGAACGCCGGACCAAAAGCGGCTGCGAGAGGATCAGGATTAAGAAGGAAATGGCAAATGCCAACAGCACTCGCATTTCCGTGGAAAGCTCTTTCTTCTCCATGTCTTACTCAAAGCGCTCCTAGGGGGGCACTCCCCAAATGCGAACAGCGGCCCTGGAATCGAACGGCGGCAGGCGATGGAAAAGGTGAAATCGCATGGCCATCCTTTTTGCCGGAAATATCGCCGCCCGGAACGGGACCTAAGTGACGGGATCATATCCGCCAGGATGAAAGGGGCGGCAACGGAGTATTCGGCCGGTTGCCTTCCACATCCCCCGCGCCACGCCATAGCGGACAATTGCCTGAGCTGCGTACTCCGAGCAGGTAGGGTAAAATTTGCAACACGAGGGCATCGCCGGAGAAATTGCTTGGCGGTAAAATCCGATCAGCGACAATAAGAATGTTTTCATGGCTGTTCCCGCTACGCCTTTCCACCCTAAGTGCTCAGCGCCTTGGCCTCGGTCGTCGCGGCCAGATTAAATTGCCCGCTCCATTACTGTGGCGGCTCGGATACCTGGCGCGCACAGAAAAGGAAAAACTTCTGGATCGTTTCTTCCAACTCCGCAAACTCCAGGGTTTTTGCTTCGGGACGGGGATGGAGAACAATATCCCAGCCCGGCCCCAACTCATTCAGGTGTTTTCGAACCGCCTCGCGTAACCGCCGCTTGAGCCGGTTTCTCTCCACGGCTTCTCCCAGCGTCCGGCCTACGGTGAATCCTACGCGGCTCATCGGCTTCCCGTTAGCCAGTGCGAAAGCGACCAAGCAATCCAGGTTCCAGCGCCGCCCTTTGGAATAAACTTTCCGGTAGTCCGTCGTGCGCAGCAGGCGCACGCTTTTGGGAAACCCGAATCTTTTACCGGAGGCTCGCAACGTGGTCTGCTACGACATGGCAGTCGGTCATTCAGAAGAGACCGTAAGGCTGTGGCGACCTTTGCGGCGCCTACTGGCAAGCACTTTCCTTCCGCCCGGGGTCTTCATGCGCGCTCGAAACCCGTGAGTTTTCGCCCGCTTCCTTACCTTTGGCTGGTACGTTCGTTTTGGCATGTTTTTCAGAGCAGGGTCGCCTACTCGCAACCGGAAGCGCTCAATCGGTCATTATAGAGTTCTTGTGCGAACTCTGTCAAAGATTTCAGGGTCATGGCGCGACCGACTCAAATTGCACAACACGCACTGGTGAAATGCTCAGGACTTTTGGCGGATCGTGTTAAGGGTTTTTGGGTCAAAAAATAAGGCAAAGCCGGATTTTACCGGCTTTGCGTAAGGTGGATGGCAAAAACGGAGTTAGGTGAGTGATACCTCTTCGGCTTGCAAACCTTTGGGTCCCTGCTTCACGAAAAACTCCACGGCTGCGCCTTCTGACAGGCTCCGGTGGCCTTCGCCAACAATCGCGGAAAAGTGGACGAAAACATCGCCACCCGATTCGCGTTCGATGAATCCGTACCCCTTTGCGTCATTGAACCACTTTACAGTTCCTTTT
>JACQGE010000149.1 GCA_016199675.1 Acidobacteriota bacterium | reverse complement strand
GCGCTGGGAATCCCTTACGAACTGGAAATTACCAGCGCGCACCGCTCTCCGGAACGAACCGCGGCCTTCGCCCGCAGCGCAGCCAAGCGGGGCATCAAGGCCATTGTGGTCGGGGCCGGGGGTGCCTTCCATCTGGCTGGCGTCATTGCGGCCGAGACCACTTTGCCGGTGATCGCGGTGCCGATTGCCAATTCACCGCTGGGTGGCATTGATTCCCTTCTGGCCGCCGTCCAGATGCCCGGCGGCGTTCCGGTGGCTGTCATGGCCGTAGGGAAAGCCGGCGCCATCAATGCCGCTATCTTCTCGGCACAAATTCTGGCTACCTCGGATGGAAGGCTGAACCACCGCCTGGATCAATATAAAGCCAGGATGGCTCAGGAGGTGGCGGAAAAAAGCGCCCGGCTGAAGCGAGAGTTTCATCTATAAATATCCACCAGAAAAAAGATGGTTTTTGGCAAAATCAAATTATTACCTGTCGCATCAAAGCGTTATAATCAAGAAAGTACTTTTATCCGGAGGTAAATCGGAGTGCAGAAACGGAGCCGTTTTGCTTGTCTATGTTGTGTGCTGAGTCTCGGCATGGCCATCATCGCCGAGGCTGCGGACCCGCGGAAGTCTTTGGAAGACACGGTCAACCGCTTTTACGAGGCTTATATTCAGAGCAAGTGGAAGACGGCGGAAAAATACGTGGACCGCGAATCCATCGAAGTCTTTCGCTCCCAGCCCAAAGGCGGCGTTTCCCGGTATGAAATCCGCAAGATTGAACTCAGCGAAGGAGGGCAGGAGGCTCTGGTAACAATGGGATTGGACACGCCGGTGCCCCAGGTCGGCAAAATACTTACGTTGAACGCGGAAACTCGCTGGAGGCTATCGAAAGGCAAATGGTACGTTATCGTCGGAGCGCCTCCGCCACTGACCGCCGTCATGCAAGCTACTTCTCCGCCGCCCGTGAAACCGGCGACGGAGTTGCGCTTTGATTATATTGAGCATGATTTCGGACAGAAAAGGCAGGGCGACCTCATTCTGGTGGAATTTCCCTTCGTAAATGTCTCCGACCATCCGGTACAAGTCACAGCGGATCTCGTCAGCCTCTGTAACTGCATTGAGGTCAAAGTCAGCAAAAACCCCGTCGCCCCGGGCGAACGCGCTTCGGTGCTCTTCCGGCTGGCGAGCACCCCCTTCACGTTTTATTACCACCAGGGAATCGGCATCAAAGTGGAACCGGGCGGGGGAAGCATGATCCTGGATATTGTGGGGTTTTTAGCCCCGGCTGAATACAATCCCCCTACCGAACGCTCGCAGGCAACTCCATAGCTACAGATTCGCTCGGAACTTCAGCGCTCCAGAGAGTCTTCATTCCAAGAACAGCGATACGAAGCAGCCTCGCCGTGAAGTTCACACAGTACTTTCAGGCAATGCGCCTCCGGCCCGACCGAGCAATCATTCGCCTTGAGTGGATTCAGCAAGTAGTGGAACATCCTGTGAAAGAGGTCATTCAACGGGACGGACGAATCCGCCGCTGGGCGCCAATCGAAGAGATGAAGGGGAAGTACTTGCGTGTTATACTCTTGCCGGATGGCGAGACGGTCCATAACGCCTTCTTCGACCGCTCGTTTACGCTATGAAGATCAAATACTTCCAGGACACGGACACCTTGTACATCGAGCTTCGCGCCGCCGAAGTTGCCGAGACCAAGGACTTGGATGAGAACACCCTTCTCGACCTTGACTCTCAGGGTCACATTTGCGCGATCACCATCGAGCACGCGCGAGACCGCGCCGAAATCCCGAAATTCTCTTTCGAGCAAATCCCCGCCTAGACATCCGCCTACTGCGCCTGGATGAAGGCTACCCATCGCCGCCGCCTGCCTGGTCCCGGAGGAGGAAGGGGAAGACGACGAAGAGAAGCCGCCGCTGGTGCAGTAGCCACTACTTGCGAGAAGCACAAGCAATGATTGCCGGAAAAAACGAATATTCAATCCAGCATAAGATCAGAACCGTGGCATTATTGCCCTGCGTAAATCGTTTTCGGGAAATTGACTTTTTCCCATATCACCCCGGTAACCCGGACTGGATAGCAACGAAAAACCAATCAGGTGGCAATTTTCGAGAAGCTTACACCACCTTCGTGCAAGAGCTTATCGAAATTACTGATGCCCTATCGGTTATTTGCCACTGCTCATTTTCTCTCCTGGGCACGACCTATTTGGTGCACAAGCTCAACACCGGTTCGCAGCCTTTCTTTGCTCACGTGGCGGAGATCGAACCGACCGGCACCGTAAGCGTTTTTTTGCAGAGATATATACAAGACCTGGAAAAACTCACGAGTGCCGATTGCAAGGTAGCACTACACTTCTTAAGAGAGAGCAATAATGC
>JACQGE010000152.1 GCA_016199675.1 Acidobacteriota bacterium | reverse complement strand
TTCGCGCGGTCATTGTGCAGGTGGACAAGTCGGCGAAAGGGCCGCAAGTGATTGTCTCCCGGGCCGACCCCGCCTTGGTGACTCGCCTGTTCGAAATGGAAGTCCCTGAAATCTATGACGGCACAGTGGTGATCCGTTCCGTGGCCAGGGAGGCTGGGGAACGCTCCAAAGTCGCCGTGTTTTCCAAGGATCGCGATGTGGACTGCGTCGGCGCTTGCGTGGGGATGAAAGGGATGCGGGTGCAGTCCATCATCCGAGAGTTGCGCGGGGAGAAGATTGACATTGTCGAATACAACGATGATCCCGCAGTGTTTGCAGCCAACGCGCTCAGCCCGGCCAAAATCAATCGGGTTGCCATCCTGGACTCCGTTAACAAGCACCTGGAAGTGATCGTGGATGACACCCAGCTTTCCTTGGCGATTGGCAAAAAGGGGCAGAACGTGCGTTTGGCCTCCAAACTCCTGGGCTGGCGAATTGATATTAAGAGCGAAGAAGAAAAACGGCAAGAGGTCGAAACCCAGATGGAGCAACTCGTGTCAGCGGGAACCCCCATCCAGGAAGTGCTGGGTATCGGGGCTAAGACGATCGAAAAATTAGTCGAGCGCGGCATCAACACCGTGGAACGGCTCGGCGAAATGACGCCGGAACAACTCGAGGAAATTCAGGGAATCGGTCCCAAAATGGTAGAAAAAATCCGGCTGGCGGTGAATAATTATTATGCGCAGTTCGAAGAATCAGCAGAGGTAGCCCCCGAAGGGGAAAGTGGGATTGTGCAACCCCCTCAGGAAATGGCCCCCGAGGTTGGGGAGACGGAGGGAGAAGGGGTCTCAGTAACCGGCACGGAGGCTGGCGCGGAGGAAGGTGCGGCTCAGCCCGCTCCGGAAGGCAATAGCGAAGAAGAACAGTAACTTCTCAGAGAAGGAGCGTAGCGTTTTCGCAGCATGGGTAAGATACGCATTAATGAACTGGCCAGGGATCTGGAAGTCAAAGCCAAGGCGATCCTCGATTATCTGGCCGAAATTGGAGTGAAGGAGAAGAAATCCCACTCTAGCTCCCTCGAAGACGAGTTGGTGGAAAAGGTCACAGCTCATTTTCGAGATCAGGTCGCTGCAGGGGTCCCTCCTCCTGCCCCAGCGGAGCCGTCCGCAATCCCCTCCGAAGCGATTGTAGAATCCAAGCCACCGGTCGAGACAGAATCGGCCAAGGGCGTAGCGAAGTCCGCCCCATCCCGAGAAGTGTCCCCGGAAGCGAAAGAGTCGAAAGTTATTCCCCAGCCCCGGAGAACTGCTCCGGGAGAAACAGGAACGCTGCCTCGCCGTCCCGGCGGGCCTTTGCGACCGCCGATTCGTTCTCACGTTGAGCCGAAGCCTGTCCCCCCCGTTCTGGAACCGGAGGTTCCTGCACGGGCCGCCGAGAGCCCCACTTCTGTGCGACCCGCCGCAGCGACGGCGGAACCGGCAACCGCGAGAAGAACCGCCGCGCCCGGACAGGCTCCCCGCATTCCAGGTAAGGCCCCCGCAAGACCTGCCCGCCCCTTAGGGCCGGCGAAACCAGGAGAACCGATCTATCCCAGGAGGCCTCCCGTACATCCAGCCGGGCGTGCTGGGAAAGCTCCTGCGGCTCCGCTTGCTCCGGCGGAACCCAGCCGTCGCGGGCCACATCCAGTTCGGGGGCGTCCCTACGGCGTCTCGGAACGCGGGCGTCCGCCCGAAGCCATTCGGGAAAGGCCCTTGCGGGAAATCCCGAGGCCCAAACCGGCTCAGCAGCCCATTGTGGTGGATCGGGAAGTTACGATCACGGAAGGAATCACCGTGAAAGACCTGTCGGAGCGGCTGGGCGTGAAAGCCCGCGACCTCATCCGCCGCCTGCTGGACATCGGCGCGCTGGCTACCATCAATCAGAACCTCGATCCCGCGTTGGCGGAACAAGTGGCCCGCAGCTTCGGGGCGCAGACCCGCATGGTCAGCTTTGAGGAAGCGGCCCAGGAAGAAGTAGTAACGACAGAAACACCCGGCAAGTTGCTTCCCCGCGCGCCCGTCGTGACGGTGATGGGACACGTGGACCATGGTAAAACCTCGCTGCTGGACGCCATCCGGGAGACGAACGTCACGGCACAGGAAGCGGGCGGGATCACACAGCACATTGGAGCCTACACGGTTGCCATCAAGGATCGGAGAATCGTCTTTCTGGACACCCCCGGCCATGAAGCCTTTACTCAGATGCGGGCCCGTGGCGCGAAGGTCACCGATGTAGTCGTGCTGGTCGTGGCAGCCGACGACGGCGTGATGCCGCAGACCATTGAAGCCATCAACCACGCCCGGGCTGCCAAGGTGCCTATTTTGGTAGCCATCAACAAGATTGATAAGCCCGGCGCGCAACCGGACCGCGTCATGCAACAACTCTCTGATCACGGTCTTGTGTCAGAGAAATGGGGAGGCGACACCGTCACGGTAGAGGTGTCGGCCAAGCAAAAGATCAACTTGGGATTGCTCCTGGAGATGATTTTGCTGGTGGCCGATATGCAAGAACTAAGGGCAAATCCGGATCGCCCCGCTCTCGGCACGGTTCTGGAGTCGAAGCTGGATAGGGGGCGAGGGCCGGTTTGTACGGTTCTGGTCCAAAACGGAACCTTGCGGGCTGGAGACTCTTTTCTAGTAGGTCCGGTTTTTGGAAAGGTCCGCGCGATGCTGGATGACCGGGGACGGCCCGTGGAGGAAGCGCCGCCGTCCACGCCCGTTGAGGTTTTGGGGTTAGCCTCGCTGCCCCAAGTAGGAGACCAATTCCAGGCCGGAACCGATCCGACCAAGGCCAAGCAGATTGCTCTTTACCGGGAGGGGAAACTGCGCGAGGCCAGCTTGGCCAAAACGCCGCGTTTGACCCTGGACCAACTCCACGACCAGATGCGTGCGGGCGCCATCAAGGAATTGCCGATTGTTCTGAAGGCCGACGTGCAGGGCTCAGCGGAAGTGTTGTCCGATGCATTGAGCAAGCTGGGCGATGAGCGCGTCAAGACCAAGATCATTCACGCTGCCGTGGGAGCCATCACCATCTCCGATGTTTTGTTGGCCTCCGCCTCGAATTCCATCGTCATCGGTTTTAATGTCCGACCGGAGCGCAAGGCCGTCGAATTGGCTCAGCAAGAGAACGTGGACATCCGCCTGCACACGGTGATTTACGAAGTGGTGGATGAGATTAAGAAAGCGATGATGGGCCTGCTGGAACCTGTCCACCGGGAAATCGCCTTGGGAAAAGCCGAAGTGCGCCAGACCTTCCGGGTGTCCAAGGTTGGCACGGTGGCGGGTTCTGTGGTTTCCGAAGGCCGTCTCAGTCGGGGTTGCTCCGTGAGGCTGCTGCGGGATAACGTCGTGGTTCATGAAGGGCGCGTCGCCTCGCTGCGGCGTTTCAAGGACGACGTGCAAGAGGTCAAATCTGGCCTGGAATGCGGCATCGTCCTGGAAAATTTCAGCGACATCAAGGTCGGCGACGTGATCGAGGCTTTCGTTACCGAACGAGTCGCCACCGAAGCCCTGGCCTAATCCGAACATTGCTTATCCTTATGATGTCATTCCGAGCATAGCGAGGAACCTGCACTTCTACTTTTGCCGAAAGCAAGTAGACCATGCCCATCGGTTTACTCACCCTCGAAATTCACATCCCCGAGGCGCATTCCCTGAAAGAAAAGCGCTTCGTGGTGCGCAAGATCAAAGACCGCCTCCGCTCTCGCTTCAATGTTGCTGTGGCCGAACTGGATCACCAGGACCTTTGGCAGCGCGCCCTGCTTGGCGTTGTTTCAATTTCGAGCGACCGCCAGACGCTGGAAACTTTCCTGGACTCCGTGGAGCGCGAATCGGCGAAGGTCCTGGGCGGCGACCTCATTCACACCGAACGGGAGTTGTTCTGAGGAAACTTATTGAGCTTTGCCGAATACGTTGAGGTAGTGGCTTCGTCAGGGCACGGTTTCAACCGTGCCGCACGCACGCTGAGCAAAGCGGCTTCAGCCGCTGAGGGAGGAGTCCAGGTGTTTGTAAATCGCGGGGATGAAGACTCCCCTCAGGCGCTGAAGCGCCCCCCAATTTGCCAAATCCATATCGGCACGCCTGAAGGCGTGCCCTGACGGGATGGTCGTCACTATACGCAATCCTTTATAATTCGTGAAGAAGCTCTGACGGTTTTTGCAGACCCGCTGGCACGGATCTTCGAGGATGAAGAGCATTCCACAGACGAGCGACGCGAGATTATCATTGGACATTCGGCAAAACGTCGTCTTGTTCTGGTTTGTTTCACGGCTCGTCAAATGAGGATTCGGTTATTCAGTGCTCGCAAAGCAACCCGTCTGGAGAGAAAAGATTATGAAGAAAAAGCCCACCACGAATAAGCGAAAAACCAGGCGCGAGACGATGCGCGCGGAATATCGTTTCGACTACAGCAAGGCCAAGCCCAACCGGTTTGCAGCCAGCATGTCGGCAGGGGCCATTGCCGTGGTGCTCGATCCCGATGTGGCCGCAGTGTTCCAGTCCTCGGACGCTGTAAACTCGTTCCTGCGGTCTGTGATCTCCGCCCTGCCAGAGTCCAAACCGCGCCACGCGAACTAACCCGGTGCTGCCGTCGAGCCCTTCGGGGGGAATGGCGCTACAGCGCGTTTTCGCACTCTCTGCTTACCCGGCAGAGAAAGAAGAAGTGCTGATCACTCGCCACGGCAGACCGGCGGCGTGCTCATTGGCTTTGAGTCGGAGGATTGAATCCGCGCGGCAAAGCTTGCGCGAAGGCCGAGGCGTCCGGCTCGAAGACCTCAGCACCAGGCCCAAGCGGTCTTTACAGAGAGTTGCCAAAAAGCGCCCGCGCTGAGGCGTTTCCGATCCGGTATAATTGCCTGCGGACGTGACCGCCCGCAGTTGGCGGTTTCGTCTTAGGCTGACCGGGTGATCCAGGTCACCCGAGTCAGAAGTTAGCCTTTGGAAGCATACAGCAAAGGAGTGCTGATTATGAGCAAGAGCATTGGAGGAATATACCGTGACGGCAAGGTTGAACTGACCGAAGTTCCTCTGGATGTGCCGGAAGGAGCGCGCGTGATGGTGACATTCCCGGAAACAACCCGTAACTTACGAGAACGCGGCATAGACGAGGCTCAAGCGGCTGATTTGCGCGCGCGGTTGAGGGCGTTTGCTGAGGATTGGGAAAGCCCTGAAATGGACATCTACGACAACTATGACAAAATCAAATCCGGCCTTTAAGCGCGGCGATGTGATTCTGGTCTTATTCCCCCATGCGAATCTGCGAACTGCAAAGCCGCGACCGGCGCTGGTTGTACAGGCCGATAATATCCAGACCGGATTGCCGCAAGTCATCGTGGCCATGATTACCGGCCGGATGTTTCGCGCCAACCACCCCAGCCGTGTCACGACTGTTTTGTCCACCCCGGAGGGTCAACAATCGGGCCTACTCACGGATTCAGTGTTCATGTGCGACTGGACAGTACTCGAAAAGGACCGTAAGTTTACTTTCGACTCTCGACAAGAGCGACGCGGAATTATTTCAAAAGCTATGTTCATTTAGTTGGATAATCGGGAGCTCTTTCGATCCGCTCAGCTACGACTATCGAGATGCGATCTATCAAGAAAAAGGAATACAATTTAACAGCCTTGTCCACCTCGACGACATTGGCTTAATATCGTTCGACAGATTATCTGGCACAAGCATGATGAAGTTATCAAGAAAACTGACCGCTTTTTATTGTAAGTTCAAAGTTAATATCGAGTTTCCGAAGGCAGAAGATAATGATTTGAACATTGGGCACATTCTGTTTTCGCGGGCTGGACGGGAACTCGCTCGGATTTGCGATCCCGGTCATAAAACCGAATTTAGAGACTACATCATCGATAAATGGCGCTCCGAAGGATACAAGGTCGAATTCGAAGAGGCCCAAGAGCACAACCCGTTCCGTGGTAGAGAGTCACACGGCAGCCTGCCCTGAGCTTGCCGAAGGGAGCGCTGTCCTCGCCGTGAGTTTTTTCCTCGGCGCAATCGGGAAAATACCATGAAAGAGCGTAGCCGGCGGGCGGAACGATTGGCGGACCTCATTCGGGAGGAGTTGGGAAACCTGCTGGAGTATGAGGTGAAAGACCCCCGGATCGGGTTCGCCACGGTTACGGGTGTGCAGCTTTCTGGCGATCTGCACACGGCGATAGTGTCGGTGAGCGTGCTGGGCGATGACGAACAGAAAAAACAGAGCCTGGAAGGGCTAACGGCGGCGCAAGGCTTTCTGCGCACCCAGTTAGCGCATCGCCTGGGATTGCGGTACGCGCCCGCAGTCACATTTCGCCTTGACCGCACGGAAGAAACCGAGCAGCGGATTGAAGAACTGATCCGCAAGGCCCGCTTGAAACCCTAGGAAAGCAATTTCACTATTTCTGTGAATCGCAAAATGGTGCTTAGTTTATCCCTAATCTCGAAGGCTGTCATCCCGAGCGAACGCGAGGGATCTGCTTTTAAATTCGTTTAGGAACAAGAAAATCTGCGTCCTTCTCTCCATGGATGGCGCCGTTGTTTTGGACAAACCCCGGGGAATGACCTCGCATGATGCTGTGGTCATCGTGCGGCGGATGCTAGCCGAGCCTCGCGTGGGGCACTTGGGCACGTTGGACCCATTGGCGACGGGGGTTCTGGTTCTGCTCCTCGGAACCGCCACCCGTTTAGCTCAGTTTTATGGGAACCGCGAGAAAGAATACGAAGGGGTCATCCGGTTCGGGTTTTCGACAGACACTTTCGACGGCACAGGCCGCCCTACCTCCGCACAGCAGGCTGTCGCGCTTGGCGAACCACAGCTCCGCTCTCTATTCCAGGAATTCCTGGGGACTCGTTTGCAGCAACCCCCGCCATTTTCCGCAAAGAAGGTTTCTGGGGTCCCTGCCTATCGTCTGGCACGCAAGGGCCGCTCGGCTCCCCTGAAAGCAGTGCCTGTGACCATTCACGAACTGCGACTTTTGTCCGTCGAAGGCGACTTGGCCCAATTTCGCGCCCGTGTTTCTGCGGGGACTTACATCCGCTCGCTGGCCCATGAACTTGGCCAGCGGTTAGGCACGGGCGCACACTTGGCCGAGCTACGGCGCACCGCCGTGGGCGAATTTACCCTTGCACAGGCGGTCTCTCTGGAACAACTCCAGGAACAAGTTCACCACGAGACTTCTTGGTTGATTCCTCTCGCCGAACTCTTGCCGGAGATTCCGGCAGTTGCTCTTTCCAATTCAACCGCTGAGGCAGCCTCGCACGGGAACGATGTGCAGCTCGATGCGGAAGCTCCTTGGATCAAGCTACTGGATGGCGCGGGTCGGCTTCTGGCCATTGCCGAGCGCAGGAAGGAGAACTGGTATCATCCGCTCGTCGTTTTGAGCGCGCGGCCTGTGAAAAATGGCATGGTGGGAAACAACGCGGCTCTTTAAGAGCGCAGTGAAGGAGTGCGTTGTTCGGAGATGACGATGTTCACCAGTTTGTTGGGAACAATGACAGTCTTCAGCACTTCCCGCCCATTCAGAAGATGGGCAATTCGCGGGTCGGCTAGCACAGTTTCTTTCAATTCATCCTGGCTCATGTCCTCGCGAACCAGGATTTTGCTCCGCAGGCGGCCGTTGACTTGCACCACCACTTCCACTTCCTCTTCTTTCGCCAGGGCCGGATCAGAAGAAGGCCACGCCGTGTGCAATAGATCGTTCGAGTAACCCAGTTGCTCCCACAGTTCCTGGGCCAGGTAGGGCGCAAACGGCGACAGCAACTTGACCAGAGTCTCCAGGGTTTCTTTCAACGCCGGTTTGCTGATCTGACCTTCGGAGTTGTAGAGCACGTTAACCAGTTCCATTAGCGCGGCGATGTCGGTATTGAAGTGCCACCGGCCTTCAAAATCGCTGGTGATTCTCCGGATCGTCTGATGAAGCTTTCGGAGAACTTTGCGGTCCTCCGCGGAGCCGCCCGACGGAACCGAAGAAGCCGGGGCAGCCGAGCCGGCGTAGCGGTCTACCAAGCGATAGACGCGGGCCAGAAACCGGTAAATTCCTTCGATGCTCGCCTCACTCCATTCCAGGTCCTTCTCCGGTGGCGCGGCAAACAAAACGTACATCCTCGTCGTGTCAGCGCCAAACCGCTCTACCATGTCATCCGGGTCCACCAGGTTCCCTTTCGATTTGGACATCTTGGCGCCTTCTTTGATGACCATGCCTTGGGTAAAAAGCCGCGCAGCAGGCTCGCCCGTTTGCATCAGGCCCAGATCACGCATCACCTTGGCAAAAAACCGCGAATAGATGAGGTGCAAGATGGCGTGCTCGATGCCTCCGATGTATTGATCAATCGGAAACCAATACCGAACCGCTTCCGGGTCTACGGGCAACTCTGCGTAGCGCGGATTCGTATAGCGGTAGAAGTACCAGGAGGAGTCCACAAACGTATCCATCGTATCGGTTTCACGTTCGGCGGGGCCGTGGCAGCGCGGGCAGGTGGTGCGGAGGAATTCCGGCACATCCCGGAGCGGTGAATGTCCCAGCCCCGTGAGTTGCACATTTTCGGGAAGCGGCACCGGCAGTTGCTCATAAGGAACGGGCACGATCCCGCACTGGCTGCAATAAACGATGGGTATCGGCGTGCCCCAGTAGCGCTGCCGCGAGATTCCCCAATCCTTCAGACGATAACGGATCTCCCCTCGGCCGAACCCCTCCTTGGTTGCGTGTTCCGTCATCTGTTTGGAGGCTTCTGCTGAGGTTAACCCGCTGAAGGGACCGGACTCCACGAGCAAGCCGTAGTTCGTATAGGCAGCCTCCATTCTGGGAGCCTCTAGGCTGCGCTCTGAATTTTGAACGACAACTCGGACCGGCAACCGGTATTTTTGCGCAAATTCAAAATCGCGTTGATCATGAGCAGGTACCGCCATCACTGCTCCCTCCCCGTATTCCAGGAGCACGAAATTGGCGACCCAGATGGGAATCTGTTCGTTGTTGAAAGGATTCAGAGCGAAGCGTCCAAGGAAGATTCCCTCTTTCTCCGTTTCGCCTGCCGCCGTGGCGGATCGGCGCGCCTGAAGGTGCCGAATTTGGTTAAGGAGACTTTCTCCCCAGGGGACGCCGCCGAGTAGGGCTTTCACCAAGGGATGCTCTGGAGACAGCACCACAGCTGTCGCGCCATAGATCGTGTCGAGCCGCGTCGTGAAGATCGTTATGGATTCCTGCATCCCCACCACCGGAAATTGGACCTGCGCGCCGACGGACTTGCCGATCCAGTTCCGTTGCATGGCCAGCACGCGCTCCGGCCATCCGGGGATTTGCGCCATGTCGTCCAAAAGCTGGTCTGCGTAAGCGGTAATGCGGAAGAACCATTGCTCCAGTTCTTTTTGCTCCACGGGCGTTTCTTCATGCCGCCAGCAACAGCCGTCTATGACCTGTTCGTTAGCCAGCACCGTCTGGCAGGTTGGACACCAGTTCACCAAGCTGTTCTTGCGGTAGGCTAGCCCGCGCTCCAGCATCTTGAGAAAGTACCATTGATTCCAGCGGTAATATTCCGGCTCGCACGTGGCCAGTTCCTTGGTCCAATCGTAAGTGAAGCCGAAGCGCTGGAACTGGCGCTTCATGTAAGCGATGTTGTCCAGTGTCCACTGGCGCGGATGGACTTTATTCACGATGGCAGCGTTTTCGGCGGGCAGGCCGTAGGCATCCCAGCCCATCGGGTGCAGCACGTTGAATCCGCGCATGTGCTTGTAGCGGGCCAGAGCATCGCCAATCGAGTAATTGCGAACGTGGCCCATGTGCAGCTTTCCGGAAGGGTAGGGAAGCATTTCCAGCACGTAGTATTTGGGACGTTCCCCCTGTGGCGCCGCAACCAAATCCTTCCGATTCTTCCAAAGCGCGGTCCATTTTTCTTCGATTGCCTTAGGATCGTAACTTCCCGTTACCATTTCGCCCTTCCGACTTCCCTGCGTCTTCCTGAGTCCGTGTGAAAACTCCGTTTTTTGCGTCAGGGTACGACTTTAGTCGTGCCGTAAATGCTGCGATTTTAATGCGGCTTTAGCCGCTGAGGTTTGTAGTTCTGACACACATACTCTTCCTGTCATGCGGACAGGCTGTGTGATTCGAGAATTCTTCTTAAGAAGTCGCGGGACTGCTATCCGAAGTTTCTCTTCGCGCAATGTCCGGATTGTTTTCATATTGCGCCGGTCGTCGCCTTCTGCCTCTAACGGCGTTTCCAAAATGAAGACTTTGTCCCGCAGCGCCGGATGATTCACGATCCGCCGGAATCCTTCCCGGCCGATTCCACCCTTGCCAATGTGCTCGTGCCGATCCCGATGCGAGCCGAGCGGGGAGCGGGAATCATTCGTGTGAATCACTGGGACACGGCCTAGCCCGACGGTCGCATCCAGGGATTCGAGCATGCTTTCCAAACCCTCCTCGGAGGCTACGTCCATTCCGGCAGCGAAACAGTGCGCCGTATCCACGCAACAGCGCACGGAGATGCCTTCCAGCAGCCCCAGAATATCCCTCAGTTCGGCAAAATTGCCGCCGAGGATGTTTCCCTGGCCGCAGGTGTTTTCCACCAGGAGCGTTACGCCATCCAACGGCGCCTCCTGAACCGCTTCCCGGATCGAGGCGGCCAGTGTGCGCACGCCTTGTCCCGCCGAAGCGCCTCGGTAGCTGCCGGGGTGCAGAACCAAATATTCGGCTCCCAACGCTGCGGCTCGGAGGACTTCTCCGCGAAACGCCTCTACCGAGCGCCGGCGAAGCTCTGGGTCAGACGATGCGAGGTTCAACAGATAATTGGCGTGGATGACGAGGGGGTTGAGATCGTATTTTTGACGGAAGCTGCGAAGAGATGCAATTTCGTCAGCAGACGGTTCCCGCTGTTTCCACATGCGGGGGCTGGTGGAGAAAATTTGAAACGCCGTGCAACCTAACCGCTGCGCTCTTTCTGCTGCCTGGTCTAACGACCCGGCGATTGAAGTATGGAGCCCGACGCGCCATTTGGAAGGTGAAATTCCGGGATTGTCCCTCTTTGGAGTACGAGCGGGCAGCGGAAAATTTTCCGCATGCCGCGCGCGATCGTTCTCTGGGTCGTTTTTCTCCTCGCTCACGACATTCATCCTGAAAGGAGCGGGCTTCATTGCACTAATCTATTTCATACTACCAGAGCCTTTCCGCATCGGTCAATCAAACACCCCCCTGAGAGTTTCTCAGTTTACGTCAGAGCATGGCTTCAGAGTCTGTGTGATAACCTCATGTTTTCGTCAGGGCACGGTTTTAACCGTGCCGTAAAACGTGTGAAATCAATGCATCTTCCTCACGGCTTTAGCCGCTGAGGGTCTTCCGACGGAGTTTTCACACAGACTCTTCAGCCATGCCGAGGCAGTTTCAGAAAAACACTTGTTCCTCGTTGCCGTAGGCTCGCCGCGCAGCAAGAGGCGTAGCGACACGCTCGCTCCTTTACGGTCGCAAGGTTGGCCAGTCAGCCCCGCGGAGCCCGCCTTGAGTAGTAGCCACAGCACGATTTTTGTGCCGTGGACTCGTTTGGCTGTCATCCCGAGCGCAGCGAGGGATCTGCACCTCTCGTCTCTTTTCAACCGCGCCAAAACAAGTTTGAGAAAGATGGTTTTTCATTCGGCTCAAAACGTGACGCGAGTGATAGATTTATTGCTTCTTCGATGGATCATCCCGCGCTATTGTAAACAAAGGGAATTCGCCGAAAGAGGAAGCGCAGTCAATGGCCAGCAATAAGAAAGCCCAGGAATTAGAGCAAAAACTCCGGCGCACGGAACGCCAGCTTACCGTGCTCCAAAAAATCAGCCGCCTGATGACCCGCCGGATGAGCTTGCCGGAAGTGCTGCAAACGATTGTGGACTTGGTTGGGGAGGCGACTAAAGCCGACGCTTGTTTGATTTACTTGATCGACGAGGACGATCTGGTGTTGTGCGCATCAAGCCTGCCCCATCCCGGCCAGATTGGGCGGATTCGCCTCAAAATCGGCGAAGGTCTAACCGGCTGGGTAGCCCGCGAGCGCCGCATGGTGGCTATCTCCCGCGAAGCCTACAAGGATTCTCGCTTTCGGCTGTTTACCGACCTCCCCGAAGACACCTTCGAGGCCTTCTTGTCCGTGCCGGTCATTGCTCGCGATGAGGTGGTAGGCGTCATCAATGTCCAGCATCGCCAGCCGCACACGCATACTGGAAGCGATATGGAGATGGCTGTCACAGTAGGTGAGCAAGTGGGTTGTGTCATTGTTTTGGCGCGACTCGGCGAGCACGCCGACTGGAAATCCTCGCATGTGGAATATTTGCTCTCCATTCCTCCACAGCAATCAAATAAATAATTAACATTATATCAATAAGTTACTTAATTTATTTAATGTATTACTATAAGTAAAATTTGAAGGGGAAGCGCGCGCACCGTGCACAGGGCCAAGACGTTTTGGAGCTTATTGCGATTTGCCGGGAGACGCGGGCAGCCGAACTAGAACCACGGCCATCCAGATTCCAACGACGAACTTCATGAGGTCTAAAATCGAATAGGTGGTGTGCAAAAGCCCGAAGTAGGCAAGGCCGGGCGGGGGAGGATCGCGCGGAACAAAATCCAGAGATCGGCCTACGAAGGTCAATCCCGGAGTGAGATAGAACCGCATCAGCAGAGTAATGCCTAGCATGATCGCAAAGCCGATGGTGAGTTTTCTATTCTTAAGCTTCGATGCGGCCAAGGCGAGTAAGATTCCGCCGAGAATTAGCTCGATCCATTCCCATGCTTGGAAATAAAAACGATTCAATTCGGAGGCAAGATACCGAAGCATCAGCCGCGCCTCACCGGGCGGTAGTTCCGCCGCTTTGTTCAGAAACTGTCGGGAGGAATCCACCGAGTTCAGCAGCCGGTCAACCATAGAGAAGTTCTGCGCTGCCATTCCGCCAATGATCAGAGCGCCAAACAGCCAGCCGCCCAACAGAATTGCCATTACGGTGCGCAAATGATTCCCTGCTTGATGTGTTCTAAAAATGTTATCCTTTCAGCACCCCAATGGGTACCAATCGGACAGCTTTGCGTGCCAGCCCGGCTTGGTGGACCACCTCCACCACCTCGTCCACGTCTTTGTAGGCTTCGGGGATTTCTTCCAGAATGCCGTCGCGGGTTTGGGACTTGACGTAGATTCCTTTTCTCTCCAACTGCGCCCTGACCTCGTTAATGTCTCGGCCTTTTTTGGCGGCGGTGCGGCTCATCATGCGCCCGGCGCCGTGGCAGACGCTGCCAAAGGTCTCGTCCATCGCTTTCGGTGCGCCGACTAGCACCCAGGAAGCTGTACCCATGCTGCCGGGGATCAGCACCGGTTGGCCGATGCTGCGGTAGCGCGCCGGAATTTCCGGATGTCCTGGCGGAAAGGCGCGCGTGGCCCCTTTGCGATGCACAAGAACGTCCTTTTCATTGCCTTCGACTGTGTGCCGTTCTCGCTTGGCCATGTTGTGCGCTATATCGTACACCACACGCACTGCCGCATCTTTGCCAAATAGTCTGTGAATCGCCTCTCGCACAAAATGCGTAATCGTCTGCCGGTTGGCCCAGGCAAAATTAGCCGCAGCATTCATCGCACCCAGATAGGCCTGGCCTTCGGGCGAGTGGATGGGCACGCAAGCCAGTTGCCGGTCAGGAAGCGCGATGTTGTATTTTTTCATAGCCGCGCCCATTTGCGCCAGATAATCCGTGCAGACCTGATGCCCGAGGCCGCGCGACCCGGTATGGATTAGCACAACGATTTGATTTTCGGAAAGACCCAGGGTTGTTCCTAACTCCGCGTCAAAGACCTTGTCCACATATTGAATTTCTAGGAAGTGATTGCCGCTTCCGAGGCTCCCGGCTTGAGGTCCGCCGCGGTGCTTGGCGCGGGCGCTGACCTGGTTCGCGTCGGCTCCTTTCATGCACCCTCTCTCTTCGGCATACTCCAAATCTGCAGGCTCTCCGTAACCGTGCTCCACCATCCAGGTTGCACCCTCCTCCAGCAGACGGTCGAGGTCTCTGCCGCTGACGCGGATCAGGCTTTCTTTGCCGGCGCCACAAGGTACGTCGCGAAAAAGTTGATTCACCAATTCCTGTATGCGTGGCTGAACTTGTTCCTTGGTAAGAGGGCTAGCCAGAAGGCGCACGCCACAGTTGATATCAAAACCAACGCCACCGGGTGAGACCACGCCTGTTTTGTAATCCGTAGCCGCTACGCCGCCGATGGGGAAACCATAGCCCTGGTGAATGTCCGGCATGGCGAGTGAGTTGCCCACAATGCCCGGCAAGGTGGCCACATTCACAGCCTGTTCGAGCGATTGGTCTTTCAGGATGGCGGCCCAGAGTTTCTTGTTAGCATAGACAACTACATTGCTGCGCATATCGCTGCGACTTGCTTTGGGGATCAAGTAGCGGTAGTCATCGAGCCTTTGAATGTGCGAGGCGTCGAACATTTTTGGTCTTCTTTGTCCTTTTGTTTTCATTATACCGCGTGGACAAGGAACTACTCCTTCGGGAGATGCGAGAGCGCATTGTTTAACAAAGTATCGCTACGGCGACACCGACCATTCGTCCAGAACCCTTCCTACAAGGCCGTTTCAGTTTCAAGGATGAGGTCTGTTATTCTGTTGTTTGGAGGGTTCCTGCGGTGAGCGAGCTCGTCGTGGGCCGCAATGTGGCTTCCAGTTACGCCGGTTTTGAGCTCGGTAGCACCGTGAAATTCGGCGGCGGAACCTGGACAGTCGTGGGCGTCTTTGATGCTGGAGGCAGCGCCTTTGATTCCGAGGTCTGGTGCGATGCCCACGTGCTGAACCAAGTTTACCTTCGGCCCCCCAACATCTATCAGTCCGTCACAGCGCGGCTCGCTTCGGCGGAGGAATTCCAGCGATTCAAGGATGCGCTTACTGCCGACCCCCGGCTTAACGTGCAAGTTGACCGGGAAGTGGAGTACTACAATAAACAATCACGCCAGTTGACCACCCTCATCACTGTTCTGGGAAGCATCGTTGCTCTCGTCATGGGAATCGGCGCCGTGTTCGGCGCACTCAACTCGATGTACTCTGCCGTAATCGAGCGGACCCGTGAGATCGGAACCATGCGCGCGCTGGGTTTCACCCCCGGTAGCGTGGTGGCCTCCTTCATGATCGAATCGCTGTGCATCGCGCTTCTGGGCGGGGGGCTGGGCTGCATCGGTGTCATGCCTTTGAATGACCTGACTACCGGAGCCATGAATTGGTCCACCTTCTCCTATCTTGCGTTCGCGTTTCAGATCACCCCGCCGTTGATCGGCGCTGGCGTAGCGTTTGCGCTTCTGATGGGCTTTGTGGGAGGCGTCCCGCCTGCCCTGCGCGCCGCTCGCTTGCCCGTCGTCGTGGCCCTCCGCGAGCTCTAATCAGGTGCCATTTGGACGCCACTGATCGCCCGACCGCAATATTTTCAATTTGAGAATTTGTAATTGGAGGACGATCCGAAATCCATGGAAGGTTTTTGAATTGCTCCAACCAATGAGCTTTTGAGAGAAACTATTCACGGAGTTCTTGAACATGAACCTACGAGGCCTGACGGCGGGCACGGATCGGCTCATGAGCCTTGATTCATCAGGAGCTGACGAGTGGATCGACAAGTAAAGGGCACAACTTCGATTGGCTTGACGAGCGCGGAAGCGCGACGAAGACTCGATGAGTTCGGCCCAAACAGCGTTGCCGGGGAAGCTCCGCCGAACTGGTGGATCTTCCTATCGAAATTCTGGGGACCCGTCCCGTGGATGCTCGATGCTGCGGTAGTCCTTCAACTCGTCCTCGGCGCATATGTCGAAGCGGCAGTGGTCGGCAGCCTGCTTCTCTTCAATGCGACGCTGGGATTCGTCCAAGAAGGCCGGGCTGGCGCGACCCTTGCAGCACTCAAGAAGCGGCTCGCGCCGACCGCCTTGGTTCGACGCGATGGCAAGTGGGTCAGGCTTTCGGCGTCCGAACTCGTGCCGGGCGATTTAATCAGGCTGCCGCTTGGAGTTTTGGTTCCCGCCGATGCAACGATCGTGTCGGGATCAGTGGTGGCTGACCAGGCGATGCTCACCGGCGAGTCCGTTCCAGTTGATTCCGGCCCCGGCAGCCAAGTCTACGCGGGGTCCCTGATACGCCGGGGTCAAGCGAATGCCGAAGTCACGGCAACCGGGTCAAAGACCTATTCTGGACGCGCTGCCGAACTGGTGCGCATCGCTCACGCCGCCAGCACCGAGCAAGCGGCCATTCTTGCGGCGACGCGGAACTTGGCGGTGATGAACGGCACGGTCGCGGTCCTCATTCTTGTCTACGCATATGCCACGGCACTGCCGCCGGCCGATTTGATCCGCCTTGCTCTGACGGCACTGCTGGCCACGATTCCAGTGGCGCTGCCCGCCACGTTCACCCTGTCGGCGGCATTCAGCGCCCAGGTTGTTGCAGAGCACGGTGTTCTGCTGACCCGCCTCTCGGCTGCGCACGAGGCCGCCGCCATGGATGTCCTATGTGCCGACAAGACGGGCACGCTGACGCGCAATGCCCTGGACATCACCGAGGTTCATGCGATGCCAGGGTTTGACCGTGACCGAATCCTGGCGCTCGCGGCGCTGGCGAGTTCCGAGGCGGATCATGACCCCATCGATCTCGCCATTCGATCCGCCGCGGCCCATTCAACGGTTCCGGACGTCGTCGGACGATTTGTACGTTTTGTTCCTTTCGATCCGACGACAAAGAGCTCGGAGGCCGTCATCTTCGGGCATGACGGAAACGAGCTTCGAATCGTCAAGGGCGCATTCCAGGCCATTGCCCGAGTGGCAAAGGTGCCGTCGGATGCCCGACGCCTGGTGGATGATCTGGCCGGGCGCGGGAACCGCGTCCTAGCCATAGCCATCGGGCCGCCGACATCGCTGCGCTTGGCCGGCCTGATTGCTCTCAGTGATCCCCCGCGCGACGATTCGGCGAAGCTCATTGCCGAGCTACGGGACATGAGCGTCCGCACCATCATGATCACGGGAGACTCGCCGGTCACGGCGGTGGCGATTGCGCGTCAGGTTGGCATCGTTGGCGCGGTTTGCCCGGCAGAACTCCTTTCCGACGATCTCAGTACGGATGAATTCGGGGTCTTTGCGCGGGTGGCGCCGGAGGACAAATATCAGCTCGTGAAAGCGCTGCAGAGCCATCGCCATGTGGTTGGTATGTGCGGGGACGGCGTCAATGATGCGCCAGCGCTGTGGCAAGCGCAGATCGGGATTGCCGTCTCCTCTGCAACCGATGTGGCCAAGGCCGCCGCCAGCTTGGTTCTGACGGAGCCGGGGCTCTCCGGCATCGTTTTCGCCATCCGGGAAGGCCGGATGGCATTCCAGCGGCTCCTTAGCTATACGTTCAACATGCTGGTCAAAAAAATCGAGATCGTCCTTTTTCTGGCTATCGGACTCGTGATCACAGGCCATGCGGTCATGACGCCGGTGCTCATGGTCCTATTGGTGGTGACAAATGATTTTCTCAGCATGTCGCTTACAACCGATCGCGCCAGCGCTGCGCCGTCCCCCAGCGCATGGCACATGCGTAACATCACCGCGGCTGCTTTTGTCTTAGGGTTGTGCAAGCTCGGCTTTTCCACCGCGGTGATGATATTCGCAAAGTTCAACCTCGGCTTCGGTCCCGGAGAGCTGCAGACACTCGCGTTCGTCACGCTGGTATTCGGAAACCAAGCTGTTTTGTACGCGCTGCGCGAACGGCGGCGCCTGTGGTGCTCGAAGCCTAGCAATTGGGTTCTAGCAGCGTCCGTAGTGGACATAGCTATTGGCTCGACAGTTATTCTGTCGGGCGTCTTGACGCAAGCCCTGCCGTGGAAGGTTTTAGTGGCGATACTGATGACCACGGGTGGGTTCGCGGTTCTCCTAGACCAGGTTAAACTACGGGTCACATCGGTATGGAAGGTCGAATGAGCCGATTCTGGGTGAACTGATGATTTCATCGTTCAAAGGCAAGGCATTGACTACAATTATTGAGCGCATTATAATTAGGTGAAAATTAGAGGGCGATGGAGTTCGCCCAAACCGCCATCATAGGCTGATAACTCCTGCCGGGTTCCCGCGCAGGAGTTTTTTTATTTGCGCAACTGGGGGGCGCGATGGGGTTCGCCCGAACCGTCCGCCAGGACTGATGACCCCTGCTAAAAGCAAACCAAATAGCTGGGGTCTGCGTTGAACTGGCGGAGGAGGAAGAGTGAACGTTTACCTGATTGCGGCTCTCTGGATCGGACTCGCGTTCGTGGCGGCACTTGGCTCCGTGCAACTGGGAGTTTCGGTCGCTTTGGTAGAAATCTTTCTTGGCTTTCTCGCAGGCAATACCTTCCATTTAGGCACAACTCCATGGATTGATTTTTTGGCGGGAAGCGGGAGCGTAATTCTCACCTTCCTTGCCGGCGCAGAAATTGATCCCGACGCCCTGCGCGCCAATTTGAAAGAAAGCTTGATCATCGGGTTTTTCTCCTTCCTGGCACCCGCGTGCGGTGCATTTGCCGCAGCCTACTGGATTTTTGGCTGGAGCTTGCACGGCTCTGAGATCGCTGGAATAGCGCTCTCCACGACATCCGTGGCAGTAGTTTACGCCGTGATGGTGGAAACCGGGCGGAACGAGACGCCCCTGGGAAAAATCATTCTAGCCGCCTGCTTTGTAACAGACTTGGGCACGGTGGTTGCCCTCGGTCTGCTCTTTGCTCATTATGACCGCTGGCTGGCTGTGTTCGCAGTAGTGACTGCGGCGTTGGTGTGGGCTGTTCCAAGAATTGCCCGCTGGCTCTTCCGCGCAGTAGCGAACCGTGTCAGCGAGCCGGAAATCAAACTCGTATTGCTGATCCTGTTCGGCCTGGGAGGGTTAGCCGGTTTGGCGGGGAGCGAGGCTGTCTTGCCGGCCTACCTGATTGGCCTGGCACTCGCGCGCGAGTTCTTGAATAATCGCGTACTGATGCATCGGATGCGCGCCATCACGTTCAGCCTATTGACTCCGTTCTATTTCCTAAAGGCAGGATCTCTTGTTTCCGCACACGCTCTCATGGAAGGAATCCTGCTCATTGGGGCTTTCTTTATAGTCAAGATGATCAGCAAAGGCCTCGGTGTCTATCCGTGGACTGTCAAGTTTCGGTTCGGGCAGAGGACTTCAATTTATACAACGCTGCTCATGGCAACAGGCTTGACGTTTGGTACGATCTCAGCGTTGTTTGGTCTCACGCATGGTTACATTGACCAAACACAATATACCGTTCTTGTAACGGTTGTAATCCTGAGTGCCTTTGTTCCGACTTTGATCGCCGAGAAATTCTTTATGCCTAGCGAGGAGTCACAGGCAAACGGCACCGCAGTTCCGATTCCTGAAGCCGAGGCAGAGGAGGTCCAATAATGTTCCGAAAATCCTGGTTGCGCATGATGCCTCCGAAGGCGCCAAGAAGGCGTTTGCGACCGCTCTCGATCTAGCCGTGCTTTGCCATGCCGAATTGGAAACGATCTCCATTGTTGAGGTCCACTCTCATTTCGCCGCCACGGTCGGAGAGGTATCCGAAGAAAAGGAAGAGGAAACTAAGACGTATGCGCAACTGAAAGAGGAGATTGGGCGAATGGCAGCGGCGAGAGGTATTTCCGTTCGGTCTGCAACGAAGATCGGGCACGAGGTGGAAACGCTCATCAACCATGTACGCGATGGCGGCTTTGACCTGCTGGTAGTTGGCTTCATGGGACACTCCAGGGCCTTCGGGCGCATCTGGGGTGGAACATCACAGAACCTAGCGAGGACGGCTCCTTGCAGCGTGTTGATTGTGAAATAAACTGAAAGGCGGCAATGAAAATCGTTATCATCTCGGATCTTCACGGCAACTATGATGCGCTCCGAGCGCTGCCGGAGAGCTATGACGAGCTTTGGGTATTGGGGGATCTCGTGAATTATGGCCCTCAACCCGCGGAGGTGGTCGGATACGTCGCTCAGAAGGCCGCTATCACGATCAGAGGCAATCACGATCATTCGGTAGGTTTCCATGAAGACCCTCGTTGCACGCCGCGTTACCGCCTAATGGCCCAGGCCACAGGGGAAGTTAGCGACGCTGTGCTGGCTGACGAGCAAAAACAATTCCTGCGGGATTTGCCGGTGACAGTAAAGGTAGAGCGTCAGAACACACGGTTTCATCTCGTCCACGCGATGCCCTCGAATCCACTCTATGGGTACTGCCCTGAAACTTCAGATCTGTGGATCTCCGAAGTCGCGGACGTGAATGCCGATATATTACTCGTTGGGCACACGCATACCCCTTTTGTGCGACGAATCGGTAATCGGACCGTCGTCAATCCCGGCAGCCTTGGACAGCCCAAGACTGGAAACCCGGACGCCTGTTATGCGGTGTGGGAGAACGGTTCGATTACCCTCAAGACGTATGCCTATCCTGTGGAGCAGACGGTCGAGAAGATTCAATCGCTGGCAGTACCATCTGAAATCAAGCGGGACCTGATTACCGTCCTTCGGACTGGTTCGCCTTAGGGCAAGGATCGTATGGCACGGGACGCGCAATTCATGAATGAAATACAGGACACCTCAAGCGTCTTTCCTGCGGCGGCATCGACTACTCGAGATGTCCGCAGGAAGCTTCAGGATATCCTAAAGCGATTAACCGCAATGGCCGGTGAACTCTTTCCCGATCGAGCGCGGCAGGAATTGCAATCGGTTTCCCAAAAATTTCAAGGCAACCTCTTTTATCTCGTCTTTCTTGGTCAGTTGAACGCCTGGGCCATCGCATAAAAACTCCGCCGTAGTTCTGGTGCTCTTGCTGGGAGTGGTCAACCATTTCGCTCTCTGAATCCGTTGAAATATTCCAGCGACCTACCATTAAGCAAGACGACACTGGGGCATAGCGTCAAGAATATTCGAATATTATAATATCTATCATTAGCACTGGACGTTGTCTTTTGGCGCGCTTGATTCAATACGCTGGAACTGCTTGGCGAATCTGATGCAATTCTCCTTCTGGCTTGCCTAGTTGCGTTGATGGCCGTGATCCCTGCCGGATGGCTGGCGGCCCGGTCGAGACGGTTCAACTGGCTGCCGGAAACCATTCTGCCCCTTGGTCTTCTTCTTGGGATTTTCGCAGGCGGTAGCCTGCTGGGCAGCGAAACTTCGCTAACGGTCGACCTCCCAGAGATCGGACCATTTGCGTTTGCGCTCGAAATAGATCGCCTGAGTGCATTCTTTCTCTTGCTGATCTGTGGCGTCGCCTTGCCAGTAATATGGTACGCTCGGTCATACCTGCCGCGACACTACAATCAGGTCGAAATCCAGCGAATTTGGGTGCTCTGTTCCCTGTTCCTACTATCTATGGTGTTGGTTGTAACGGCATCGACAGCCTTCAGCTTCCTGATGGGCTGGGAATTGATGACGCTTTTGTCGGCAGGACTGATCCTGGTGGATGGTACTTCCAGTGAGCGACTTCATAACTTATTCATCTACCTGTTGATGATGCATGTTGGAGCGGCCGCGGTGGCAGCATCGTTTTTTCATTTTTGCCAGTTTCCGGCGATCTGTCTTTCTCCGCGATCCGCGCCTCGAGCCTGCAGCTAGGAACTGGGGCGCGGATCGCAATCTTCCTGCTCGCGTTCCAGGGCTTCGGAACCAAAGCTGGAATCATTCCCCTCCACCTTTGGCTTCCGAAGGCTCACCCGATCGCTCCGACTCCCGTATCCGCGTTAATGTCGGGCCTGATGCTGAAGACGGCAATTTATGGATTCGTCCGGTTCAGCTTCGATTTTCTGCCGGGCACGCCGGCGTGGATGGGTTACCTGGTATTGATTGCCGGCGCTGTTTCAGGGGTGCTGGGCGTTCTGTACGCGATTGGCGAGCACGACCTGAAGCGATTACTGGCCTACCACAGTGTCGAGAATATTGGCATCATCTACATGGGACTGGAGCATCCCTGATTTTCCTAGCCAATCAATCGCCTGGCTGGGCGGCTGTGGCACTGGTTGCGGCTCTCTTTCATACGCTGAACCATGCGCTGTTTAAGAGTCTCCTGTTCCTGGGCGCCGGGGCGATTGCCGATGCGACGCACACCCTGGATATCGACGAACTAGGCGGGTTGCTCAAACGCATGCCAGCCACTGGCATCGCGTTCCTGATCGGATTTTCTAGGCATCGCTGCGGCGGCGGGCGCGCGTTATAATGCTGCGGGCAAAGCCTCGTTTGCCCAGGAATCCGTCGAATGCCCGAAACACTTGAGCCAAGAATCAAAGAGGTTTTGCGGAACTATGTCCGCGAGGTGAACTCCCTGCCGAACGAAGCGGCAAAGCGGTCTCGATTCGCTGCTCTCATTGCCGAACTCTTCCCCGGAACCACTGCCATCACCGACTACTCGCGAGGCATTGAAAAGCTCATCCGCATCAGCCGGCCCACGGGGGAGAAGAAAGGGCGTGCCGATGCCTACTATGGCAACGCCATCATAGAGTTTGAAAAATCGCTTTCGGCTACCCTGGCCGAGGCGCAGGGGCAGCTTCGAGAGTACGTCGCGGGCACTTGGCAGAAAGATAAAGCCTCGCGTTCGCTTCTCGCCATCGCATCGGACGGAATCAATTGGAAAATTTACCGGCCGGTGCTCGTTGCTGGCGCAAGACCGGCTCCGGAGACTGTAATCCTGGATGAATTGCGCACTTTCAAGCTCGCTGATGATACGCTCGGTCCATTTTGGCTCTGGTTGACAAACTTTCTTTTCCAGCCGCAGCAAGTAGAAGCTTCGGCGGTGCGGTTCCAGTTGGACTTTGGGCCTCATAGTCCACTCTACCGGGAAAGCCTAGCGTCCTTGAAACAGACTTGGGCGAAGGTCAACGAAGAACCGGAAGCGAAGCTTGCATTCGACACATGGCAGCGTTACCTGACCGTCACCTACGGTCGCTTGACTGAAAGTACAACGCCAATTAAAGACATCGAGACAGCGCAAGAAATCTCCGAGTTGGAGAACCTATTTTTACGGCATACATACCTCGCGAGCATCGCGAGACTTTTGATTTGGGCGGCGCTGTCCCAAGGTAAAGCAAGCGATGATCTTCAGAAGGTATCAAATGATGTGCTCTCAGGCCGGTACTTCCAGTCGAAGCGTCTGGCGAATCTCGTGGACGACGACTTTTTCCACTGGATTCGGAACGAAAACGCAGAGAAGCTTCTCGCCCCGAACTGGGAGCGTATCCTGTCGCGACTGACTGAATATGATCTCTCGCAGGTCCACGAGGATGTGCTGAAAGGCGTGTACCAGCAGTTAATTGATCCCAAAGACCGCCACGACCTCGGAGAATATTACACTCCGGACTGGCTTTGTGAGCGAATTATAAAAGAGCTTCTTCCAAAACATGGATATAAATCCGTTCTTGACCCAACTTGCGGCAGCGGGAGTTTTCTCAGAGCCGTGATCACTCATTTCTTGCAACACAATCCTGATGGAACACCCCACGAGCGTCTGCGGATGATACTCAGCAACGTCCAGGGCATTGACATACACCCCGTAGCGGTGACGATTGCTCGTGCTACTTACGTGCTGGCTCTCGGTAAGCTGATTAACTCAGCACGAAAACCCATCCAGATTCCTGTATTCATGGCTGACTCGCTGTTCCTACCCCACGAAGTCGAGCAAAGCCTGATCGAGCAAATTAGCGGAGTGGAAATCACATACGGCGGGAAAAAAGACGAGAGGCAAGTCGTCATACCCAACATGCTCATTTCCCATGCGGAATTGTTTGATGACGCCATTGCAGCGTGTACGTCCATTGCCGCAGAGCACGCGGAAACTGGCAAAGACAGCCGGACGACGATGGCGAAGCATCTTGCTCAAATCGTTCCCGACCTCTCAAAGCTCCTCGAATACGAAAAGGTGCTGGATGCCCTTTGGTCATTCACCGAGGGTTTAGCTGAGCTAATACGCGACAGAAAGAATTCAATCTGGTCGTTCATCATTCGTAATAGCTATCGCCCCGCGATGCTGAAAGGCCAATTTGATTTCATCATCGGCAACCCACCTTGGCTGTCGTACCGATACATCTCTGATCCCGACTATCAGGAGGAAGTCAAACGACGCGCCGTCGTTAAGTACAAAATTGCGCCAAAGTCCCAAAATCTAATCACCCACATGGAACTGGCGACCGTCTTCTTGGC
>JACQGE010000151.1 GCA_016199675.1 Acidobacteriota bacterium | reverse complement strand
TGCACATGCCGGTCTACACCATTTGTGAAACCGCTATATTCTTTAGTAATTCATGAAGTCCTATCGAAACGAGGATCCTATGTTTCAGACTGCCTATAGTTTACTTCTGGCAACCCTTTGTCTCTCTCTGCTCGCTCCGCTGTCTCACAGCCAAACTTCTGGCAGCGTTTCGCCCGAACTCGAAAAAGTGCGCGCGGCGCTTGAAAAATATCACGGGTTGATCACCCATGTTTGAGGTTCTTGTTGGATTGGCGGCTGTGGCGGCGGGCGCTATTGCTGCCGTGTCTGGCTTTGGAATCGGGAGTCTCCTCACACCGCTCACTGCAGCATTTGTCGGAACAAAGCTTGCTGTAGCGTTCGTTTCTTTGCCGCACTTCATAGGGACCGGATTCCGATTCGTTCTGCTTCGTGAACATCTCGACCGCAAAGTGCTGATGACGTTCGGCATCACCAGTGCCATTGGAGGGCTGATCGGCGCACTTCTTCAGATATGGCTTCGGAGTGTCGCGCTTGGCTACATCCTGGGGACGTTGCTCGTATTTGCAGGCGCCCTGGGCATTACTGGTTTCGCCGCTCGCCTGCGTTTCGGGCGGGCCGCTGGATGGATAGCTGGTGCACTGTCGGGGATTTTTGGAGGTCTAGTGGGGAATCAGGGCGGCATCCGGTCGGCGGCACTGCTTGGCTTCGATGTTTCCAAAGAATCATTTGTTGCGACTGCGACCGCCATTGCCTTGATGGTTGACCTTTTTAGGGTGCCGGTCTACCTCGTAGCACAATACGAGCCGATCCTTGAAGTGTGGCCTGCCGTTGTGATTGCGACAGTCGGGGCGATTGTGGGAACGATGGCCGGCAAACCACTGCTGAAATCTATTCCGGAGCCGACCTACCGAAAGGTAGTCTCGACCATCATCCTAGCGCTGGGCGTTTGGATGTTCCTTCATCCGGGGGGATGAAAAAAACTGCAAAAAAATTGCTACGTTGTTATCTTCTCGACCTAAGAATCTTTCCCTATAACACAATAGCCCGCAGCGGCAATCAGTAAATCAATTTCCGTGGGTGTCAGAAAATACGGCCAGGAGTGAGAGGGGGTCTACCCGTGCCCCGGCCAGACGCAGCGACCAATGTAGGTGTGGGGCGGTCACCCGCCCTGTAGCTCCTACATAGCCGATGATCTGTCCAGGTGTAACGGAATCACCCTCCGAAACGATGAAACGAGAAAGGTGGGCGAAATAGGAGTACATTCCCCAGCCATGGTCCAGAATGACCACATTGCCGGAAAAATAAAGATTGTCAGCCAAAACAACCTTCCCCGTATTTGGAGCTTTTACTGGGGTTCCGGCTTCACCGCGGAAATCGGTCCCGCTGTGCGGGCTACGGGGCTGCCCATTCAGAATACTGCGGACGCCAAAACTGCTCGTGGCCTCACCCGGCACGGGACGCAAAAAATTCCCCGCCCACTGCCGTTCCGGTGAAACAGTTGCAAAGATCGCGGCTACTTTCTTATCCTCCCGCTGAATACGCTCCAGTTCCTCCGCCGGTGGGTTCACATATTGTTCCTGCACCGTGATGCGGCGAGTAGGGAAGCTCTTGTCTTTCACCACAAGATCATAGTGGGCCTGCAGATTCTTGCCATCGAGCCGCGTGATGGCCAACTGCACGGGATAATTTTTGGGGGATGCGCCCAGATCAATTCCAATCAGTCCTCTCCAGAGGGTCGCTTCCCCGTCGGGAAAAAAGAAAACATCTTTTCCAAAGGCTTTCCCTTGGACGCTCTGGATCGGCGCGGAAGAACGGACTGTCAGCAATACAACTTCACCGGGCTGAAGAGCGCGGGCTTCGTGGGAAATCGCAAGCCCCGAATCATTGAGCTGGGGTGCGGCAATGGAACTCAATGCCAGCATAACCAAGCCCAAGCATAAAACTACGCCAATGTTCCGGAAACAAATTTTGATTTTCATTGCAGAGCCGCTTCTATAAAAAACATATCACGATTTCTCGAAGCACAACAGGTCTTTGAAAGTTATCTAAGCCGCCCTGTGAAACTGCTCGGCGCGGCGGATACGCTTTTCAATGGAAGGGTGACTGTGGAAGAGAAATTCGATCAGAGGGTGCGGTTGCCGGTCGGCCAGATTCTGGTTCGCCAGTTTCTTCATGCTGGAAATAAAGGGGGAAATGTCCGAAATCATCCGTAGCGCAAACTCATCTGCCTGGCGCTCGTTGCGACGCGAAAAAGCGTTGGCTATGGGCAGCGCCATCAAGGAAAGAACCATGCTGACCATCAGGAGCAGCGGGAAGTTGGCAAAATCAGCGATGTTCCGATAACCGAAATATGTTCCCCAGTGCTGAAGGGCCTGGTCTGCAAAAGCAAAAGCCGCCAAGGACAACGCCAGTTGGAAACCGATGCCTTTCCAAATGTGGTTGTGAACATGATGCGCCAACTCATGAGCCAAAATTGCTTCGATCTCCTCCGGTGAATATTGGTTCAGCAAATTGTCCGCCAGAATGATTCGGCGCGTGTTGCCCAGGCCAATTAAGGCTGCGTTGGCTTTCTTGCTTTTGGCGCTCAGCTTCCATTCCATCACGCCCTTCACGCGCGCACCTGCCCGTCGGGAAAGCTCCACCAGGCGATTTTTCAAAGCTTCGTCTGTGAGCGGTCGGAATTTGTAAAATAGCGGGAAAAGCAGCACCGGCGCCAGGTTCGCCATCAGAATGGAAAACAACGCGAAAAAAGCCCAGCAGAGCAGCCACCAATTGTCCGGGAAACGCCGTAACGTGTAGTAAAGAATTTCAATGGCTCCCAGGCCGAAGGCGGCCCCAATCAGCAAGGACTTTGCAAAATCTTTCCACCAATCGGACGGCTTGCGGTTGGAAAGACCATAGCGGTGTTCGAGTGTGTAGCTCGAATAAAAATCAAGAGGGAACGAGAGCAATTTGCTGCAAGCGCCAAGCAGCAGCGCATAGATCAACACTGCCATCCAATCATTGTCTGCCCGCTGCCAGGCAAAATCCCGTAGAGCAACCGACCAGCCGGCAAATAACAGCGCCAGCACAAAGGCGACACTCAATCCCAGATCGCAAAGCGACAACCGGAGCCGCGCGCGCTGGTAGCGTTTGGCCCGCTGTTCGGTGGTTTCCGCAGAAGATGCGTACTCCATGAAACTCTCGCTCCTGTGCGCCGCAGAAGGATTCCGTGTCGCGGCCAGACATGGCCGCGAAGCACCTACACCCTTCGAATGAACTCTTCGGCGCGGGAGAGCACCTCTTGAACGGTCTCCGGAGACTCGGCCTCTGTATAGACGCGCAGCAGGGGTTCCGTCCCGGAAGGGCGCACCAGCAACCAGGCTTTATTCTTCAGGTACATTTTGATGCCGTCCAGGTCTTCCCGTCGCAGCACATCGAACCCTGCAAAGTGGGTTAAGCTATTGCGGGACATTTCCTCGATGGCGCGCTCCTTCTGACCGGGGCGCAGGGTGAGGTCCACGCGGCCATAATGATGCGGCCCAAACTCGCGGTGCAGCTCCGCAACCAACTCGCCCAATGATTTCCCGTAATGAGCCATCGCCTCCGCCAGCAAAACCGCGTTCAAGATTCCATCACGCTCCGGCCCTCCCAGGGCAGGGATGCCGATGCCTCCGCTCTCTTCTCCCCCAATGAGAATGTCCGTTGCAAGCATCCAGTCCACGATGTGCTTGAAGCCGATGGGCGTTTCATAAAGAGGTAGTGAATACTTGGCGGCCAGCTTGTCCACCAGTTTTGTTGTCGAAAAGGTTTTGGCGACGCCGCCTTTCATGCCACGCACCTCGACCAGGTATTGCAGCAAGATGGCAAAAATTTGGTGGGAGTCAATAAACTGGCCATTGCGGTCAATAGCGCCCAAGCGGTCGGCATCACCATCTGTGACAAAGCCGGCATCGGCGCTCCTTTTCATAACAACGTGCTGTGCCTCTTGGGTGTGAGGCGGGATCGGTTCCGGATGTAAACCTCCGAACAAGGGATCGGTTTGGCCGTGGATTTCTTCACATAAAATGCTATTTCGCCCTAGCAGGCTAGATAGGCATTGCCGCGCTGCACCGTACAGGGGATCAACTACAAATCGGAAATTGCGTTTCGCTATGGCCTTGAAATCCACCAGCATTTCAATCTGCCGAAGATACGGCTCTACTAGATCGGTCATCTCTAGCCGGGCAGCATCCGCTTTTGCCATGGAGAAACTTTCGGCGCGGGCCAGCTCTGTCTCGATCCTCTTGATGATTTCTGGAGCCGCCGACCCTCCGTAGTTTCCCTTGAACTTGATTCCGTTCCATACTGCGGGATTATGGCTGGCGGTGATGACAATGGCTCCTGCCGCGCCTAAGTTCCGTACCGCAAATGCAACTGCAGGCGTGGGGGCATAACTGCCGGCGAGCCGGACGGGCACACCGCAGGCAGCTACTTCCTCCGCTGCGACTCGCGCAAAACGGTCGCTTAAAAAGCGGCAGTCATAGCCGATCAAGATGCCCTTGCGGAAATCCTCGTGAGCCAGCAAATACCGGCCAATGGCGCGAGCCACCAGTCGCACGTTCGCGAAAGTGAAGTCCTCGGCAATCACTCCCCGCCATCCGTCGGTGCCGAAATGTATAGCTGGAACTGGAGTTGCTGTTTGGAGCATTTGTTTTCCTACAGCAGGTCATTACGGCGATTCTTTTCCAATTGTTTCACTAACTGAGAAACTTCCTGAGCGCGGTCCCGGGGGACAATCAGCAAAGCCTTGCCAGTTTCTACTATCACCAAGTCTTTCAAACCGATGCCCGCCACTAGTTTCCCCGGTACATCCACCAGCAGGCCGGAGGAATCCATCAGCAAGGATTCCGTGCGCAGGACGTTTTTCTGGTGGTCCTGTGGGAGAAGATCGTACACGGCCTTCCAGCTTCCCACATCATTCCAACCGATGTCGCAAGGAATGCCCACCACTCCCGAAGCTTTCTCCAGGACAGCATAGTCCACAGAAATATTTTCACAGGCAGGATAAAGTTTTTTTAATAACCGTTGAATATGCACAGGAACGGCTCTCCCGCTAGCGGCCAGCTCCTTGGGGATGGATTGCAAGACCGCAGCAGTCTGGGGAAGATAATGGCGCAGCGCTTCGCGGATGGTGCTGGCCTTCCAGAAAAACATTCCGCTATTCCAAAAAAAACGGTTGCTCCCGACATAGCGCTTGGCCACCGCCAGTGAAGGTTTCTCATGAAACTGCTTTACTGGCAACGCCCTTAGTGGATGCAGGTTTGGAACGTGCGCGAATTCTATATACCCGTAGCCGGTCTCCGGCCATCGCGGCGTAATGCCTAAAACGACGATGGCGCCCTTCGCGGCGTGTTGGGCGGCCAACTTCACCACCTTGCGGAATGCAACCGGTTTGCGGATGGTCTGGTCCGAAGGAAAGACGCCAAGCACCGCTTCCGGGTCGCGTTCCCCGATTAGTTCTGCCGCCAGCCCGATGCAGGGAGCCGTGTTTCTCTGCACCGGTTCGGCGATGATCTGGCCGCGCGGTACTTCTGGCAATTGCCGCGCCACCTCTTCCGCCAGGGACTCGTTGGTCAAGACCCAGACATTGGCGGGCAGAATCAGGGGCCGCAAGCGTTCCACAGTCTGTTGCAGCAGGCTGATCTGCCCCCAGAAGTTCATCAATTGCTTGGGACGCTGCCGCCGGCTGCGTGGCCAGAAGCGAGTGCCACGCCCTCCCGCCAAAACTACGGCGTAAAGATGGCTGGCCAGGGATTGCCGAGGGCTCATCGAGGGTCCTCCACGGAATCAGGAAAATTGGTTCTCCCAGTGCCCTTGGATGGCTGGCTGAAAACAACTTGCGCTACATTCTCTGCAGGAAAACCTCTTCTCAACAACTCAGCGCCTAGGTCTACTTGCGGGCCAGGAGGATAGGTCCGCAAAAAAATAGAAGGAGAAATCGGGTGGATGGTAAAGGAAGGCATATCGGCAGGAATCACCAGTGCTTCTCCTTTGCGGCAAGGAACACGTTCTCCCCCGCCCTCAAAATGCACTTCGCCTGCTAGGCCAATCCAAATTTCCACCCGCGCTTGCGTTTCATATCGAGACACAGCATCCAGCCTTAGCTTTTCGGTCGCAAAGTAAGGACACGCAGCCAGCAGAAGGCGCGGGACAGACTTTGTGGCCAATTCGACCGGGCGTGTCCGCCCGCCGCGAGTATTCCATTCGAGAACATCCAGTGCCTTCTCTACGTGCAAGGGTCGGGGATGTCCATCAGTGCCGGGTCGTTTATAATCATACAACCGGTAGGTTATGTCAGAATTCTGTTGGATTTCGCAGATGACCAATTCCGGGCCGATGGCATGAACTGTCCCGGCCGGCACAAAAAAAGTTTCGCCGGTCTTTACTTCGACCCAATCGAGCACGCGCTCAATCTCTCCGCTTTCCACAGCGGCTCGGAATGCGCAACGGTCTCTGCTCCAATTTGGCGAAAGGTCTTTGCGAAATCCAACGGCTAGCCGCGCTCCCGCTCCTGCCTTCAGTATATGCCACATCTCGGTCTTCCCGGCGGAACCTTCTCGCGCGCGGGCGTAGGAATCCGGGGGATGGACTTGGACACTCAGTTTCTCCGACGTGAAAAGGAATTTGACCAGTAGAGGAAAGAGCGGCGAACCCACCTCCGGGGAAGCGTTCGCATACTTGCCCAACAACGCGGGGCCGCAGGCGTGAGCCACTTCCGACAAGGTTGCGCCAGCCCAGGGGCCATTGGCGACGCGGTTGTGATCCCCCGTCAGCCATACTTCCCCCACTCGAAAAGGTTCACTAGGACGCTGCGGATATAGGAAGGCCAAATCCTGCTGGCCCCAAACGCGCTCTTGAAAAATTGGTTCCAACTTCAGCGGGTAGCTATAAGAAGGGAGTGACGAGAGATCGAATTCCGGGGATGGCGAGCCACTCAATTTGCTTGCTCGGAGAAAAAGCGTTTCAGGCGCTTCAGTCCTTCCGCCAGATTTTCCATGGAGTTGGCGTAAGAAAGCCGGAGATGATGCAGGGTCCCAAACGCTTCTCCGGGCACGACGACCACTCCGGATTCTCGCAGCAGTTTTTTCGCCAATTCGTTCGAAGAAGTATTCCCGGCTTTTTTGTGGCTGTGGTGACCGCGATGGCGGTCTCCCGACTCCAAAAAGGCCGAAACGTTGGGATAAGCATAGAAAGCTCCGCGAGGCAAGGTGCAGGTAACGCCGGAAATCTCTCGCAGTTTTTCTATGACAAAGTCGCGTCGGCGCTGGTATTCCCGCAACATGAGTTTCACGGAATCCTGAGGACCGGTCAATGCTTCAACGGCTGCCTTCTGAGCAATGGAGGATGGGTTGGAAGTGCTGTGGCTCTGTAGCTTCACCATTGCCGAGGTCAATTTCGCCGGAGCCATAGCGTAGCCAACCCGCCAGCCGGTCATGGCGTACGTCTTGGAAAGCGATCCGATCAGAATCAAGTGATCTTTGGCCCCCGGCAGCGAGCCGAGGGAAAACGGCGCTTCATCATACACAAAGTGGCAGTAGCATTCGTCAGAGAGAAGCCACGCCCCGTGGCGGGCCGTGACCTCCAGAATACGTTCCAATTCCTGGGCCGGGATTACTGCGCCGCTCGGATTGCACGGCGAGTTCAGAACCACTAACCGGGTGCGCGGGGTAAGCGCCTCTTTGACCATCTCGGCGGTCAGATTAAAGTTTTCCTCCTCGCGGGTCTCCAATAGGATGGGACGCCCGGCGGCGTAATTGATGACATCATGAAAAGTTACCCAGTAGGGGACGGGGAGAATCACTTCGTCGCCTGGATTGATGAGGCTGCAAATGGCGTTGAAGATGGCCTGTTTGCCCCCGGCGGTTGCAATGATTTCCGAGGGAGCGTAAGAGGTGCCGAAGTCAGCGGCATGGCGATAAGCGATGGCGGCCCGCAGTTCCATCGTGCCCCCGGTGGCGGTATATTTGCTGAAGTCTTCCCGGATGGCGCGAATGGCGGCTTCCTTTATGTTTTCCGGAGTGGGAAAGTCCGGCTCGCCAGCGCCGAAATCCATCAAGTCAGCCCCTTCAGCGCGGAGCTTTTCCGCCTCCATCACCACCGCGGCCGTCGAAGAAATGGAAATGCGCGAGACTCTCTGGGAAAGAGCAATTTCTGCGGCCCTAGGACTTAATTGCACCTTATTCATCGTTACACGGCCTTGGAGCGGAGCCGTTCTTCCACCTGTGGAGGAACCAAGCTGCGGGTGTCCCCGCCTAATTGACAGACCTCCCGCACGAGGCGAGAGCTCAAGAAGGTATAAGCCACGGCTGGCATCATGAACACGGTCTCCAGATTGGGGTCCAGTTTGCGATTCATGAGGGCCATCTGCATTTCATTCTCAAAATCAGAGACAGCCCGAATGCCCCGCAGGATGACTCGCGCCTGCCGCCGTACGGCATAATCCACCAGCAGCCCATCGAAGGTGTCCACGGAGACATTCGGGCAGTGCTGCACAACCTCCTGTAACATCTCCACTCGTTCTTGCAAACTGAACAGGGGGCTTTTTTCGGGATTGCGGAGGACGGCGACAATCAGCTCATCAAAAATTTTGCTACCCCGCTCGATCAGATCCAGATGCCCGTTGGTGATCGGATCGAAACTGCCGGGATAGATTGCCGTTATCCGCTGCGCGGCCACAAACTTTCAACCTCCTAGTTTGCCAAACCCACCCGTGATTATAGCGGGCCTCTTTGGGAAGCGTCAATTCAGGAGTGAGCCAATTAGTAACGATTGCAGGTTCCTTCTTCGGAGAAGAGGTAAGCCGCGGGAAAGCACTCTTGTTGCGCTTTCCCGCCTAAATTGCTTCCGTTGCCTAGTCTATGGAATGCTGGCTCTGCCAATAGTCCCGGCATCTGTGCCGAACCAGATGCTGCGAGTCTTGGGATCAAAGACCATGTGCCGGATCGAGCCGCCCAGGCTGGGAATTTCCGTAATGCTGAAAAACTTCTCCGTCTTGGGATCGAAGCCCACAAGCCGAGTGGGAATGACGCCGGTCTCGGAGAACCAGATGCGACCCTTGTCGTCAGTGGCGATGGCATAAGGACCGGAGCGTTCTTTGGCCGGATTTTGCCATTCCTTCACCTCGCCGGATTTAGGGTCCAGCCGCCCCAGGTAGCCCCGGGCAAAATCGGTGTACCAGATGTATCCATCGGAGGTGCGGGCGATGCGGCGGTCACGCGCTTTGGGATCGGGGAGCGTGTAGTTGGTGATCTCCATGGATTTCGGCTCCATGCGTCCGACTTTGTTGGTTCCAACCTGGTTAAACCAGGGAAATCCTTCCGGGTCCACTAAGATGCCATAAGGGCGGGCGTTCTCAGTGGTTATCTTGGTGAGCCGGACAGTGCCAGTAGCAGTCTCCAGTTTGCCCACGAAGTTCCCCTGCTGGACGGTAAACCAGATGTTTTCGTTCTTGTCCAAGAACATCGAGTGCGGATCACGAGCGGCCGGGTCCGGCATGGGAAATTTCTCGATAGCTCCCGTTTGGGGGTCGAGTTTCCCGATGTAACCCACTCGATTACCCGTAAACCAGACATTCCCCTTCTTGTCGAGAATGTTGGTGTGCGGCCCTGTACCATCCTCCAAATCGTATCGCTTGAATTCTCCGGTCGTAGGATTCAGATTGGCGATGTAGTGTCCCTGTTGTCCCACGAACCAGATGGTTCCATCCGCGGCAACCGAAGGGTCACGCGGGCGCGTTCCCTTCCAGGGAACCTCCCATTCTTTGATCTCCACCTTAACGTTGTCTGGAGAAAGGGGGGCCAGTTGTGTTGTGGCTTTCGGTTCGCCGGGAAAATTGGTAGCCAAGTAATCCGCCACAGTGGCTACTTCGTCTGGGGTCAGAGGCGCGCTAAAAGCCCTCACCATGTTTTGGACAATCTCCTGCCAACCCTCGCGGCTGTTCCGCATTTCAGTTACCCGAGTAAGCGCGTGGCAGTTTCCGCATCTTGCTCCGACGATTTCTTTTCCCTTTCCTTCGGGCATCTGGGCGAGCGCCCGCTCGCGCGCTTGGGCCTGCCCTCCCTGTCCTTGGCCCTGACCTCCAGGCCCCTGGGATTGCACCAGCAGAGGGGTCACCGACCAGAAAAAAACTGCGGCGAACAACCACGCTATCGGAATTCGGCTTCTTAGACATACTCTGTAGTCAATGCCCGCCTTCATAACTACCTCCTTGCCTGGAAATTGTTCGATTGCAAGCTGACCCCGTTGCAAAGATTATATATCACCGGTGGCTCCGAATACCCTATTTGTGCTTTAGACGAAACTTCCGGGTGGCTGGTTTCCCATCGTTTCCTGATCCGAGACGGCCTGGTAAAAGCTGAGAGCATTTGACCCTTGGACGAGCAGGCGGACCCGGCTCCAGTCGCCGATCTTCAATTCCGTGGATTCTTTGCGGCTATGCTGGAGAATAATCAGGCCATCTGTAGCCATCAATTGACGCCTAGTAAGCCACGACAGCACCTTAATCGCTTCCTCCTGCATCGCGTAAGGCGGGTCCAGGAAGCAACAGTTCACCCGAACACCCTCGCGTTCCAGTTGCCGCAACCCTTTGTGCGCGGCGACGCGGAGCAAGCGGGCGCTTTGGGCAGTACCGAGCGCAGCGATATTTTCCGAAAGAAGGCGGCAGGCTGCCGCATTTTCTTCAAGAAAAAAAACTTGCTTTGCACCCCGGCTCAACGCTTCCAACCCGACGGCCCCGCTGCCGGCATAGACATCCATAAATACCTCTCCCTGCACGGCGTCCCCCAAGACATCGAACAAGGTCTCCCGCAGCCGGCCGCTCGTCGGGCGCAGTTGCAGGCCCCGCAGAGTTTTCAGCACGCGTCCGCGATACAGACAGGCAATGATGCGCATGGATGGGACTGCCCTTTAGCTGCATTTCTCACTAGCATCACAGCGCCGGAGGCGCAATAGATTCTAGCCCAGGG
>JACQGE010000157.1 GCA_016199675.1 Acidobacteriota bacterium | reverse complement strand
GCACCCGCCGCCTCATCAACGTCAATGGAGGGCATGTCCCTCCGCTGCTTTATCGGCCTTCGCAGCCTGTTCGTCCTTTGGAAGTTGGGGGGCCGGTCCTGGGACTCTTGCCGGCGGCTTCGTACCACGAGGATTCGGTGGTGCTGCGGTCCCATGACATCCTGGTGCTTTACAGCGACGGTCTTTCGGAAGCGGAAAACGCCGCCGGTCAGGTCTTCGATTCCAGCCGCATCTTAAAGGTCGTGGAGAAAAACCGGAACCGCTCTGCCGAAGCCGTCTGCGCCGCCTTGCAGGAAGAGGTCCACAAACTGGTCGGCCTTCATTTGCAAGATGATTTAACGATCTGCGTTCTAAAATTCCTATAGGTTTTGCTCGGGTCTTCAACGGACAAGAGGAGGTTGCACAGTCTGCCAGTGTCCATTAAACTGGCGAGAGATGGATGTAGATAGCCATCCTAGCTCAATTGGCAGAGCACCGCATTCGTAATGCGGGGGTTCGGGGTTCGATTCCCCGGGATGGCTCCAGTTTTTTCCTTTTCGAACGCCAACCGACGCGTTTCCGATTTCTCAGGGCCGGAAACCTGCGGCGGTCCCATCCTGCGGAACAAAGTTGATTCGCAGCCCCGTGGTCAGCAGCACATCGTTCTTCTTTCGTCCGGTGACCGGATTGCTCAGGTAGCGGTCGCTCAGCGACACCTGCCACGAAAGCCACTGGTTTAGCCGCGTGTCCGCCGTCGTGTCGAACGAGACGCGGAACACCCCCACGTCGCTCAGGTTCGGATAGACGCTCAATTTTTGTTGCAGCGAGCCGACCGAGGAGTAGTTGAACACGAACTCCTCGCCAAACAGCCCTTCGCCGGATGTCCGGTCGAGCCCCGTCGAAAAGAATTCCCGGTTGAGCGAAGCCCCACCGAAGAAGTCAAACTTTGTCCGTTCCGTGTTGGCCGCCTTGTACCCGAAACCCCACGCCGGCGCGAACCGCAGGTCCAGGTCCTGGAACTCGTCAAACTCGAGGTCCGTGGACGCAAACACGAACCACCGCGGGCGCAAGTTCAGGTTATAGTTGATTCCGCCGCGCATCGCGTTTGCCGTCACGACCGATTCCCCCAGGGTGTCGTTCGCCGCGTATACCGATGTAAACGTGACCCCAATCCGGTCCCGCGTCGTGACCCGGCTTGCGTTCGCTCCGAAGTTGATGGTCTGCGTGTCGGAGTTTCCTCGCGCCTGCGCGTACCCGAAATTCACGTGTCCCGTCCAGAGGTCGGTCAGGCGCGGGTTCCGAAACCGCTCGATCTCGAGTTCATACGCCGCCTGTTCTTCCGCCGAGCGGATAAATTCGATGACCTCTTTCGCCACGATGATTGTCCCCGCGTTCTCGGTCACGATTTCATATCTCCCGCCGCTGGTCTCGACCGGACCGACCGCTATCTGCCCCCCTTCGATTCCGACGTAGACAGGCGTGGATGACTCGACTTCCGTTACGGCGCTCCACGGCAGGGTTACCACTCCCGCATACTCGGAATCGAACGACAGCGTCTCCTGGTCCGATTTCACGATCACTCCCGTAAGCCGGTCGCCATTTTCGAGCATTACAATGTCGGCCTTCGCTAGGGAAGTGATTCCGAGACCAAGCATCAGAAATAAATGTACCATTCGGTTCGCCACGTTTACTCCTTTCCGGCGGCCAGCAAGCGGGTGAGTTCCACGCGAGCTTCCCGGAGATCCTATAGAACCATCCGATCCAATCGCGTCATAACAGAAAATTCCCCGCAATGCAACGGTCTCCTCCCATTCTAGTGCCGTTCCAACATTTTGGGACACTCTCCGGGCTTCTGGCGGAGGTATCTGCTCTGGAGTCCTCGGAGTGACACCATCAGCAACAGCTTCACACCTCGATGAGAACCGCCCTGGGCAATATTCATTGAGCAACTGGGGCTGGCCCGTATAGAATCCTTCTTGGCTGGAAAACCTGAGATGATCCTGTATGCCTTGCGTTTTTTCTGGGTCGCTTCACGCGGCTACCGGCTGCGGCCTTGGCGGAGTCCTTACCTGCGGTGGCGCATCGAGACCTATTCGGGAATCCCTGCCGACCAGGTCACCCGCAAATTGTTTTGGAAATTTCTCTGGCAGGAGCGCCAGGCCATCCGGCGCTTCCTGCGCTGGGGCGCTGAGATGAAGAAGTTGGAAAAGCGCCTGCGCCGGGAGGCGAAGCCTTCCTGAACCTAATCGATGCTCCAACAAAGCTTTGGGCAGTCTTGGCGGGTGTTTATAGCAAGACCACGGATTGAATGCCGGAGATCTCAAATCGCTTGCGACATCGCTGATTCTTGCAGATGACGAGATCATCCTTGCGGACCCGATAGGATCGAGCACGGGCAAATCGTTGCTGGTCCTGTTCCGTGGTGCGCGGCGGCAGCGAGGATTTTTTCTTCCGAAGAATCCAGCGGAGATCATACTCCGCCGATTGCCGGCAGGAAGGACAATTCAACATCGCTGGGTAGTGTTCTTCCGTTTCTGTAAAAAAATCCTTTTCTTCCATACCTGCCCTGAGTATTTCAGGTGAAGATCACGCCGACCTCGGCGCCTTTGCTCACGCCGAGAGTTGTTGTGGCGGAAGCCCTGTTGGCGGCAATCTCCAGGTAGCCGGAACTGCCTAAGATGGCAAAAACCTCTCCCGGAGCGCCTTGCGCATAAGTCGTCTTCAAACGGCTGATTTCCATCTTGCCGACAATGATCTTGAAGTCAGGAGGATTTTCCGCAAACAACTGCGGCAGGTCTTCCGGCGTGATGTTGGTTACCAGGGTGCCGAATCGGTCCACTCGCAGAATCATCCCTTTCAGCAAACGGTCTGTGACCCGTTTCGGAGGCGGCACATGAAAGCGGACAAAATCCGTGATCGGTTCTCCGAATTTGTCCGTTTCCACTTGGCGGCTCAGCCAACCGGCAATGGGTGCAAACACGTCCCTCCCATGAAAGGTTTGGCTGACCGGTTCCAAAAAATAGTGATTGGAAGTGATGTGTCGGACTAATGCATTTTCTTCCCGGTCAAACACCAAAGAGAGCACTCCATTGTCCGGGGCCACGAAATAGTACTTGTCGGCGGCGACCAGGATCGGCCGCCGCGCCGTGCCAACGCCCGGATCTACCACCACCAGATGAATCGTCCGGGGCGGGAAATAGCGGTACGCCTGGGCGATGGCAAACGCTCCTTCCAGGACGTCGTAAGCATGGATGTCGTGGCAAATATCCACGATCTCTGCCTCGGGATTGATGTTGAGAATGACTCCCTTCATAACCCCAACGTAATGGTCGGAAGAACCGAAGTCCGTGGTCAGAGTAACAATGCTGCGAGCCAATGCTTACCTCATGAACGCGCAATGAACTTTAGCGAAAGTAACGGAGGGTTTTCCAGATGTCAAGGGTTCCACTGCAAAAAGCGTTTCACTGTAGGGTCCAAAGCTGAGGGCCAGAAAATCCATTGGGGGCATTTCCGACTTCATGCTAGAGTTTTTTCAAAGGGGAAAATGGTTCCGTTCGACCGGGTCATTCTGATTGTTCTGGACAGCGTGGGCATTGGCGCGATGCCGGATGCCGACAAGTATGGAGATGTGGGCAGCGATACTTTGGGAAACCTCAACAGCGTGCGCCCTTGCCGCCTTCCGAATCTTCGCCGCCTGGGATTGGCGAATATCCAGTCCATCCCGCATCAACAACCGATAGCCCAGCCAGAAGGAGCTTATGGGAAAGCTGCTCTGGCCTCTCCAGGGAAAGACACTACTACGGGACATTGGGAGATGACGGGGGTGGTTCTAGAAACTCCCTTTCCCACTTACCCTAATGGCTTTCCGGCGGAAGTGATGCGGCCCTTTGAAGCCGCCATCGGACGCCGGACGCTCGGCAATTATCCAGCCTCCGGCACGGAAATCATCGAGCAACTCGGAGAGGAACATCAGCGCACCGGTTCTCCCATCGTGTACACGTCCGCCGACAGCGTCTTCCAAATCGCGGCTCACGAGGAAGTCATCCCCCTGGAGGAACTGTACCGGATTTGCCAGGTGGCGCGTAGGATTCTTCAGGGCAGGCACCGGGTGGGCCGCGTGATTGCCCGCCCCTTTTTAGGTGAACCGGGTCATTTCCGTCGTACGGCGCATCGCCATGACTATGCCATTAAACCGCCAGAGACTTTACTGGATCGCCTCTTCGAACGCCGCGTCTTCACGTATGGTGTCGGCAAGATCCGGGACATCTTTTGCGGGCGAGGCCTTTCTGGGTTTGTCCTGATGAATGGAAATTCCGATGGCATGACGAAAACTATGGAAGCGATGGACCAATACCCGGAAGGTCTGATATTCACGAATCTGGTGGACTTTGACATGCTTTATGGCCATCGCAATGACGTGGAAGGATATGCTCGCGCTTTGGAAGAATTTGACCAACAATTGAACGACCTGTTATCGCGGATGCGTCAGCGGGACCTGCTGGTGATTACCGCAGACCACGGGTGCGACCCGACCACTCCTTCCACCGACCATTCCCGGGAGTATGTTCCGCTCCTCATTTATGGCAAGCAGTCTCGCTGCAATGTGAACCTGGGGGTTCGGAATACGCTCGCTGACGTCGGACAGACCATCGCCGAAAATTTCGGGGTCCAACTCGCTCATGGAACCAGCTTCCTGACCTCTTTACTCCAGGAGGCTCGGGTCTAAAGCGTTCTCGCATAAAATGCCATCTGGAGTAACAAGTTCTTGACTCTTGCATTGTGGAAAGCTTATTCTTTAAAGAGATTTTTCCGTAAATGTGGGAGCTTGCCATGATGGTTCAATGGAGTGGATTCGTTGGACTGACCATAGGGTTGCTTGTGTGGAGCTGCCCGGTATACTTGCCAGCCCAAGAAGCACAAAAAGAGAGCGGTTCCAAATTAGTTCAACAAAGCGAAGCCCCCGGCCTCTCCGATAAAGATAAAGCCCGGCGGGAAGAGTCCCTTCGAAAGGAATTGGAAGGGGCATTCCGGAAGTGGCTTCAAGATGATGTAGGTTACATCATCACGGACGAGGAGAAAACGGCCTTCAAGAGGCTCCAGAACGATGAGGAACGGGAACAGTTCATTGAGCAGTTCTGGCTGCGTCGCGATCCGGACCCGGAATCTCCGGATAACGAATACCGGGAAGAGCATTACCGGCGCATCGCTTACGCCAATGAACATTTTGCCAGCGGCATTCCGGGTTGGAAAGCGGATCGCGGGCGGATCTACATCATGTATGGTCCTCCGGACGAAATTGACGCTCATCCCACAGGAGGGCACTACGATCGCCCCATGGAAGAAGGAGGAGGTTCCACCTCTACATACCCCTTTGAAAAGTGGCGATACCGTTACCTCGAGGGAGTCGGGCAAAATATTGAGCTCGAATTTGTGGACCCCACCATGACCGGGGAATATCGCCTCACCATGGATCCTTCTGAAAAAGATGCCCTGCTATATGTCGCTAACGCCGGGCTTTCGTTGATGGAGGCAATGGGGCTTTCAGATAAAACGGAGCGCTTCAATCGGAGCGATGGAACACACTTACCAAAGAGAAGTATTGATAGCAGCCCCGGCGCTGGCTATTCCGCCATTCACGATGGCGAATTCGACCGGTTAGCATTGCACGCCAACATCCAAAGGCCTCCAGTAATCAAATTCAAAGATCTGGAAGAGCTCGTTACCACCAATATTCGATTCAGTTTGCTCCCCTTTCAGGTGCGTGCCGATTTTGTCAAAGTGACCGAAGATACCGTGCTCTCCGGCATCACCGTATCCCTGAAAAATAGGGATCTGGCATTCCAGAACTCAGGGGGCGTCCAACATGCGGTGGTCAACGTCTTCGGGCGGGTCACCACGCTCACCCGGCGTGTCGTGCAGACTTTCGAGGATACAATCTCCTTAGATGTTCCTGAATCTCTGTTGGAGCAGACGCTGGAAAAACCAGCTATCTATTGGAAGTCCATTCCCCTGCGGCCCGGCCTATACCGCTTGAGCTTGGCATTGAAGGACATCAACAGCGGGAATGTGGGTACCATGGATATCCGGTTGGAGGTCCCCCGGTACGAAGAGGATCAACTCGCCACCAGTTCTCTGATTTTGGCGGACCTCATCGAGAAGGTTCCTACAAAAAGGATTGGCCTGGGACAGTTCGTCATCGGAGGAACCAAGGTGCGTCCGGCCGTGCAAGAATCCTTTTCCAAGGATCAGCGCTTAGGCATTTATATGCAGGTATACAATCTGAAATCGGATGCGAGTGGCTACAAACCGGCGGGCACCATCGAAT
>JACQGE010000148.1 GCA_016199675.1 Acidobacteriota bacterium | reverse complement strand
TCCGGGGCTTGTGCCCACTTTTCCAATCCTACCCAGGGCTTGCGCCCTGGGCTACATTCTTACGCCCCTTCGGGGCTGAAGGCGGCGAGAGCCAAACGCTATACACCAACCATGAAAACGGTCTAGCGTTCGCGTCTGACCTTCGCGTCCAAGCTCCAGGGACCGGGGCCAGCGGCGGATAAATAGAGCCAGAGAAACGTGAAGAATATGGCCTCCGTGCCTTGATTGAGGACCGGCCAAAAGCCTTGCGGTGCGTGGCCGATGAAGTATGCGAAGGCCATTTCTCCGGAAAGGAGAAAAGCAACCGGACGAGTGAACAAACCGAAAAGCAGGAGCAGGCCTCCGAACGCCTCCAAAGCAGCAGCAATTCCGATCAATGATGCAATGGATACGGTGCTCCCATCCGGCATGATAGATGCTGGGAAAGCAATCAACTTCGCCGTACCGAACTGCATGAACAGAAAACTGGCAACGATCCTGAGAATGCTGAGGAGAAACGGCGCCCAAGAGCGCCAGCGAAGCAATAAAGCATTCATAGAGTCCTACATAAAGCTCTGACTATATATTAATCTCGAAAATGCCATACCTTCTGGTGTTCTTTTGATTTTGGGGCTATGAATATAACATGGGTCGCAAAAGAGGATTCCTTTTCGGAAACCGGCGGAGAAAGAGCCTCTTTGTTTTCATTTTGTTTGTCGTGGCCATCGCCTATTTCCTTCGACGAGAAGAGGTCCATTTTCAAAGACCGGAAGAGTCTGACAAATGCAGCGGCACAGCAGGATGCTTCACGGGGATTGTCAACAGAGTGATTGATGGGGATACACTCGAAGTCAACAGCTTCCGAATCCGGTTGGTGCTGGTGGATGCATCGGAATGGAACGCGGCCGGAGGCACCGCAGCGACCAGCTACCTCCGGCAGCTTTGCCCGGTCGGCTCGCAGGCATTGGTGGATCAGGATGACCGCCAACATACCGACAACTATGGCCGGTTGCTGGCAGTGGTATGGTGCGGCGGCAAGCGAGTCAATGAAGAGATCCTTCGAGAGGGCCACGCGCGAATCTACCGCCGCTTCTGCTCCCAGAGCGAGTTTGGAGACCAGCCCTGGGCCGTGGGGATGGGGTGTCCATAACCATCCCTGCATCCGGCAGTAACTTGAGTCGAAGAACCAGATCGCTTAGAATATTGCACAAAGGAGATACTAGATACTATGCGCGGTAATGACAAAGTGATTGCTCAACTGAACGATGCGTTGCGGGCGGAACTGGTTGCGATCAACCAATACTTTCTTCATGCGGAAATGTGCGAAAACTGGGGTTATCACCGGCTGAGTGAAATTACGAAGAAACAGTCCTTTGGTGAAATGAAACACGCCGAGTCTGTAATCGAGCGCATCCTTTTCCTGGAAGGAACGCCCGGCCTGGGCATGAAACTGCCGCTCAAGGTGGGTGGAAACGTCAAGGCCCAACTTGAAAACGATTTGTCGCTGGAGCTAGAGGCAGTTGCCAATTACAATGCTGCGATTCGCATGTGTACTGAGGAGGGGGATAACACCTCGCGGGACCTCTTCCAGAAACTGCTGGCCGATGAGGAAAAACACATCGACTTTCTGGAAGCGCAGCTCAACGTCATTAAGGAAATCGGGTTGCAAAACTACCTCGCGCAACAAATGCACGACGAGGGAAAATAGCCTGCGAGTGGGCGGAACGATTCTGATTTCTACGGCTTATTTTTAAAGCTGTATCGGGAAGGTCAGCCGCTCCGCTGGTGCTTCTCGTCTTTGACTTGCGACGATGGCTTGACCCGTTTTTCAATTCTTGACAGACGGGCGAGCAACGCCTGCTGTTTAAGGTGTTCCTGGAGGGGACGGGCGGGCGTACCCCAAACGGTTTGCCCGGCGCGGATCACCTTGTGCGGGAGAATGCCGCATTGCCCGCCCAGAACGGCTGCTTTCTCCACGCGGGCGTGGTCGCCAATACCAACCTGTCCGGCGATCACCACGTTGTCCTCAATGACGACGCTGCCGGAAATACCTACCAGGGCTGCAATCACGCAGTTCTCACCGATCTGAACGTTGTGCCCCACCTGCACCAGATTGTCAATCTTGGTGCCGCGTCCAATGCGAGTCACACCCAAAGCAGCACGGTCAATGGTGGTGTTGGCTCCGATCTCCACGTCATCGGCAATCTCAACCGTGCCCACCTGAGGGAACTTATGGTATCGCCCTTCTTCGAAGACGTACCCGAAACCGTCGCTCCCGATCACGCAGCCGCTGTGGAGGATCACTCGCGAGCCGATCCGCACCCCCGGGTAAAGGCTCACACGAGGATGAAGAACGCAATCCTCGCCCAATACGACTCTATCTCCGATCACGCACCCCGCTCCTATAGAAGTGCGTGCGCCGATCCGAACCTCCTCTCCGATAAAACTGAGAGGACCGATTGCCACGTCTGGCCCGATTTTTACATTCTTGCTAATCACCGCCGTGGAATGGATGGCGGATTGGCGTGAAGGCAGCGGGTGGAAAAGCTCAATGGCACGGGCTATCGCATAGCGGGGGTTGCGGACTCGAATCACGGTCCTGCCGGGAAGAGCCACGCCGGGTGACGCCAGCAGACAACCGGCGCGGGAGGCCATGGCCTGTGCGGCATTGCGCTCCGATTCGAGGAAAGAGACATCGGTCTCACCTGCTGTCTCCAGGGATTGCACGCCGGAGAGCAACTTATCTAACTCTCCTTCCGGCTCTCCGGCCAGCCAGCGGGCCAGATCCTGGACCGTTTTTTTTGTCATCATAACCGGACTCCGACTGGCAGGCATTGGCCTGCCCCTGATTTCAGTTTTCTGCAATAGCAGGAGAAGCTGTGGAGCACAGTATAATGGAAATCCATAATTTTGAGTCCCCGGATGGACCGGCCCATGGAGATTTCGAGCACAGCCATCGTCAGCCCGCGAGCCAGGCTCGCGGACAATGTTGTCATCGGTCCCTTTTGCATTATTGAAGACGAAGTCGAGATTGGGGCGGGAACGCGTCTGGACTCCCATGTGATCATCAAGCAATACACTAAGCTCGGTGAAGGGAACCATTGTTATCCGGGAGTTGTGCTCGGCAATGACCCGGAGGACAAGAACTTCAACGGCGCTCGGTCGTATTTGAAAATCGGCCATCGGAATATCTTCCGCGAATATTCCAGCGCCAGCCGTGGCACTCCGCCGGAATCCGCAACTGTCATCGGCGATGCGAACTACATCATGATCGGCGTGCACATCGCACACAACTGCCGCCTGGGAAATGATACTGTCGTTTGCAACAATTGTTCGCTGGCCGGCTATGTGGAGCTTGAGGACGGAGCGTTTCTTTCCGGCGGCGTCGTCGTCCACCAGTTCTCCAAGATTGGCCATCTGGCGATGATTGGCGGCAACACGCGCGTCAACTTGGATGTCCCGCCTTATCTGCTGGCATCGGACTTCAACGTCGCGGCCCGAGGGCTAAACGTGTTGGGGCTGAAACGGGCGGGCTTCCGTCCCGCCACCATTCGCCAGTTGAAAAAAGCCTATCAGATTCTCTACCGTTCAAAACTTGGCCTCCAGGAAGCCCTGGAACGGATTGAGCGCGAGATTCCGATTCCCGAAGCCAGACACTTGGTGGAATTCATTCGGAGGTCAGCGCGGGGGATTTGCCGGGATTTCCGAAGTAAGTCCGGGCGCGCCGGGGTTTCAGCATTCGAGGAACAAAGCGCGATTCAAGAATAAAGCGGCGGCTCACCAGGCGGGCGTGTCTTCCAGCGACGATGGATCCACAGCCATTGATCCGGGTATCGCCGAATAAAGTGCTCGATGACGCTGGTCAATTGTTGCGTGGCCGCTCGAATGGACTTTTCCTTATCTTCCAAGGTCGGCAACTCCAGCCGTTGGCCGAAGATGATCCGAAACCGCTGCTGTCCGGAATCCCAGACACAAAACGCAGGCACCACGGCAGCGCCGGTATGCAGCGCGATGCGTGCGATGCCAGCGGTCGTGCAGGCTGGAATCCCGAAGAAATTGACGAACACGCCCTCTTCCAGAGAGCTATTCTGATCGGCCAGAATCCCTACCGTCTCGTTTCTCGCCAAGGCGGACAGAACCTCCCGCGCAGAATTTCTCTTGTCAATCAGCTTGTTTCCCGAAAGGAGCCGGTAGCGGTTAACGAGGCGGTCCAGCCGGGGATTGTCCAGCGGGCGATAGAGGATATGCAGAGGGTAGCCCAGCAAGGCGTGGGCGAAAGCCCCGAGTTCCCACGCGCCCAGATGCGCGGTGAGAAATAGAACGCCGCGATTTCTCGCCAGCGCTGCCTGGTAGTTTTCCACCCCATCATAGAAAACCACTTGCTGCGCATTTTGCGTATTCAGGGTAGGGAAGTGGGCGCACTCGGCCAGCAACCGGCCCAGGCTCTTGTAAACCCCTCGGCAAATGGTTTGCCGCTCCTGATCGCTTAACCCCGGCAGGGCCATGCGCAGGTTTTGTTCCGCAATGCGGCGGAACTTCGGAGTGATCCAATACAATCCGTCAGCCAACAAAAAGGCCATTGAATGCGCTATCGGACGGGGCAGCCGCTCCAGCACCTTCAAAATTACAGAACCGACTGCGTATTCCAACAGATGCCGCATGGAAAATTTCGGGGGAGCTTTTTAGAATTCAAAAGCCGGATCGGGAGCAACTCTAACACAGCTATTTGGGCCGTTTTTCAATTATTTGGGTGACCGAGATATTATAGCGGTTTCACAAATGGTGTAGACCGGCATGTGCAACCGTCAGGGTACGACTTTAGTCGTGCCGATTCAGGTTCGTTTGCTTGGCGCTTCAGCGCGCCTGAGGTGGCTGATGCCATGCCCTGACAGACATTTGGTCTACACTAAAAGTAAAAC
>JACQGE010000147.1 GCA_016199675.1 Acidobacteriota bacterium | reverse complement strand
TCGAACCCACGACACAGCTTTTGGCCGTGTAACTGCTTAGCAGGCAGCCCTGTTCGACCACTCCAGCACCTCTCCGCGCACAACGCACTCCTACCCCTGCCAAAGAAGCGGGCTCCAATCATTCTAGCAAAAATCATTGGTAGGCAGTACCTTGTCGGAACAAATTCGGCAATGCTCTCCTTTGTTTTTTCACTCGGTGTATGCGATCAGAAGCCCTCCCAAGAGCACCATGAGCAAGGCAAAGAGAATCTGCATCAAACGCGGTCGGAACCAGCCCGTGTCACCGATAGCTTTGGTGAGGGCGATCCCAAACCCTACCACCGCAAAACCGAGGTGCTGATGCTCGATCTTCTGCATGGCCAGATGTGCCGCTGCATCCATTCCTGCAGCGTGAGCGGCGGAGGAATGGAATAGCAACATGGCCGCGCCCGCTGCCGCCATAACAGGGAACAAGGCGATTGTCCACATGGTTTGGAGTTTCTTGCGGACCCGCAGGTACTCGACTAGGCCAAGGCCGAGCAATAAGAGGGAAAAAACCTTGTGCTGCACTACCTGCGCATTCTGGGTCAATACATAGTGCAGGCTTTGCGGGCCGACCGGCCAGGCCTCCGGATCACTAAGAAAAAATAAATACACTCCGGGGATCCAGAACAGAGCGCACCAGAAGTAGCGCATGAAACGGAAACGATCAGCCAGGTACGGTTCCAGCAGCGTGAGCAGCCCGACAAGCAGGACGCAAAGTCCGGCGAAATGGTGATTGAACTCCGAAAACCGTTTGACGGCTTCCAGTTGAGTTGGGTCTTGATAGGAGGGCTCCGAAACCTGGCTCCCATGTGTCATCCCGGAATGCTCCATTTCGTGCCGAAGACATAGCCCGGGAACGGCCAGTACCAGGAAAAGAATCCAAAGTTGCAAAATGAGTGGGATCGGCTTGTGATTCATCTCCGAAGAGTGCCCTTTCTTCGTTCCTGAAGAACTTTTTGTCGATGCGCTCTCCAAAAAATCCGCATACCTCTCAAGTAGGAATAAAGTCGCTCCCTAGGAGAGAGCAATTCCAACGTTTCCAGAGAAACCCCCTGCTTAATACTCGCATGCAAAAATCGCCTTCCTCCGGCGAACATGTTTAGCAGCGTTTCCCAGCGGTATTCCTTTTCTTCGATCAGAAGTTTCAAATGGAAAGCAAAGGTTGCCGCACGAAATTCTTGCAAACGATTCTTTTGCTGGGATTCGTCTCCCTCAAAAAAATGAGTGACCACAGCAGAGGAAGCATAATGGATGCAGAAGCTGTGCTGGAGTACCTGGAAGAACATATAGTTTTCATCCGCTGCTCCGATGAGGGAGCCGGCTCCCAAGTCTTCAGGAAATAAGGCGTATTTTTCCAGAAAGCTTTTCCGGAACGCCATGTTGCAGCCGAAACCGGTCACGGTCCCCCTCAGAATCGCCCGGTACCAGCCCTTCTCCGGACCGAAAGTCCGGCTTGTCAGAGCTTGTTCATTGAAATACGCCTTTTCCCCGCCAGGGCCCTCCGAGTAGAGCAACCCTTCTGGAAGGACTCGCCCGACCGTACAGGCTACAGAAGGATTGGCGAATCCCTGAAGAAGTTCGTGGAGCCAGTGCGAATGAGCCACAATATCATCGTCCACGAAAACCAAGATTTCACCTTCGCTCTTGGGAATGGCGCTGTTCCGCGCGATGCACACACCTCGACGCGGCTCCTGCAAAAGCCGGAGCGGGTAGTGGCGGAATCGGTGGCTAAAAGCCTGGTTTGAATTGCCATTCAAGACCAGCAAAATCTCCGAGTGCTGACAACCTTGGGCCAATAGGGAATCTATGCAACGTTCCAGGGTAGGCCGGTGGCCAAGCGTACAAACAACAATCGAGACATAGGGATGGTCCGGGCAGGCGTATAGTGGAGTGACGCCCGCTTTTGCGGCGTTCTCAGTTGCGGGAAGTTCGTCGTTAGGCTCGGCGAGTTTTTCGAGAGAATTAGTCAATTTCTGTTAACAACTTTCTAATCGTGTAAAAATGCCAATGGGGCTTTTCCGGCCCTGCGACGATTCGGGCGAACAGGCCGAAGAACAACAAGAAACCTGGAACGACAGAAACGACAAGACCGGCGAGATTCTTGGGCAGCATCCAATAGGAAAATGCGAGCCAAGCAATGGCAGGGACAATAGCCCAAAGCGGCGGGGCCACTGCTTTACGAAACCATTGACGGATACGAACCTGGGCCAAGGGTAGCACATGATGATATAGCAATAATGTCCCCACTCCTTGGACAATTGTATAGGCTGCCACCAAACCCAGCAGCCTCCCCAGGAACATGCCCATGCTCCTGCTCCAATACCGGCTATTAACAAGATGCCGGAGAGCATGGCGGCGAACCGGATTTTTCCCACACCGTATAGCAAAGTTGTTGGCACATCGTGGAGGATGGCCAAGATTGCGAAAATTACAAAAACACGGAAAACAGGAACCCCCACCAGCACTTCGTTGCCGATCCACAGACGCAGAATTACCCCAGCCCAGACAAACAGGGCTGAGGCGAGCGGAAGTGCGAGGGCTAGTAAATTGCGGACGGACAAGAACAGGAACTTTTGGATCATTCGGTGGTCGCTGCGCGCGGCCGCCGAGGAGATCAACGGATATGTAACATTAAGTGGCTGAACACTGATATCTATCAAAGCTCCAGGCCAGCGGCGAGCAACGGCCAGGATAGCCAGGTTTGGCAAAGATAGCAGCCGGGCCGCCAGAAACTTATCCAATTGGAGAAACCATCGCATCAGAGTCTCCAAGGAGAAAGCCAGCAAAGCAAAATGGCGTGTTTGCAGAAGACTTTCCAGATTGGCCTCTCTTAAATTAGGACGAAATGGGATGGCTGCCCAGCGGGCTACTAACCACATGCCGACAAGGCGTGCAATGGCGGTTGCAGGAAATAATGCAGCAATTGTTAGTAAGCCAAAGCCAGCCAGCAAAAAGATCACGGTCAATGCTGTTCGCAGGATTTGCACCAGGATATCCACCGCATTGGCAAGATGAAAGTCCTGGCACCCTTCCAGAAAACTCCGAATCATCATGCTGGGCAATTGAAACGCAAGGCTGAGTCCAGCCAAGGCGATGACAAGATGTCCCGGAGCCTCCGGGCTGCCGGTGACTTGGAAAAAACT
>JACQGE010000146.1 GCA_016199675.1 Acidobacteriota bacterium | reverse complement strand
GGCCGAACCCGCCGGGTGCCGCTCCAGGAGCGCGTGAACCAATTTGAAGGCGACGCCGGCCCCGCAAAGATTCTTGTCCGGATAGGGGCAATTCGGCTGCTTGGGGTTGAGGACCGCGACCGCCCGAGGAATCGCCTCCGAGGGACTCCCGGACCCAGCCGGCAGGTGATGATCGGTAATGATGCAGTCCAGGCCCAACTCCCGCGCCCGTTCTACCACGGAGAAGGACCGGATGCCGGTATCCACGCTGATCAGTAGGGAGAAGCCTCTTTGCGCGGTTTGCTCCATGACCTCTTCTCTCATCCCGTAGCCGTCGCGCATCCGGTGCGGGATGTAGGAGTCCACTTCGCCGCCAATCAACTGCAGCGCCGTCTGCAAAACCACGACCGCCAGAGCGCCGTCCACATCATAGTCGCCGTAAATCAGGATTTTTTCGCGGCGGTCAATCGCCTGAAAAATTCTCCCGACGGCGGCCTCCATCCCCAGCATCTTCCAGGGATTTTCGAGATGCGCCAGGCTGGGCTTGAGAAACTGCTGGGCGGCTTCCGGGTCCGCCAGCCCCCGTAACCAGAGCAGCCGCGCCAGGAGCGGCGAGACGCCCAAGGCCTGCGAAAGTTCGCGGACTCGCTCGCTATCTGCCTCCCGAATCATCCAGCGCATGCTCGCTCCTCAGGAACAGAGGTTTCGGCTATGTCCAGGCTATTGCAAAACCTTCCTTGATGAATGTGTCAGGGCACGACTTCAGTCGTGCCGCTAAAACGAGTTCCCCCGGAGGCGCTTTAGCGCCTGAGGTCATGGGTCGATCTTTGCGGACATTATGCCCTCAGCGGCTAAAGCCGCTCTTGTTATTACTCTTTCTGGCACGGTTAAAACCGTGCCCTGACACATTTTCAAACAGGTTTTGCAATGGCTATCTAAGCACAAATTGCCGCGCTCAACAACACTGCACCCTCCGAATCGGGAAATTTGCACTATTATTACCTGACTGATTGGCAACACTCGGTAGTGTCGAAGTTTGAAATTGGAGATTTACCAGAATGAAACTGCGCTAATCAACGTCTTTGATGAGGGTTACAATCATTGAAATGTCGGTTCTTCCTGTTCGCTGTTCGCGCTCAGCGATCTCCTGCTGATTTTTGATAATCTCTCCGGCCCGCCACATTCCTGTGTATTCCCAGCGGTTTACTTCTCGCTTTAGAAAAACCGGGATAGCGTTACCTTGCTGACGGAAAACCTCTGCCCAGTGAATTATGTCTGGACCGTTCCCTGGCAGGATTTCCCATGGAGCATTCGGGTTCAGGTCAGACGTGAAGCATCCGCAGACGACCCTGCCATCTACGTGAGGAAGGAAGTCCTGTATACCTCCACCAAGCTCGTTGTGGATATCAGCCCGCGTGTAGTACTCGCCCAGTTGGAACGTCATTTAGGCTTGATTATACCGAAAGTGGGGAACTGAGACACTACTTACCGCTCGATTTCCAACTCGGTCCCGCCGCTTTTGGATGGGGATGCGGCTGACGAAGATTCCCCGGTGGCTTGATCTTCGAAAAAATCTGCCAAGTTCAAGCGTAGATTTCCGGGGTTGGTGGCATAACCTAAGCCAGCCTCTGGCTCCACTATGCCGTCGCGGATCATTTGCTCGATGACCAGATCGAAATGCTGCATTCCATCCAGCGTTCCGTCTTGCATCGCGTCCACCAGCGTCTTCCCTTCCTCTTCTCCCTTTTCCACATACTCGCGGGTGCGCATGGTGGAAATCAGAATTTCGATGGCGCCCGCCCGCCCGCCGCCCTTCTTAGGGAGCAGCCGTTGGGAGATGATGTAGCGAAATGCCTTGGCAAAGCGGACCCGGATCGCATGCTGGTCGCTAAGGGGGAAGACGCCGATGATGCGCTCCACGGTGCGGGAGGCATCTACGGTATGGAGTGTCGAAAACACCAAGTGGCCCGTCTCGGCGGCTTCCATCGCGATTTCTATGGTCTCCTTGTCGCGCATCTCTCCCACCAGAATCACCTTCGGGGCCTGCCGTAAAGCAGCCCGCAAAGCCAAAGAGAAAGTCGGCGTATCGCTGTGCAGCTCGCGTTGGTGAATCGTTGCCTTCCGGTGGGGATGCAGAAACTCGATGGGGTCTTCGATGGTCACAATGTGAATCGCTTTTTCCTGGTTGATCTTGTTGATGATGGCCGCCAGGGTGGAAGATTTGCCGGAGCCGGTGGGGCCGGTGACCAGCACAATGCCGTTTTTCAGGT
>JACQGE010000145.1 GCA_016199675.1 Acidobacteriota bacterium | reverse complement strand
GATTGACGCGGGACTGCTCTATGTCTTTGCCATGCTGTCCTTGGGCGTTTATGGTGTGATCCTCGCGGGCTTCGCCTCCGGCAACAACTACGCTTTCCTGGGGGGATTACGGGCCGCTGCGCAGCTGATCTCGTATGAGATCGCCATCGGCGTCGCCATCCTCGGCGTCATCATGATCTATGGGACCACGGACCTGGCGGAAATGGTGCGGGCGCAGGGGCAGATGATTGGCGGCTGGATTCCGATGTGGGGCATCGTCACCCAGCCGGTGGCCTTTATCGTCTTCCTGACCGCGGCCCTGGCGGAAACCAAGAGGCTTCCTTTTGATTTGCCGGAAGGCGAGTCGGAGATCATTGGGTACTTCGTGGAGTACAGCGGAATGAAGTTCGGGATGTTCTTCCTCACGGATTTCCTGGAGACCATCGTGGTGGCGAGCCTAGCTGCCACCATGTTTTTCGGAGGGTGGCAGGTGCCCTATCTCACGCCAGCCGGTTTCCACTTCCCTTGGGGGGCAGAGTTGTCCGTCCCCCATTTGGTCTATGTCCTGCTCGGGGTGGCGAGCTTTTCAATCAAGGGTCTAGTTTTCTGCTTAATATTCATGCAACTGCGTTGGACCTTGCCGCGGTTTCGCTACGACCAGCTAATGAAGCTGGGTTGGAAGGGGCTGTTCCCCATTGCAGTGGCCAACGTTGTAGTGACAGCCGTGGTGCTGGTCCTTTTCGGGGAGGGCACGCCGTGGCCGTAAGAGTTGTCCGCAGGCGCGAGCTCACATTCTGGGAAAAGCTTTACATCCCCCAGATCCTTAGCGGACTGAAGATCACCTTTCGCCATTTCTTCCGCAACCTCTTTCTGCACACGGCCCATCTGCTGGGCCGTTACAAGCTGCTTCCCGCCGCGGTGACCATCCAATTTCCCGAGGAACTCAGGCCGCTCATGTCGCGTTTCCGCAGCCGCCACCGCCTCACTTTGCGCGCGGATAACACGCCCCGCTGCGTGGGGTGTATGCTTTGCGAGACGGTTTGCCCGGCCAAGTGCATCACCATAGTGCCTGGCGAGCACCCGGACCCTAATGTGGAGAAGTACCCGGTCCGCTTTGACATCGACTTGGGGGTCTGTGTCTATTGTGGATACTGTGTCGAGGTATGTCCCGAGGACGCGATTCGGATGGACACAGGAATCCTGGATGTAGCGGCCTATTCGAGAGAGGCCATGCGCCTTGACATCCATGAGCTGATGGACCCTAAGCTGCGTAAACCGATCACGGAATGCAACCTGACGTTCCCCCACAAGTGCAGCTTAAGCGGCGGGGCGATGAAGGGCAGTTGGGAAAGTGTCACCGGATCATAGGGGCAAGTCCGGAGGCATGTCCCAACAAACAAGCCCTAACATCTCAGACGAAAATTGACCTCTAGGCTCGATATCTCCCGAGTAACGCCGTTTGTTTTATCGATCTGGTGTTGTCAACTCCCGCATAGTCGGCAAACGTGAAACTGACCACTCCCTCAAGTTCCTCCGAAACGGGTTTCGAGGAACTTGAACCGCCACAGGAAGTAGAACGGCGTTCCGCGAATTAAGTCCTCTCTAGTCGCCACTTGACGGGCGGAAATCACCATGTCCCTGCTGTGGGTGTTTCAGAAGGCGCTTTCCATATAAAGTATCTAATCATGGGATAGTCCCATTTCGATCCAGAGGGAGGCTCCTATGAAAAAGAGGCTCGGAGTGATCCTCGGCGGGTTCGTGGCGCTGCTCCTGCTTGCCGCTCTCTCGCTGCCGTTTATGATTGATGCAAACTACTTCCGCCCCATGATTGAAAACAGACTGCAGGTGGCGCTCGGCCGCGAGATCACGATCGGCGATCTGAATCTCTCGGTGCTGCGCGGCCACCTGCGGGCAGGCAACATCTCGATCAGTGACGATCCGGCTTTCGGTTCCGCGCTGTTTGTTCGGGCCGAATCTTTGGACGTAGGCATCGATCTGATTCCCCTGATTCTCTATCGAGATTTGCGTATCCGGTCCATCACGCTGCATCAGCCGGAACTGGCGCTGCTGCGCTCGGCGAATGGGAAATGAATTTTTCCAGCCTGGGTCAGGGTACGGCTCATAAACCGCGAAGTACCAAAACCCAGCCTTCCGGGACGCCCGCATTCTCAGTGCAGAAGCTCAGCATCACCGATGGGCGCATGAGCATTAGTACGTCCGCGAAGAACGTGCAGCCCTATGAGGACGTGGACCTAACCGCCGAAAACGTCTCCTACGGGCAGTCGTTTCCGGCGGCTAGAATGGCAGCAAGCAGTGTGCGCGCACCTATTGATCGGCCCCCTGACAGTGGCCAACGAAGCCGAGAAGCAAAGGTAATCGCGGACTGTGGGTTCCTTTAGGAAATGGACGCAGATCACACCCCCGGCGTCTCTGAGCCAATAAAAAGATGCGCGAGATAGCACGGTGAGAGGCCCAGACGAATCGCGTCACGCAATGCCAACATGCGGTTCTTTCTTTTCAAACCAGTCCAGGAGTTTTTCAATTTGTGGCAGCCTCCTCGGAAACATAATCGCAGCGCGACCTGATTGCACTCGCTCAACTTTTCCAATGACCCGGAGGATCGCTGGATAACTCTCTACGGCGAACTGGATTTTAAGTTCAGTCTTGATTGGAGGGCAATGCTCACTGCGAATCAGCATCCCGCAATTGCTGATTGCGATTAGCTCGCTGCTCCCAGCCACTCCAGCTGCTTCAAATCTCACAATTCCAGATAGAGCGAATCGTTTATCGCGACTTCCATCTGGAGAAAACAAGATTCGGAATGCCATAGCCTTTGTATCGGCGATTCCGACCGGAACCCCCCACTTGACCGTGGTGTACTTTTTTAGATACCTTACGGCAATCCCGGGGGGGAACCCTCGGATGTCCAAACAAATTGATATTCACCCTGAGCGGCCCAATAAACAGGCAAAGGAGAGTTTCCCTTGGAACAGAACAACTTCACGCACCAATTGCGAGGCAGGCTCGCCGGTATTGAACGGCGAGATTGGGAACTGTGGGCCTTAGCTCTGGGAGCCGTAGCAATCCTTGCCGCTGGTTTCTTTTTCTTCCTTTTGCCGAGCTTCCTGGAAGGCCAGAAAAATATTCATATCGAGGCGGATCTGTCTCCCGCCTTGGCTGGGGGCTTGTTGGTGCTCCTTGTCCTGCTCGTCGGATACCTGGCGCAAAAGCAAGTTCACATCCGAGGCTTGCGGCATTCCTCAATTCTCGAAGCCGTTAACTTCGAGCTCACTCATGCTCATCTGTTGATCGACCCAGTTACTAAAATCTGGACTCGCAGCGCACTCAAAGATCTGCTTGGCAGGGAAATGAACCGGGTGCAACGCAAGCAGGGAACATTGGTTTTATTCTATATCGATATAGACAATTTCAAGCAGGTCAATACGAAATACGGGCACGTTACCGGGGATCTGGTTTTGGCGGAGGTTGGAGGTTTCCTAAAACACAGTATTCGCGGTTCGGACTATGCGATTCGGATGGGAGGCGACGAGTTTTTGGTGGCCTTAGTGGATACAGACCTTGTAGGGGCGAATTGTGTAAGGAGCCGGATTCAGGAACGGGTAAAGGAATGGAACTCAAAATCGCCCATTCTCGGCTTGTCTCTGAGTTTGAGCATCGGGATTGAAGAACTTGACGGTGAACGATCCTTGGACGATGTTCTGACCTCAGTCGACTCGCGCATGTATGCCGAGAAAGCCAAGAAAAAGGAATAGAGAATGGAAGAACGTAACCCGAAAGGAGGTTCTGCTGCCGCTACCTAGAGCGGTTCTCCAGTTGGTGTATACCGACAATTCAGCCCCGGAGGGGCGTCAGATTGTAGCCCACGGCGCAAGCCGTGGGTCAGCGATGCGATGATCGAGACGAGCCCCGGAGGGGCAAAGACCAACGGTCTATAGCAACAAGAGAACTGCTCTAGTCCAGAGCTGATCAAATTTTTTTACTGTTAGGCAAGACAACTCTACCCGCCTGTGCGCCCCTGAGTAACTGGGTGTACCATTGCCGGTGAAGGCTCGACAGCCATGGAAATAGGGTCTCAATTTCTAGAGCGACGACACGACAGAAGGTTTCCGGTTCATGGTTCGGCTGAGTTCCAAGCACGGGAATCACAAGCTACCGGAGAGCTGCTCGTCGTGAGCAACGGTGGGCTTCTAATCCGAAGCGTGTGTTGCCCTGCACTGTATGCTGAGATTGCAGTCCGCTTCTCTGTCAATGACTATAGGGAAAGACTTAGCGGCATTGGAAAAGTGATGCGAAAGCAACCGGGCCTATTTGCGATCGTGTTCGTGAAACAGCCGAATCGGATTAGAGAACTCCTGGACTGGCTACAGGCGCAGGAAACATCCGCAAAGCATTAGTGGTGGGATCGAGCACTAAACAGTCGGAATGGGCTCATTGGCGTGATCAAACCAAAAAGAAGTTTCCTGTAGATCAGATAACGGAATCAGGCCAATTTGCGGGTGTTGGAGAGTTAGCACCGCCTGCGTTTTGTATATCAGGTTGAAAAATCGGAGCCGGAAGTAAACGAAGGAGGTTCGTTAATGCAACTCCCGGCTCCAAAGGACGTGCCATCCTGGTCAGGGATGGCTTTTGGTCAAGTCTAGTCAGTGTGTGTGTGTTGGCCGTATTCTGCCACAGAACGACACTGGCGGCGGAGATTATTTTTCGCCTACGGTCTGGCGATGATCTAGGACTTTCCCCAGTGGATTAAGCTGCTCCGTCAGGGCTAAGCTTTGAGTTTCACTGTCTAGTTTACCTGGTCATAGCCAAGCCAATCCGATGGGAAGCCAGCACCTGGAAGCTTTGAAAATGCGACTACGTGAATCCAAGCGGGATTATGAACGGTACAAGCAAATCTTGGAAAAGCATCCCGAAGCCGCAAAACAACTTCAGCCGACGTTAGAAGCTCTAAGAAGCGCAATTGCTGATCTGGAATCGAAAATTAGAGAATTGTCGGCCAGAGAATCTCAAGGATAAAAATTCGTGCCTAGGCAGCCAATCCGATGTGGAATCAATCCACAATGAAAGCCGGTTGTTTCTTGTAATTCTTTAAGTGGTCTATGGGGTGTCCGCTATAATCCAGATGCCATGCCATCATGGGAAGAAGTGGAGGGTGCCCGATACCGAATGAATGTAGCACATGACATACTGGGGGTATCTGTGGATCGCCTTCGATTCGGCAAACGCGAGCGATTCAAAGACCTTGCCGACGAACTCCAGTCTGCCATACGTTCCTTCAGAACCTACTAAGCGCCTTTCTGCGGGAACAGACAAGCGCACCTGTAAGGTTCTTCATTTCCACGACAATGCGCTGGACTATTTCTTGGAGGTACTGCCTTACCTGGTCGTTATCCGCATATTCTTCTAGTGCCCGAAGGTGAACCAGCCGCTCCGCGCCGTTCCCGAGACAGGGTCCGACGCAGGACGGTCAGAGCTGAGATATTGTTGAGACCGGTTAATCTTCCACAGAGCTATGCTCAGAAGCCCGGTCGGATTTGTGGTTTAGAAAAGCCACGAAAGCCATGGCAGTAATTCCTCCGCATATTGCCATGGCCATATCTTTTTGCGCATCCCACAGATCGCCCTGCGCACCGATATAATCGTGACCCAATTCGCCGCCGAGAACTATGGCAACCGCCATCTCCATCAATTCGTACAACCCGCTAAGAGAGAGCATTGCTGTCAGGGGCAGGTAATACCCCCAGAAACCACTCACTTTTGCGATCCTAGTCAAAACTTCGCGCGCGGGATAGAACATTAGCAAGCCGAAAGTAAAGTGTCCGAAACGGTCGTACTGGTTCCGATCCAAACCAAAGATCTCGCTGATACTAACTCCTGATAAATTTCGGAACCAAAGGTCGTATGGTACCCGTGAATAGGTGTAATGCGCGCCGATGGTGTGCAGGCAGAGGAAGATGAAAATCAGCGTGTACGAAATACGGCTAAATTGAAAGAGCCGAAATGTAGCTGCAAGAACGCCAACAAAAACTGTGGGTATCAAATTTTCCAGCACCCAGTAACGGGTACATCCGGGGATGGATCGCCCACAAGAGCCATTGGACCCAGAAAATTAAGAACAGCCACTTCGGGTAGAGGCGGATTTGAGAAGAATTTCATGTCAACGAATACCGTCGCCCCAAAGGAAAGATCAGCTCCCTGCAGGTCCGGAGCCACTTCGTCCAGCCAAGAAAGTTATTCAAATAGGGCTCCGATGCTGGCCATCGAAGAGGCGCAAGACCAGTATGAACTGGATCTAAACAGTGCTAACGGAACATTTGTCGGGGAGGAGAAGATTACGCATTGCGAATTGGGACATATGTCAGAATTTCGCGTCGGTTCGACGACACTGATGTTCACGGTTACGGATAAACCAGATTCCGAACTTCATAAAGGCTCCTTCCCGATGTTACCTGATTGGTAGTCTTGGAGCCTGCATCCAAGCTTTCTTTCATGAATCTTCAAGCACATTGGCGCGACAGTTCCAGCCGAAGTAATGAGGTTTCGGGCCTAGCTAATTTTGGTGAGTTGTCCTTGAAGATCCAACGTGGTGGTCCTTTGGCTATTAACAAGTGCAAGTGCCTGCGCCTAAATTTATTTGCTCCTCAACAGTGCGGAAAGTTGGCCTGTTTCCACAGGCATGATGGATGAGTGAGAGTCGTTTCCGGTTTTAGAGATCACGCGCGTATGACAGTTCGACAACTCCCAAAGATTTTGGTTGTTGATGATGAAGACGAGCATCTGGCAATCCGCCGCAAAATTCTGGAGGAGGTCAGTTATGGCGTGGAGACGTGCTCTTCAGGCCATGAAGCCTTGAGTAAACTTCGGGGAAATCATTACGATGCCATCCTGTGCGATATGTGGATGCCGGGGATCACGGGGATAGGATTCTATCAACTGGTGAAGGAGGAATTTCCACAATACGAGCGCCGGTTCATTTTTATCACCACTGATATTGCCTCGGAAATGATTTGGGAATTCATTAGAACCAGGAATTTGCCCTATGTCATTAAGCCCTTCAGCCCGATTGAGTTGCTGGAAAAACTGAGCGAGGTCTTGGGAGATCGGCTGGAAGCCGCCTCGGAAGTTCGCCAGGATGAAACTAACAAAAGACAAAATCGCCGCCTGATTATTAAGGCGGATGTACGAGTGCGACAGAAGAAGTGGGAGGCGAGCGGCCCGGATACAGCATCGCTAGTGGGCATTAGCAGGCGAGGCGTCCGTTTTTATACAAACCGTCAATACTGGATTGGCGCCGAAGTCCTGGTAACCTATCCTGTTACTGATCCTAACGCCCTGGAACAGCAGGGAAAAGTTATTCGGATTGAGGAACTTCGGGATGGCTGGCGCCGTGTCGCTGTCGCTCTGAATATTGAACGAACTGTATGGTGGAGAAGAAACGTACAGAACGTGAACGAAGGTCCGAACAACGGCGGCGATCCATTAAGGATTATGGAGGGATGGAGAGACGCAGATTTGAGGACCGCCGTTCCGGTTTTGGAACGGAGAATGATTCGTTCGGTCGCTCCCCGATAATCTGGGATATTCACCAGAACTCGATTCGCAAGCCTACCCGGGCTGCTACTCTTGCAGCGGCGCTTCGGGGGTGTTTGCAGCCTGGCAGATTTCCGTCGCATGATCTGGTACGGCGAGAGCTTTGAGCATCGGCTTTCCCTCAACTATGGAGTATATCTGGGCACACGACCCAAATAGGCAACAACGTTTTGACGAGATGGTGGTCAAGTGGAGGCAAGTCAGTCGGATTGCTTGCCCTTCGGTGGCGGCGGTGCGGCTTGTACTTAGTATATGCTGCTACGATATCTCCTGAGGTTGCATAAGAGGTAAACTTGGCTAGGGGAAGGATGCCGCGAGATTTGCTCGTTTGGTTAGATACCACTCAGAACGTTCTACGGATAGTCTCTGCCTGCCATAAAGCTGACGTCACGAAAGCAGATGCCCTCGGAACGCAAACGATAGTGCTTTCCTACAAGCAGTGCAACCGGCCATTGCTCACCTTTGGCACAGAGGAAGAAATGCTGGAAGAATTTGGGAGATGGGAGCGTATCCTATCTCGGTGACTGAGCGGGCACGAGTTAAAAAATGAACGAAGCACGTCCCAAGCCGGAGCGAAGCGGGACCCGTAGAGAAAGCGGCAGCCACGGCGGAGAAATCCCGAGGCAGGATAGCGATAAAACTGGTCAGTGTGCATCTGGAGAATCTACGTTCCCATCACAGGACGAGGGTGCTTGGCGAATCCAAAGGAGTTGTAAACAGCTATATGGCCGCTTTGGAGCGCCTCGAAGTTGCCGTGCGCGACGCTTCAAATTTTGGAGTCTCGAAAAAGGCCGAAATCAGTCTCCGAAAGCAAGCCCGTATACTTACAGACCTCAAGATGCATGTTTCTTATCTGGACAAGCCGGCGATAGACAAGATCCTGGCTCGCGTTGCCAAGCTGCACCAAGAAATTCTTTATAGCATCATGAATCCCCCGCAGCGAACTGCTAAGAAATGAAAGCGCAGGAAGCTCTTTGATGCGCTTGTAGGAAAGCTCTTGAGAGTCTTAGATGTCTTCATGTGCCGGAAGTAATACTTTTGGCTCAGTGCAACCAGACTAAGAAGATCGACGGAACAGTCAAAAACGAGCCATGACGGCCAACCGACGGAAGCGCAGCGATCTGTCCTTGTAGCTACGGCGCCACCGGGGTATGATTCTGAATAGTGAGGAGGCTCAAATTGGAAATTCCGATCAAATCCACTTGTCAAGTTGGCGGCTAGAGGGCTGGTTTTCAAGGGGAAGGGGCGAGATGCGAAGGCGTTTTGGAATTTTAGCCGCGTTGCTACTGTGGCTTGCCACCGCCGTTCCAGGAACGGCTCAGGTTTCGGTACCGGTATCGGCTCCCGAAACGGCGGGGGATGGGGGCGCCTCGCTGGAGCGTGTGATTGGAGAGGTCACGGCCACGGATCCCGCAGCGAAGAAGATTATCATCAAGTCGGATGCGGGAGGCACAGTTACCGTCATTCTCCAGGAGAAGACCGTTTACCTGCGGGTGCCGCCAGGCGAAAAGGACCTGAAAAAAGCGGCGAAGATCGTACCTACAGAAATCGGTAGTGGTGACCGTGTCCTTGCACGGGGGCGGTTGTCTGAGGATAAGGAGACGATGCCCGCTGTGGCCATGATCGTGATGACCAAAGCAGATTTGGCACAGAAACGCGAGCGCGAACGTGCGGAGTGGCAGAAGCGCGCCGTGGCAGGCACCATTGCAGCGCTTAATCCGGAAACCAAGGAGATCACACTATCGGTCCGCTCGGGCGGAGGGACGAAGGCCGTGGTCATCGAATCAGTACAGAACTTGGTTTTTCGCCGCTACGCACCGGACTCGGTCCGGTTCTCTGATGCCGAGTCGAGTTCATTCGCAGCACTGAATGTCGGAGATCCCCTGCGCGTTCTGGGTGAAAAGAACCCCGATGGCACGCGCATCAAGCCGGAAGAGATTGTCTCGGGATCGTTCCGCAATATTGCAGGGATTGTCGGTGCAATCGATGCTGCCGCTGGCGAAGTCAAGATTACCGACCTACAGAGGAGGAAGCCCCTCACCGTCCGGATTACCCCCGATACCGTGGTACGCCGTATGCCCCCGGCGAAGGCGGCCACACCGACCAGCCGCCCACAGGCAGGCGGCGGCAGGGCGTCAGGAGGGCGGCCAGGCGAAGGGCCGACCCAAGGCGCGACGGGCGGCGGTGGCCAGATGGATCTTGAGCGGATGCCCGTGGTGTCGTTCGGTGAATTGAAGCCAGACGAGGCCATAATCGTTCTGTGCACCGTAGGGGCGGAGCCGTCCCATGTCACCGCCATTGTGGTGGTGGCAGGCATCGAGGCGCTTCTGGGCCCTGCCCTGCAAGACCAAACCCAGATCGGCGGCGCCTGGAATTTCTTCGATATCAGCGTGCCTTGAG
>JACQGE010000143.1 GCA_016199675.1 Acidobacteriota bacterium | reverse complement strand
TACTACGAAGCCCGTCAAATCCGTGCGCACTCCCACGTGGGGTGTTTGAGCTGCGGAAAGGTGTTCGAATTTTACACGCCCGCCATGAAAGCCATCAACCGGGCCTTGGAAAAGGAATGCGGTTTTTCGGTGGCCTATGCCCGGATTGAAATTGGCGGGTACTGCGCCGAATGTCGGAAAAAGAAGGATTCGGCGGCTATGCTTCAAAAGGGAAAGAAGGTTCGTTCCCTTTCTGCGCCACCGACTTAAGGTTTAGAAAAAGCAGTCGAGGAACGGAAGGCCGCGCCTGGAAAGCTCAAACCATCCGTTCCTCATCATCAATCCACGCGGGGTGGATTGCACTTTTACTGTAGTCTAATCCGCCTCGCATTTCAAGAACACGCTGCTTCCGCGCAGCATGAGAAACACGAGGAGAAAACATGCGAACAACGATTCTTGCGTTTTTACTTTTACTAAGTGTGTTCATCATCAGTGGCGTTCCTGCCGGAGCCGCGCAGGCGGCCGCCGGTACGATTGAAGGAATCATTTTGGATCCTCACGGACAGCGCGTGCCGGGTGCTACCGTCGAGTTGGTCGAGCTAGGAAGAAAAACTGTAAGCGACGCCAGCGGAAACTACCGGATTCCCAATGTTCCGGCTGGCCAGTATACCTTGCGGGCCTGGGCGGCTGGTTTGGAGGAAGTGACAATTGAAAACATATTAGTGGTTGCGGAAGAATTAAAAACACAATCCGTCGCTTTTGTTCGTGTGCAAGCGAGCAGCGCTCAAATTGACGTGATTGGGGAAGACATTAACATTCTGAAGGAAATTCCAGGTTCGGCGGTTCTGATCCCGATCCAGGAACTTCAGGCCAGCCATTCTTTCGATGCCAATGAGGTTCTGCGGCGGGTGCCGGGCGTGGGTGTGCGGGAAGATTCCGGGCCGGCGGGAATGCGCCTTAACATCGGGATTCGCGGGCTGAATCCTGACCGCAGCCGACAAATACTGGTGCTAGAAGATGGCATCCCCGTGGCTCTGGCTCCTTACGGTGAACCGGAGATGTACTACAGCCCCCCGATTGACCGGATGCGTCGGGTGGAAATCCTGAAGGGCAGCGGCTCGATTGTGTACGGCCCTCAGACGATTGGCGGCGTCCTCAACTTTGTAACGCCAGACCCGCCGCAACGGCCCCAGGGTAATCTGGAAGTGGTGGGGGGCCAGCGGGGTTTGTTTATTGGAAAAGCCAGCTATGGGGATTCAGTTGGCCGCGGTGGTGCGCTGGTGTCTCTGCTGCGCAAACAGGGCGACGGGTTCCGCAGTTTGTTTTTCGACATCAACGACCTGACGGCGAAGTTCACCGTTCCGTTTGGCGACCGACAAAGCATCGGAGCCAAGCTAAATGTCTATGACGAACGGTCCAATTCTACTTACCTGGGCCTTACTCAATCGCAATTTGAGCAAGACCCAAACGGAAATGCGGTCCCTCATGACCGGCTGTATGTGCGGCGGTATTTCGGCTCGCTCTATCACCAGGCGGTTCTCAACAGTAGCTCTCTGTTGAACACCACGTTCTTTGCCTACACCACTACAAGAAACTGGAGGCGGCAGGATTATGATCGGGCTCCGGTAGCGGGGAGAAGCTACCTCGGTGTTTTTGGAGACGAAAGCATCCCCGGCGGCGCGGTCTACCTCCGAAACAGCACCCTCAATCGCAACCGTTCTTTCGAGGTGGCTGGGCTGGAGTCCCGCTTAGCCAACGAGCATGCACGGTTTGGGCCCCGCAGCAAGTTGGATGCGGGCGTCCGCTACCTTTACGAACGGGCGCGCGACCAGCAAATTAGCGGGGACACCTTCAACAGCAACGGCGGTGTCATCCGCGATGACGAGTTTCGGCCCGGCCGTGCCGTTTCCTTTTTTGTCCAGAACCGGTTCTTCCTTGGGCAGTACATCACGCTGACCCCAGGGATTCGCTTGGAGAAGTATAACTATGACCGGAATATTATCCGCGCCCGCGTCAATGGCGTCCCGGCCGATGTAAACATTCGGGGAGGGGATAGTGTGTTTTCGCTGGTTCCGGGCATTGGCACGACTTTCCAGCCTGTGGAAGAAGTTACGGTTTTTGCTGGGGCGCACCGGGGCTTTGCTCCGCCACGGGTGAAGGACGCCATCGCCAGCGACGGAGTACCCGTCGAACTGGATGCCGAGTTAAGTTGGAACTACGAGCTCGGAGCCCGTTTTGCCTCCAGCCGGGGAGTCAATGCCGAAGCGACTTTCTTTCTGCTCGATTTTGAAAACCAGATCATCCCTGCTTCTCAATCGGGCGGCGCTACTTCCTCCCTGATCAATGCCGGAGAAACAACTCATCGCGGGATCGAGATGCAACTCGGGCTTGATTTCGGCAAACTGTTCGGTTCCAGTTCCAGCTTCCTGGTCGAGGGGCGGCATACCTATCTTCCGGTCGCGCGCTTTGACAATGGAATTTACAGCGGGAACCGGCTTCCGTACGCGCCGGAGAACTTATTTTCAGTGTTGTTTGGCTATCGCCACCCGGTCGGTTTTGGACTTCAAGTGGATGGCACTCGTGTCGGAGATCAATTTGCCGATAATAGGGAAACGGTTACGCCTTCGGCAAACGGAATGGTCGGGCTGATCCCTTCCTATATGGTCTGGAATTTGTCGGTCGACTTTGAAAAGCGGCAGGAGCGGATTTCCATCCAGCCCTTTTTCACCATCAAGAACTTGACGGACAGGCTCTATATTTCTTCGCGGGCCCCGGAAGGAATCCAGCCCGGTTTGTTCCGGCAAACCAATTTCGGTGTGCGCTTGCTCTTTTAGTTAAAATTCCTCGAACACCGCAAGCGCGGACGTTGCTTTCCAAGCTGAACTTACTTGTCTGGAGTTCTGGTGAAGCTGGAGGGGAGAAGCAGGAAGTGGTCGTGCACCAGGTCATTTATGAGCCTCCGAATGATGCCATCTCAAGAAAGACTGTGAGATGTCGGCCAACACGGTTCTGCATAACGTCATTATCATCGCCCAGTTCTTCAATCGCCATGGACGAGGTGGAATCACCCGGAACTGCAGCTCCCTGAGAAAATTACGACGCTGCCGAGAGAGTACCGGGAGGAAAAGCTCCTGAGGAGAGAATGCTTCAGAACGGGCATGAAGGAAATTTCCTTCTGGGCCTGGGCCGTTGTTTCCATATGGAGGCGGATTTCTGGAGGAACCTGCAGAAGATCTATGATTTGGACCTCTCCAGCCGAGAGCTTGCCAGCGCCGTCAAGAACATCCCACAGCGACCCACCACCCCCTGCGCCAAAGAGCCTAGCTCTTCCTCGCAATGGTCAGTTTCCCCATAGGCCGTCATGCGGGATTTGAGCGTTCGCGCAATCACTCCAACGGGCAAGTTCCTTACTGGGAACTCTGCGAAGTCTCGTGGGAGGCCTCTGGCACCACACGCTGAAGAGGATAGTAAACGGTGGTATTGGGAAGCTGCCGCGAATGGCTCTCCGAGCGAGAGTCAACACGAAGTCGCAAAAAGAGAAACGCAAGATTAGAAGCGGAACCACTGCTCAATTCAGGTCGCGAACCGGGACATTTTTCAGATCGCAGGGGACTGGTTCACTGAAGGATGATCACTGGGATTGGCATAATGGGCTGATGGCTCAAGATCGCGAGCGCTGGCACAGCACCGGCATAGCACGCGACCGTTCCGTGCGAGATGCTTGCCGAGTCCAACGCCTTCACCGCAATCTTCGCAGATCACCCGGGGTGCCCAATAGCCGGGAATCTCTTCGGGAGAAAACCGAATTGTAGGGGTTGCGAAACTGAACAACTCCTCGTCGGCCAAGCTTTGGTAAGCGGCTTTCAGTGCCCCCTCCCGGTCTAAATGTGGCGACATCTTCAATGCACGCAGATTCGCACCCTCACGAGCAGCGAGTCAAACCGCCAGCATCGTGTTCAGGTCAACAAAGGTAGCGGCCATCTTGCCCAGATCTCTAAAACTTTAGTGTTCCCGAGGCGGCAGCCCGTTACCAGCTCTACGGCATCCGGCAAACAGCGATCAGTTTCCACGATGGTTACCAGGGAGCGTTGCCTCCGAACGATTTCCTTGATCTCGAGCTTCTTTAGTCCCGCCAGGGATATTCGAATGCCCAGAATAATTCCCGAGCGGACAGCTCCATCTTTGGTGGCCTGTATGATGTATTCATCCAGAGATTGCATTGCTTTGTCCCATCTCCCGCTGGATTTCGTGCCAATCCGCAGCGGAATTCATATTCCGAAACACCCTATCGCAAAACGCTGCACCTCCCAATTCCGATTCTTCCATCGGCTCGACGTTGATCTCTGAAAAGATGCTGCAAACGGCACCGGTGCTGTTCCAAAGCGCCGCTTCCATCTTCGGAAGGCAACTGCGGTGATAGGCCGCGCAAAGAGGTTGCCACCGCCCTTTGATAAACGGCACGACGGCTTCCGCGCGGCCAGCAACGGCGCGGCGAATCAGGTTATTGAAAACGCTGCGCTCCGCATACGGCATATCGCAAGCCACAAATAGGTTCCAGCCGTATTCCGACCGCCTGAGTCCGGTGCACAGTCCTGCCAGCGGGCCTCGGAACAAATACTCGTCTGGCAGTACTAGCAGTCCCATGTCCCGGTAGCGATCCGGGGGACCGAGTAGAGTGACTTCACTCACCAGGCCGCCGAGCCGCTCGGCGGCGCGCAGCGCGAGCGGCTTGCCGTTCAGCCGGAGCAAAGCCTTGTCGCATCCCATCCAGCGGCTTTGTCCGCCTGCGAGGACGAATCCTCCTATCAGAAGAGGGGTTCCATTTCCGATCAGGTTCGTGTTTCGTAGCATGTGATTGACTTCCTTGCCTTCCCCGAATCGTGGCAATTGATCCCCACAGCCCGCGCCTTTCCGCCTCTTCATTTTGGAGCATGTTGGAACATGGCGAACCCGCGGTCTAAAACCGATAAAGGAACTCGAGATATCCGAACTGTCCATCTTTTCCCTGCGGGTAGATCGACTTCATCGCCGCGAGGCCTTGCGTGTGGCCAAGGTACGCGCTAAGTGTGAGCTTTGAGGTGGCGCGGTATTCGGCACTCGTGTCGTAGAGATTTCCAAGCGACCTGTGGCCTGCGGTCGTGCGCCCTGCGTATCCAAATGTCCAAGGCTGAAAGACGCCCCCACCGCTATACCACAAGTCGTTGGAGTCGCTCAAGCGCAGCGAGTGAAACTCGCTGGAAATCGCAACCTTTGTCTGCGGCCGCAGGATGATGGCGCCAAAGCGATCCTCGGTGTTCATCATGTTGAAGAATGGGAAACGCGCATAGGGACGAGGCGTAGGCAACACCTGAAAGAATGTGCCGTGCCTGTTGTCGTTCGGGTTTCCATCTCCGGATCCGCGCGTGAAGCCACCGCGTATCCAGGGCTTCAGCCTAGGGAGAATGTTTGGTTGAAACCCGCCCTCGAGGTCGGCCGCGTAGGCGCGCTGTTGCTGCGCGCCCCAACGCCCTGTCTGAAAGGTTCCCCAAGCCAGGATATCGAAAGCGCCCGCGCGGGTCATGAATACGTGCGCACTATGCCCGCCGAACGTGCCGATACGTATGTTTGCCATGTCTTCGCAGCGCAACTCCGCTGTCCGGTTGTTGGTCTTCAGAACGCGCCGCCAGTCATCGTATGCGAGGATAAAAAAGCGGGTGTCGGCGGCATGGCTTCCTTGTCCCCAATCATGCGTGTATGCGGCGTAACCAAAGGCTGCTTTGTTCCATCCCCAACCGTCGACTTGAAACACGCCGCGGGTTGGAATGGCGGCGACCAGCGTGAAGTCATGCGACGATTTGGAATATGAGTAATGCAGTCCGTCGAAGCTCCGGCCAGCGTCGGAGAAGCCGAAATCTCCCAGCAGCCGCTGGCTGACGCGATCCCTCTTCAATGTCGTAATCGTCGTATTCTTGGGGACCAACTCAGCGCCATCGACGAAAACAAAGCGCCCGATCTGCAACTTCTGCGCCTCGCTTCCGCCCAAGCCGTTCAGCCGCAGAAAGAGTTGTTTCGGAAATATCATGGCTGCGTTCCGGATTGAACCATTGGCGGAATAGTAGTTGGAACCGAGTCCCAAGGCGCCCTGCGCCGCCGGAGCAATTGCCTTCTCGGGCAAACCTAAAAGAAAGGGAACTGCAAACTCCGCACTCCAATCCAAGTGATCGCGCTTTCCGGCAAGGTTCAATCGCAATAGGTTGCCGGAATGCGCGTACCTGTTTTCAGCGGGCGGTGTCTCGAACCAATTCCAGACGTAAACCCGGGATCGCAAAGATCCCGTGACGGTGATATCGCCGAGCTTCACACCATTGGGGCCCGGCAGTTGTGCGAACGCGGCGCCGGCGCACAAAACCAGTAATGAAGAATCATCCGAATGCGCATGTCGATTAGTCCCCCGTAGCCGCGACCGCCACCAGACTTTGTGCATCAAGGCGCGCCTCGATTTCATTGCGCGCGGAGCTTTCCTCACGTTCTGAGAAACGGACCAGGAGCGTGAGCGAAGAGAACAGCGTGACCAGCACGCCCAGGATCAGCAGCGCCTGCGGCCACGTTATGGCTGATGTTTTGAATAGAAACGCGGCGAGCACTGCGCCCACATTACCTCCCGCGCCGACGATGCCCGCGACCGCACCCAGAATGCGCTTGTTGATGAACGGCACCACGGAATAGGTCGCTCCGTTGGACATTTTCACGAACAGGCCAGCGAGCATCATCGATCCGATTGCAAGAGGCAGCACCCGCATTTGAGAGAACAGGATCAGGCCAAGGCCCTCGCCTAGCAGCGTGCAGCCAAGCAGCGCCACCCGTCCGCGCAGTCCCCAGCGTTTGTTGCAGCCGTCGCTGAGGACCCCGCCCATGGCGCGGGCAAAAATATTCATCATCCCAAAGGAGGCCGCGACGAATCCCGCCGATGTCAACGACAGACTGAATTGGTCGGAAAAGTAGAGCGCGGCGATGTTGTCGATGGTCAGTTCCATGCCGAAGCAACATCCGTAGATCAGGAACAGAATCCAAACGCGCCGATCGTGCGCGGCTTCCCAGAAGCCCCCGGCTTTGCTTCTGCCCTCAAGTGCCCCTCGCGCGCGCAGGTCCGCAAAATTGCCGTCGGGCGCGTCCTGAGTGAGAGCGTAGTAGGCGATTCCGCACAGGAACATCGCGATGCCGGGAACGATCATCGCCAGCCGCCAGCCCCACCAAGCGCCCGCGCCCAGACTGAGGAACGCCGAGAACAGCAAAGGCATCACCATCTGCGTGGCACCGCCGCCGAGATTCCCCCAGCCCGCCGCGGCGGCATTCGCTGTTCCAACGACGTTGGGCGCAAACATCACTGAGGTGTGATATTGGGTCACCACGAAAGACGACCCGATCAGTCCGATCGTTAGACGGAAGATCAGGAACGTGGTGTAGTCGTGCGATAAACCGATGCCCATCACCGGCAGCGAACCAATCACAAGCAGCCACGCGTAGGTCTTTCTCGGGCCGATCCGGTCGCACAACCACCCAATCAATAGACGTCCAAAAACGGCCAGCAACACGGAAGCGATAATCGAGTTGCCGGTTTGTGCCTTGCTCAGATGCAATTCGTCGCGGATCACTGGCATCAGCGGTGCGACGCCGAACCAACTAAAGAAGCACAAAAAGAACGCCAGCCACGCCATGTGGAACGCCCGCATCGGCACGCTGGAGAAATCAGCCAAGCGAATCCGAGTAGCTTTGTTGCGAATGTTCATGAGAGTCAGTTCTCCTCGACAATTCGGCTCTAACGTTGGCTCACACGAGGAGCGCCTTCTGCCATGGGGCTCGGCGACTGGGCTGGCTTACGATGACAAGATCGTAGGAGGGGGGAACATTCCCATGGCGGCACTTCGTGGTGCCTTGTTCCGGCCGAAACATTTCGCTCCGCCGCGAGGCAGCTTTGACGGTAAGGCCTCGCGCGGTAGAGCAGTGCGGAGTTATTTCATGGCAGTCTTCTCCACGCGCACGGCGGCCTGCTTGTAATTCGGCTGGCGGGAATAGGGATCGAATTGGCCTTGGGTCAGCAGGTTCGAGTTCTGCTCCGCATAATGAAACGGCATGAACACCTGGCCTGGCGCGACGATCTCTGTGATGCGCAATTCGATGGCCTCCACTCGGCTTCGTTGTGAGATGACGGTCACTTTGTCGTGAGGCTTCAGTCCGAGACGCCGCGCATCTCGTGGATTCATTTCCAACCAGGCCCTCGGCGACATGCGCTCCAGAATCTTGACCTCCTTGGTTTTGGTGCGCGTGTGCCAGTGTTCCACCGTTCGCCCAGTATTCAGTATGAACGGGTAGTCTTTCATGGGTTGCTCGGGAAAGGGTTCCCACTCCACACACCAGAGCTGAGCTTTGCCGTCCGGCGTCTGATACTGCCCGTCCGCATACAAACGGGAGGTGACGACATCAGTGGTCCCTTCCGGGAAGGGCCACTGGATGCCGTGATGCTTTTCGATCAGTTCATAGCTCAGGCCGGAGTAATCGCAGAAACGTCCCTTCGATACTTTCTTCCACTCTTCAAAGGCATCCACGGGCTTCTGCCAGCGAGGGAAAATCTCTTCTTTGCAGCCGAGCTTTGCTGCGACAGCCAGAAAGATGTCAAAGTCCGGCTTGGCCTCACCCGGCGCGGCGACTGCGGCGTTCACCTTGCTGACGCGTCGTTCCGAGTTGGTGTAAGTCCCTTCTTTCTCTCCCCAGATGGCCGCCGGCAGTACGAGGTCCGCCAATTCAGAGGTTGGCGTGGGATGGAATCCATCCTGAACGACGAGAAAGTCGAGATCTTCGAGCGCATACTTCAGCACGTCATAGTTCGGGAAGGAGACGAGAGGATTGGTGGCAATGATCCACAGCGCCCGGATCTGCTTTCTTACACAGGCTTCGACAATGTCCGGATAGGCCATTCCTCTGGCTGTGGGAATTCTATTTACATCCACTCCCCATAGATTGGCCAGCTCCTTTCGATCCTCTTCACTTTCGAACTTGCGATAACCCGGCATGATGGAGGCGAAGCCCGCCTCCCGAGTGCCCATCGCGTTACACTGGCCGGTGATCGAAAATGGCGTGGCACCGTTTCGGCCAATATTTCCGCTAAGCAGTGCAAGGTTGTTGATCGCATTTACTGTTTCCGTCCCTTTGGTGCTTTGGTTCACGCCCATCGTCCATCCGATGAAGGGCTTCTTTGCCTGGCCGTAAAGCAAAGCAGTCCTGAAGATCATTTCCTGGCTGAGACCCGTAATGGCTGCGACCCGCTCCGGCGTGTATTTCTCCAGAAACGTTTTCAGTTCTTCGAACCCGTTCGTGTGACGCGCCACGTAGTCCCGATTGATGATCCCTTGCCGGATCAGGATGTGAGCGATGCCGTTTATCAGCGCGATATCCGAGCGTGGTTTGATCGGGAGATGGAGGTCGGCCAAGCGTGCGGTCTTCGTCACCCGCGGATCAACGACGATGACGGTCTTGTCCGGGTTCTGCTCCAGCCGATAGCAAAGTATCGGATGGTTGTCGGCGATGTTCGCGCCGATCAGCAAAACTACATCGGCCTGCTCCAGGTCGTCATAGGCGCCCGGCGGGCCATCGCTTCCAAAGGAGCGCTTATATCCCGCGACCGCGCTCGCCATGCAGAGCGTGGTGTTTCCGTCATAATGCTTGGCTCCCAGCCCGAGCCGGCAGAGCTTGCCCAGTGCATAGAACTCTTCGGTAACCAACTGGCCAGTGCTGATGATGCCTAGAGCCTCCGGACCGTACTTTTGCTGCACGCCACGGAATTTCTCGGCCAGAGTGCCGAGCGCCACGTCCCAACTGACCCGCTTCAATTGTCCATTCTCTTTCAACAAGGGATACTGTGCCCGATTCTCGGCATCGAGAGTGTAGTGCTCAGAAAGTCCCTTCGGGCAAAGTTTCCCGAGATTCACTGGGTGTTCTACATTACCCCGTACGCTGACCGCCCGGCCCTCTTTAACGCCGATAAACATGCCGCAGCCCACCGAGCAATATCCACACGTGGTCGCCACCCAACGGTCCGCCGACTTTTCGCTCGATGTGTACCCGACGACCGGATCGTTCACGTAGCTGTACTTTTCACTGAGGATGTCGAGTCCGAGAAACCGTTTGATGATCATGCCGCCTCCTGGTGCAAACCAAAGAACGACATGGCCATGTTCTTGGGCACGACGCTGACAAAGAAGAGATAACGTCCGAGCAGTTCTCCAGCCAGCCCTACCATCAGTGCCACCAGGGGGTAAGCCACCAGCGGCAGGATGATTCCGCCCACGATGAGCAACGCAAACCTTAACAGAAGCAAGCTTCGCAGTTCCTTGCTGAGCAACCTGGACGACGCTCTGAGTTCAAATTCTTCGGAACTCGCCAGCCAGAGAAATTTCAGCATCTGGATCATTAGTTGGGCGGCTGACGCCCCGACGGCGGAGTAAATCAATATGCGGCCAGGGGCTCCAAACGACAGAGCAAACAGGGACCCCAGCGTCATAGCCGTCAGAGTAAATTCCCCAAAAGTATATTTGCTGTTCCATGCCGGGCGTGCCGGGACCAAGTAGATAAAACTGGTCGCCGTGATTCCGGCGATTCCCAGCAACGTGGCAAACCCTCCGAGAACCGCCGCGGAATTGATTCCAGCCCACAGTGCCACGGAATAGAGGGTAGCGGTGAATCCAAAGGCGGAAAGCAAGACGATTTCCCGGCTCAGCCAGGAGCGCCGCCACATCTTCATCGCACGGTAGGCATAGATCGGGCGGCCCAGATGCAGGGGAGACGCCATGAACGAAATCAGGCCCACCGAGAGGGCAGCGTACGCAGCAAACGAAAGCCCGCTTGCTCCCGGCAGGAGGCTGAGCAGCCAAACCAGGGAGAAGGCTCCAATCGAAAGTTGCGTCAATATCGTCATGCCGACGAGCGAATAATGCGGTTTTTCCGGACGCACACGGAAGTAGTCCGCCTTCTGCAGATCGAATGGCATATCGGTCGGCATGGTAATTCGAGTCGTCGAGATGGTGTTCTCGGCGCTGGGCAATCCCGGCGCATTGGCCACTTCCTGATAATCCCGCCGCCACTTCTCCACGTTGACAATCTCGATCTGAATCGCTTCGGACGGGCAGGCGTTGACGCAGGCCGGTTCGAGTCCTTGAAGAATCCGCCCGTGGCACATATCGCACTTGCCCACCACGCCGCGCTCTTCATTGAAAACCGGGACCCCGTACGGGCAATTCCATTCGCAATACCCACAACCGATACACATGTCAGCGCTGTGCAAAACTATTCCAGTGGTGGGGTCCTTGCTGAAGGCATCCACCGGGCAGCCCTCCAGGCAGGATGGCTCCATGCAGTGGTTGCAACCCATCGACATGTGCAGCCGCTGCACGTTTGGATAAGACCCGCCTTCGACCTCCCCGACACGCCTCCAGGAAATGTCTGGCGGAAGGTTGTTCTGTTCGGCGCAGGCGACTTCACAGCACTTGCAACCGATGCACTTCGACATGTCAAAATGAAACCGGTACTGCTCTCCGTCCTGGAGCGGGATGGCGGGGATCAGGCTGCGCCTCTTCGACGGAACCGCTGGCTTGTCAGACCTCGCCTGACCCAGAATCACAAAAGGACTCGCGCGCGCATCCGCACCACGACTAACAGCCAGGAACGCGTCGCTGGGGTTCGGCCATGTCGCCGGGGTCAATCCCATCTATGCAGAACTCCTTCCGTGAATTTCATACATCCTCAATAGGAAATCTTGCCGCCTCACGCCGCCACCCGGGCAGCCATCAAACGGCCTGGGCCGCCTGTTCCGCAGCGGGAACAATGGTTTCTGGCATCAGTCGCTTACCGAGCTTTTCGAGTTCGATACCCTTTTCAATCAGCCGCCGCATTTCTCCCATTCCTTTCGAAGTGCCCAGGAGTATCCCTCCCACAGGGATTCCGTTTCGCAGGATCAGGCGGCGATACGTTCCCGCCGTTTCGTGGATCTGGACTTTTGAAGTGACCTCGCCGCCATCCTCTTGAATTTCCCCGATGGAGACGAGCGGAATGTCCAGACACTTGAGAATGGTGACGGGAAGGAAACCTTCGAAGACCGAAAATTTCCCGGCGGCGTTGGTGGCAGCCACCGTAGCTTGCTCGATAGCATTGGTCCACAGCCCCAATACCTGTCCCTTCCACTCGGCGACGTCGCCGGCGGCAAAGACGTTCTCGGCGGATGTCCGCATCCGGTCATCCACGAGCACCCCACGGTTGCAATGGATCCCCGACCGTTTCACCCAATCAATATTTGGTTTGATTCCCGTTGAAACGATGACCACATCCGCGTCAAAAGGCCTTCCGTCGGAAAGAACGATTCCCTCGACGGCTGCTTTGCCGCAGATTTCTTTCACCTGAACGCCAACGTGAGTTTCAATCTGTCTGCCGCGAACTTGCTCCAGGAAGAGCACTGCCGCGGTGCGGTCGAGCTGCCGGGGCATGAGGTGCGACAGAAATTCAAACACTCGCACGGAGCCGCCTCTTTTCAGCACTCCCCAGGCTGCCTCTAATCCGAGAACCCCACCGCCGATGATTGCCACCTTGCTTCCCGGTGCCGTACGTTCGCTGATTTCGTCCACATCCTCCAAGGTTCGGAGCAGGCACACTCCCGGCAGGCCGTCCCGGTAGAAGGGCGGCGTGACGGCTGAACTGCCGTGGGTCAGGATGCAGGCGTCGTAAGGGAGTTCTCGGCCTTCGCTGATCAGCGCAGCCTTCTGGACCGGATCCAGGCCGATCACGGCAGTTTCTGTAAGGACCTCGATTTGGTTTTCCTCATACCAGGAGGGACCGCGCTCGAAAAGCGCGGAGCGCTCGACTTCTTTGGCCAGGAAGCGAGTTAGGTTGAGACGATTGTAAAAGGCGTGTTTCTCCTGGGTGACGAGAGTGATGCGGGCTGTGGGATCGAGCGAACGAGCCGTTTGGGCTGCGGTGTGACCTCCGATGCTCCCGCCGACAATCAAAATCCTCTTCCCTTGAGTTTTGATGGCAGCCGGTAGTGAGGGTAGCTGTGCGCGCTTCGCGGAGCCTGACTCCCCGCGTTGAAATTGGCTCTGACCGGCGCCGCAGACAGGGCAAAGTTCAGGCGCATCTTCACCGGCGTGCTTCAGTTGGCAGGACCGGCAGACCCAGGCTACCTCCTCTGGTTTGGCTTTGTTGACGTCAGCGGCAACCGGCACAGGCTTTTCAGCCGGCTCTCCTCCCTCGCCGGACTCCTCCTGGGCGGGTTCAAACTTAGACCGCAACGCGGAACAGATGGGACAGAAAAAAGGAGGATTCTCTCCGACGTGAAGGTGACTGCAACTGGTGCAGTGCCAGGTGAGAAGGTCTTCCGAGAGGGGCTCAGCCTGGTGCCCCCCGAGTTTCCTCTGCCAGTATTGGCTGAAGGTTTCGTTCCGATCGCGATGCAGATGGAATTCGTTGATGAGCTTTTCCAGAAATTCGGCAAGCTGGGCAAAGGGGACAGCCTTCTGATAGAGAATTCCGAGCTGGACTTGATGGCCAATCCCTCCCCCCAGATAGACATCAAACGCATCCAGAACCCGGAGCCCGCGGCGGACCTTTACTCCCTTGAGGCCGATGTCTGCTGTGTAGCTCATGGCGCAGGAACTGGGGCACCCGCTCATGTGGAGACCAATTCCGTAGAGCTGCACGTTTCTCCGCCGCAAGGTCTCGATCAACTGATAGGCATAACCCTTGGTTTCGGTGACGGCAATGTTGCAGAACTGCTTGCCGGTGCAGGCGACCACATTACGGCTCACTGTATCCGGCTCAAAGCTCAGGCCGTATCGGGCGATGGCGTAAGCAACGTCACGCCGCGCCGTGCCGGTGATGCCGGGAAGGACCAGATTTTGATCGTAGGTGGTCCGCAGCGTCCCCCATCCAAATTGCTGCGCCACCACCGCCATGCCTTCGAACTGGTCATACGTCAGCCGTCCCACCGGGACCGAGACACCCACCGCCCAGAGGTCATCCTGCTTCTGCTTGAACCAACCAACAAAATCATCTTCCTCGGAAGGCGTGGGGGGCGGCTCAGGAAAGCGTTCCAACTCATAGCCCAGACGTTTCTGGATTTCCAGCAGAACCTGGTCGGGGCCAATGCGGGCGATCAGGTAATGGAAACGGACCTGATTTCGATTGTGCCGGTAGCCTAGCTCACGGAAAGTTCGCAGGATGGCCTTGGTCACATCCAAGACCTGCTCCGAACGGATGAAGACCGGGATGTGGCAAGCAAGCTGGGGAGACTGGCCCTGATTGCCTCCGATCAGCACCTGGAACCCCAGCTCGCCATCCGGCCTGCGGCACGCGACAAAGGAAAGGTCCTGGGTCCAGGCGTGTGTCGAGAGATTTCTCCGTCCCGTTAGGGCGATGTTGAACTTCCGGGGCAAGTCTGAAAATTCCCTGTTGCCGATGATCATGGCGTGGATTTGATTGGCCAGCTCTCGGGTATCCAGCAATTCCTTGGGATCAATGCCGCTAAAGGGATGGGAAGTGACGTTGCGAATGTTATCGTGTCCGGTCTGCTGCGAGGTGAGGCCCACTTTTTCCAGGGCTGTCCGCACTGCCGGAAGCTGTTCAATCGTCAGGCCCTGAATCTGAATGTTGCCCCGCGTGGTAACGTCCAGCAAGCTGTAACCGGACTGGTACGCAATGTAGGCCAGCGCGCGCGCCTGGTCGCTGGTCATTTCGCATCCGGGGATCCGGATACGGCACATGTAGTGATTGTTGTCGTTGTTCTTCCGGTAGAAAAAGCCGTACCACTTCATGCGCTCCAGATCGGGCGTTTCAATTCTTGACATCGGCGTTTCTTGCCGGGCATAACGCAACACATCCGGCCACACATCCAAGCCGTGCTTGACAATCTTCCAGGCTTCGACCGGGCTTTTCTGAGTGGCCGGATCGGCCGCATCCGATGAGGCAGAAACAACGGCAGCCTGCGGCGCAGGGAACGCGCGGACCCATATTTTCCCCTGGTCCACCTTCGTTTCATAGGTTCGCTGACGGTACGGGCGCTCGGTCAAGCACTGGCCGGTTTGGCAATCGAACTTCCAGCCGTGCAACGGACAGGTAACTGTGGTCCCCTCGACACTGCCCTCCCCCAAGGGTCCCCCCTCGTGCGCGCACGCATTGTCCAAGGCAAACAACCCATCGTTCGAGCAGACCAATGCAATGGCGGTTTTGCCCACCATGACGGTTCGAGCAGTACCAGGAGACATAGCAGCCGCATCGGATACCGCCACCCAATCTCCCATTGACGGCTGATCCTGGTCGGCACCAACCGCGGCTATTTCGGGCACCTCCACCAGAACCTCATCTCTTTCGATCTTCACGGAGTAAGAGTGTTGCTTGACCCCCTTTTCCGTCAGACAGACTCCGCTCTTGCAATCAAACTCCCAGCTGTGAAGGGGGCAGATAATCCTGTTTGCTTCGATCAGACCTTCTCCTAAATCGCCTCCTGAATGAGGGCAGGTATTGTCCAGGGCAAAGATTCCGTCGGGAGTGCAAAGCAGCGCCAACTTCAACGTTCCTGCCTGGGCGACTCGCGCGCTGTCCGCTTTCAGATCGGCCAGCTTGGCAACTGCGATCCACATGGGACCCTCCACATCCGGGATAGCAAACAAAAAAAAGACGCCCATTGGCGGGCTGCCAACGGACGTCTCGGTCCCGGTCCGAATTTCTTCTGCCATCCCACTTTCTAAAGGTGGGAGTTACCAGCCGCGCTACGACGACGTAGCTGCTGGAATTCAATCAAAACTGCCGATCAGCCTGTTTCAAACCTCATGGGTTGTCAGGCTTCCTCAACTCCGCAGCCAATATAATCGCTTCTGCAATTTCCTTCATCGGCTTTCGCAGGCGCCTGCTTTGCTGCTGGATGCGGAGGTACGCCTGTTCCTCACTGAACCGGGCGTCAGCTTGCAGAATCCCCTTGGCCCGCTCCATCAACTTGCGTGTCTCCAGGGCCTCCTTTGCCGCCAACGCCTCCGTGATCAGCCGCGTCTTCTCGATGGCCGACGCTGCCTGATGGGCGATAATCGAAAGCATATGCGTTTCTTCCTGCGTCAGGTGATGCTGGCTGACCGTGTAGCAGTTGAGCACACCGAGCACCTGGTCTTTGGCAATTAATGGCAGGGAAACCAGAGACTGCAATCCTTCCTTCTTGGCCAGTTCCGGGTATTGGTAGTCGGGTTCGCTGGCGACGTCAGGAATTGTGATTATCTTACCGCCGCTCACCACTCGTCCGATGAGGCTCCGGTCGATTTTCAGCGGAGGCTTTTTCAGATACTCTTCGCTCGAGGCCCGTGCCGCCTTGATGACCAGTTCTTGCTTCTCCTCGTCTACCAGCATGATGGAGCACACCGAGGAGTGCGTCATTTCCGAGGCCAGCTCCACAACGAGCTTCAGAATTCCATCCAGGTAAAGGTTGGAAGAGACGGTCTCGCTAACCCGCAAGATATTCTCAATCTGCTGTGACCTCTTCTGGGCGGCAGCAAACAGCCGCGCGTTCTCGATGGCGTTGCCTACCTGCTGACCGATGATGGTCAGCAGCTTGATTTCTGACTCCGAATGCTGGTGCGCCTCGCGGTGTTGGACATTGATGACACCGATCACCTCGTTTTTCGCCGTTACCGGGGCGGAAAGGAAAGCCTCAAAACGGTCCTCCGGCAGGTTCGCAAAGAACTTGAACCGCGAATCCTTATAAGCGTTTTGCGCGATAGCGACCACCTTTTGTTCCTGAGCCACCCACCCCGTTATGCCTTCACCTATCTTCAATCGAATCGATCCGATCTCGCAGGGATGGGGATCCTTAGCCGCCCGCAGCACGAGTTCACGGTTCGCATCGTCGAGCAAGTAAAGCAAGCAACTATCACCCTGAGTGACTTCATGCACCAGCCGCACTATCTCGCCCAAGACTTCGTCCAGCTCAAGGTGGCTGTTGATACTGTTGCTAATCTGATAAAGGGTATCGAGTTCCCGTTCATTCGTGATCAAGTTCGTGACCAGACCCATTGGGATATCCAAAATGACGAAACTGCAACCGGCTTCCTGCCAACTCCAGGCAAAACGGAAGCCATGATTTGCGAACTGGGCCGTGCTCAGCTTTTCGTTCTACGAGGAGCGAATTGGTCGGGACGAGAGGAACACACCACAAGGTGAGAGGAGTGAATAAGTCTTCATGGACTTATCACTGCCAGCAATATGGCAGCGCCAATCTCCTCAGTTCAACGTATCATCAGGAGACATTTTAAGGGGCCTGGGGGGCTTTGTCAATACGAATGCATTTATTCCAAGCATAAAATGCATTTATATCATCGCAATATTTAATATAAGCAATTAAACTAGATTATTGCTTTAGTTAAATTGGCGTAATTGCATTTTTGTGTACATATCTGATTCACCATCCACGTGCAGCCGACAGTTTTGGGGTCTCTTTCGGTACGGTCGGCTAAGACGGCTATTCTCACGAACCGGTGAACTGTCAACTCCCGGCTATCGGGCATTTGGGAACCGGATGCGCGGGAGGGTTCTTCAAAAAATCCTAGCGGCCTGCAGTCTCATATGGTAGGGGATCCTTTCCCTCAACGGCGGTGACAGTCGCCGAATGGTACACCACTTCGACCCGTAGTGCAGTGTGAAACTGGCCCCCAGCAAGGCCATAGGAAGGGGCAATGTAAGACGAGGAGACACTGACACCAGGGAATAACGTGATCTCTTAGTGTCCGTTTCTAATCGATAAATTTACTTTTCTTGCGAAATACGCCAAAGAAACACGTTAATAGAAGGCCAGTGGTAGAATGTAGACTCTATTGCCATCTATTGGGTAGTGGGCTAATTCATGCACTACCATCTATTGCCGAAGGTTGCAACATGTGATTATTTATGTTAGAGTTGTACGCGTAACAGAGCGGGAGTAATTCAGCGGTAGAATGCCAGCTTCCCAAGCTGGACGTCGCGGGTTCGAGTCCCGTCTCCCGCTCCATTTCTAGAAAGACCCGCAATCCGCCGGGAGCGATTTCTCTCTATGACTATGTTTAGAGCTGATTGGGACATGCAGAACTACGGCCGCTCTACCCGGGCATGCTTGGTTTGGGTGTTAAGGGCCAGGAGAACGGACGAAGGATGCTTCGGGGTTTATGCTTAATCAGCCAGGCTAATGATGATGGTGCTTCATCGCCTCGATTTCAGCGACTTTTCTATCGCGTAGTTCGGTTTTCTCAAAGTGCTTCCGGGCGGCATTCCAGTTCGCCTCACTCTTTTCCTTTGAGTTCACTGCAAACGCAGAAAACAACTGGTCGACTTCCTGGCTATGGCAGGACGGACATTCCAGCGCTATCTTCTTCCACGGTAATACCAGCGTCTCAAACTGGTTTCCGCACGAACGACATTTATGATCGTAAATCGGCATCTTCCGTTCTTCAAACTCCCTTAAAATTGTAACGTCATGCCCCTGCTGGTGCAAGATACAATTTATAACTAACCCACGAAACAAGAAGATAAAAGTGAATCCTGCGGTTATGTCCCAAGACCTGCGCTCAAACTTGGCGCGCTAGACAACCGTCCCTTCAACGTTTAACAATTGGCGATATCTTTGAGGTGCTCCCCAATCTTAGGACCATTTTTTGCCCAGAATAAGATATATCCGGGAGTCGGGTTTGGATGTTGGAAGCGGGGAGAGAGGGTGTGGGAGAGAGGGGCAGCAGCCCCTTTCTCCCACCTCAACCCC
>JACQGE010000013.1 GCA_016199675.1 Acidobacteriota bacterium | reverse complement strand
GTTCGCGAACTTATGACTCAGGATACTAGCACTGCTGGTGTTGCTGGTGATGGTAGCCTATGCCTTGCGCCACTTGCTGTTCGCTTTTCATCGGCTATTTTGGCCGCGCCGGATAAACTGTACGGACTTGGCAGGCTTTCATCTTCCCTCACTTTCTATACTGATTCCAATGCACAACGAGGAAGCTGTAGCAGCGGACGTGCTGGAAGCGCTGGCCGAGACCGATTATCCGCACCAAGCAGGCTTTCTGGAAGTGATCCCCATCAACGACCACTCCACAGACCGCACCGGAGAAATTTTGTCGCAATACGCCCGCCAGTATCCCTGGATCAAACCCTTGCATCGCCGGGAGGGGAGGCGCGGCAAAGCCGCTGCCTTGCAGGAGGCTACGCAAATAGCCCAGGGAGAAATTCTGATCATCTTTGACGCCGACTATATTCCAGGAAAATCACTGCTGAAATTTCTGACGGCATCTTTTGCGGACCCGGCGATAGGGGCGGTGATGGGGCGCGTGGTGCCGCACAATGTAGAGGCCTCGCTACTGACTCGACTCCTAGACCTGGAGCGCGCCGGAGGCTATCAGATCAATCAACAGGCGCGCCATGACCTTGGTTTAATCGTTCAGTATGGGGGCACCGCTGGCGGTGTCCGCCGTACGGCGCTCGATGCGATCGGCGGTTGGAATACTCACTCCTTGACCGAGGATACTGACCTGACGCTTCGACTGGCGATACAGGGGTGGAAGGTCGCCTATATTAATCGGGCAGAGTGTTACGAAGAGGTCCCGGAAACATGGGAAGCCCGCCGCCGACAGATCGAGCGCTGGGCGATCGGGCACACCGAATGCCTCCACCGACATCTGGTTCCGCTGCTGCGCTCGCCTTATTTGGATTGGAAAACAAAACTGGATGGCATTCTGCTTCTGGGCGTTTACTGGACCGCGCCGTTGATTGTGATCGGCTGGCTGGCCAGTGTTGTGCTTTTTTTTACTGGAAATAGTTATTTGCTTATGCTGGCCAGTCTCTTCCTGGCCGCCACCTGCTGCAATGCCTTGGGCAACTTCGCCTCTTTTTTTGAAATGGGCAGCAGCGCGATGCTGGATGGAGTGCAGCGGCGAGTCCGCTTGCTTCCCCTGAATCTGGCGAATTTTGTTTTCAGCACCATGACGGTCAGCATCGCTTTGGGGAAATACTATGCCAGTCGAGTGTGGGGACACTCTCTAGCCTGGAATAAAACGCAACGCTATCGCAATGGAAACGGAAATGGTTCGGATCAGGGGACTCCCATCGGGAACGGTGGAGCCAACGGTCGCGGCTTGAACGTGGTTCGAGCCAAAACCGCATCGCAAGGTGCAAACGGCTCCTGAGGAAAGGAAAATTTCCAAGCCGGAGTTATGCTGGGTTACTTGATTCTGCTGCTGATTTTCTTTTTGTTCCTTTCCCTGAGCTTTTCATTCGGGGCTCAGGAGTGGTTTCGTCCCCGCGATGCTTCACCCCTGCCCGTGGACGTGGAATATGTCCGGGTAGAGAATTATTTTGGGGTTTCTTTCCGAGAGAAAATGCAGGATTGGCTGCAAACGGCCCGTGCGTTGCCCGTTCCGGAATCCACAAAGCTGCCGATCCGGAGCGTGCTGGAAACGCCGGAGGGGGAGAAAATCCTGATCCTCAGTGGCGGTCGTTTGGGGAGCCATCAGGAAGCTGAAGAAATCATTTACAGTGAGGAGGGACTTTTGTTCGTGGAACCTCAAAGCTGTTTCCGCGGACAAATCTATGTCCGCGGCAAATTAGAGAGTGGCGTTGGGGTGCGGTTGCGAGCGGTCGTTGCCGACGGCGATGTGATCCTGGGGGAGCACAATACTGTGGCCCACTGGATAGATGCGCAGGGAAGAATCCTGCTTAGGAAAGGAACCACCGTAGCGAGCCGAGTAAGCTCCTCCGAGTGCATTGAGATGGAATCTCAGGTCTCGGCACAATCCCTCTACGCTCCTCTGGTTTTTACAGCCGGATACCGTCACTCGTCATGCTCCATCGCGGGAGACATTCTAGCTACTCCTTCCGTATCCGTTCTCCCATATCAAAGCACGAACCCGTCCGAGATGCCTGCTGTTCTAAAGGGCACTCGCTGCACTCGTCTGGCAATGGATACCTGGTTGGTGCAAGGCGACCTGCGATTGCCCCCCTACAGCCGCGTGGAAAGCAAATTAGTGATCCATGGCGCGCTCCAATCCGAACCGGATTGTTATTTGGGGGGAGATATAAAAGCCCATTGTATAGAATTCGGCGCACGCAATCGCGTCCTTGGGAATGTGATCTCCGAAAGCGAAGTGGGGGTGGGCGAGTCGAGCTTTATGGGCCGGAACCTGGTGGCGGAAACGGATATTGTCTTGCGGTCCGGCGCGCGAATCGGCCGGCCAGAGGTTTTCGTAGCGGTTAGCGCAGGCAGGCAAATACGGCTCGAATCCGATGTGGCGGTCTACGGCAAGCTAGCGGCTGGCTATTCCGTCCTGACTCTCTGAAATACAACATGAAAAGGGACGCACAACAAAGTGGGGGGTTCGCCATCGTGGTGCTCATGACATCGCTGCTGCCGCTGAGTGCTCAGGTTCCCTCCGGCAATCCACCCGCTGTAGCTTCTCCTAGCCAACCTGGAATACCAGAAGCTCTCCGCTACCGATACCACCTGGAATTGGGGGGCTTTGACAACCGCGTTAGCAATGGTTTCGGTCACTGGTGGGGTGGAGAGTTTCTCCTGGGCTACAAACTATCAGAACGAATGATCGTTTCCGGCCAACTTCTCTCCCAGAGGCGCCCCGGAGAAACCGAACAGCTTTTAGGAGCAAGATGGCTCTTTAACTGGACGAACTGGTTTTTCACGGACACAGCCCTGAGCGGTGGAGGGCCGGACAATCCGGCGGCTTTTTTCCCGCGTTTCCGCTACGATTTAACAGCCAATCTGAAGGTTCCGGCAATCCCTGGCCTGATCCTGACCGCGGGTCTTACCCGCTTGTATATGGGCACTCCCAACAATGGCCGCATTCGCAGATTAGGGGCGATTTATTATTGGAAACGATTTGTTTTGCAAGGAGATGTGAATTTCAACAACGCGCGGCCCGGAAACCGAAAATCCAAATCAGTAAGCGGCGCAATTCAATACGGCCACGAAGGTGTTTACTGGCTGGGACTCGCTGCTGGCGGCGGGCGAGAAGCCTGGCAAACTTTGTCCCTCACCCCCCAGGATGTTGAGTTCGCCGGTTACAGCACCAACATTTTCCTGCGGAAATGGCTCAGGCCGACTTACGGGATCGTACTTTCCTATAATTATTCTGTGAAGCGCGCCGCTTATGGAATCCACGGATGGCGGGCAAAATTTTTTCTAGATTTCTGAAGTGGCGGGGGTGTTTTGCGGGAAACCGGAATCGCAGCACTCCAGTTCGCTTTCATTCAGTTGTTTGTAGGCTTCGTAGTCGAGCAGAAAATCTTCTAAGCTCTCCAAGTAGACAAGGGGGAAATCCGCCTGGGGCCGAGCGGCTCGGATCATATCCATCGCTTCTTCCGAACCATGTCCCATCACTCGAAGCACAGCCAGCAACATCAGAGGGCTGCGATGGATACCGGCAGCACAATGAAATAAGACTCTCGCCTGCGGATTAGCAATCGCTTCCAGTGCGAACCGCACTCCTTCCCAAAAGAGCTCCGAGGGCTTAGGCATAAAGTCGTCGTCACAGCCGTTCCATAGAATACGGATCCCCGTCCCATCGCTGATCGAACGATCGTCGAATTCTATCTGCAGATTGACGATATGCGTGAATCCCGCGCGCGCAATCTCTCCCATATTATCGGGAGTCCAGATGGCGCCACCGACCGCTAACTGGTCTGTAACAAATTGATAGTCAGGCATCTCTCGTCTATACCAGAACAAAGTTGATTTCCCGTGAGTGGGGGAGCCAGAGGGGATTCTTTAGTAGGATACAAGCTTGCAGAGCATCTGGCAATAGTTGTTTGGCTCGGTTGGCATAAGCCCGCTCACCCTATCCCGTAAGGGGGAAGAACACGCAAGTCAGACAGGATGAAATCAGAGGCAAATCCTACCGCGTCGTTCTCCGTGTCCCTCCGGCGGGTTCGGAGCTGAGGGAGGCTACTCTGTCTTGGGCTAGGGAAGCCTCAGGAGTATTGGGGAACCGTTTAATCAGGTTGTTTAGCTCCTGGATTCCCTGGGTTCGCAAATTCAGATTCAGCAGGGCGAAGCCTTTTTTCAGCTGTGCCGCTGCCGTCTTATTGCCGTTGGGATACTGTTCAATCGCCTTATCGTACTCTTGAATAGACTTTTCAAACTGTCCCTGCTGATAGTAAATGTCGCCGATGTAAAACTGCGCATTGGAAGCCAGCGGCGTATCGGAATAGTAGCGCAAGTAATCCGTGAATTCCTGCATCGAGAGGGGATAATTCCCACTCGTGTAATCCCGCAAGCCCGTATTGTACAGCACATCTGGCGCTGGCGGAGGAGCCCCGCCGGCCCCCTCTCCCATGCCTCCCAGAGACCCCATGGAGGAAATCGTCTGGGAGGCTGACTCGATTTTACTGACCTGCTGAGAAAGTTTATCTAAACGAGCCCGCAATTCATCGAGCGACGCCTGTAGTCCCTGGATCTGGCTGTTGATGTTGTCCACCTTCTGGCTGGCATTTCCCACGGAGGTTTGCACCGCGCTTTGCAAGGAACTCATCTCCGAGCTCGTCAAATTTGCACGGTCCGTTGATTGTTCAAGCAAGGTGCGCAGTACAGCCGTTTTTTCGTCAAAACTCCGTTGCAGTTCCCGAACCATCCCCTGCAACAAAGCAACACTCTGTTGCAGTTGGATGACCTCTTTGTCCACTGCCAGTCCGGCTGGAACCATGCCCACCAGCCAGAGCCCCAATAATAAAAGTGGTCGCCTCATTAAACTCCTCCTTCTAAAGAGCCAAATCCGCGCCTGAAGGCGGGCTTGTAAGCCCGCCTTTTCCAAAAGCGCCGTGGCCGCATGCCCTGAGTCGGCCAGACTGCGACTCTGGGGAACCGCTCCACTTGCGGAGGCGCCAGCGCTAGAACGAGTGACCGCTACTGACCACAGTTGGTACAGACCAGATGCGCCCGCCGGTTCTGCTGCCAGCACTCCTCCGTGCTTTCCGTGCAGAAAGGCCGCTCCTTGCCATAGCTGATCGTGGTCAGACGCTCACTGGAAATGCCCAACGAGACCAGAAAATCCTTGGCAGAATTCGCCCGGCGGTCTCCCAGGCCCAGGTTGTACTCAATGCTCCCCCTCTCATCGCAGTACCCTTCCAGGCGGACCATTACATTGGGATTCGCCCGCAGGAATTCTGCGCTGCTGGTGAGAGCATTCCGGGCATCAGGCCGGACATCGGATTTATCAAAATCAAAGAACGCATCTCGGACCGCTTGGTCATACTGTTCCTGCAAGTTCGGTGCTGGCGGTGGCGGCGGTGGTGGTGGTGGTGGCGGCGGCGGCGGAGCCGTTACCGTGATGCGCGCCGTTGCCTCGGCGGATCCCCCCTCGCCCCTAGCTGTAACCGTATAGGTTGTGGATTCCGTGGGCGAGACTGACTGAGAGCCTTGAGAATCCACCCGGCCGATGCCGGGCTGTAAGTCAAGCTCGGTTGCATTTTGCGAAGTCCACCGTAAAGTAGCGTTCTGGCCCCGTTGGATTGTGTTCGGTTCCGCTGTCAAGGTAACGGAAGGAGCCGCGGGCGGCGGCGGCGGGGACGGAGGTGGTGGAGGTGGCGGCACTTGCCTTCGGCAAGCGCCGGAAACCGTTAGCAGGAGCAATAGGAACAGGCCGAAATACCGCAATTGCCTCATCTTCATCATACCCTCCTTAGTTTCTGGAACTGTACTGAAATCGAGTTAGCAAACTTACCTACTAGACCACACTGGCTCTGTATTTTCCCCTTGAAAAGTGAGTTGCCGTTGTCTGGAACCGTCCGCGAGCATCGTCCAAATCTGGGAAACTCCGGTGCGGTTAGATGTAAAGGAAATATGTCGGTTGTCTGGCGCCCAACTGGGGTGTTCATTACGCCTGCTGCCGCTGGTCAGTTGGACGATTTCATGAGTGGCCACATCCATGATGTGGATATTGTATTCGCCCTCCTTACCCCAAGTGAAGGCAATTAAGCGGCCGTTGGGCGACCAAGCCGGGTCCAGCGCCTGGGTTCCCTCAGTAACGAGCGGCGTAACATTGGCTCCGTCTTTGTCCATCATGTAGATTTTTGGACTGCCCCCCCGGTCGGAAACAAAAGCGATTTGTGCGCCTGTTTTCGGGTTCCAGGAAGGCGAAATGTCCACCCCGCGGGCGGCGGTTAAGCGTCTAATTATTTTCCCTTGCACGTCAGCCACATAAATTTCCGGGTCTCCTGTGACGGACGACGTAAAAGCAATCTGGCTTCCGTCCGGAGACCAAGTCGGCGTTGTATTCAGCCCCCGCCGATTAAAGAACGGGAGAGGCTTCCGAGTCAATAAAGAATAAATCATAATCTCCGGATTGTCATTTAGATAAGTCGTGAAAGCGATCTGTGTTCCATCCACGGAAATCGCCGGAGTCAGCGACAACGTGTTCAAATGAGTGATTTGTTCTGCGCCCGCCCCGTCATAATCCATGACCCAGATTTCTTTGACCCGGGGGCTTACTCGGCGCACGAAGGCGATTTTGGACTCGGCAATCCCTGGAACGCCCCCTCCCAAGCGAAAGATAATTTCATTGGCAAACTTGTGCGCCGCTTGCCGAACCGCGCGTTCATTGGCTTCTTCGGCATAGCGCTTTCCCAACACCACGGGCTGAGTGGCATTGCGCGGGTCCACCAGCCAGCCTTCGATCACCACTTGGTCGCCCGCCTGAGAAGCATTGCCCAGCACGACCATTTGGGCGCTAACCGGGGGTCCACTCCATTCCTCCAGTTTCAAGTCAGTGGGGCGGGCGGGCAAAGAGAGCGGATAAAAGCTCCGAGGGGCCAGTTCAAAGATACCTGCATAATCCAAATCATTCCAGAGGGTTTCATCAAAAACCCTCATCAAGGGCGCCGTTTCTGGGGCGGTTCGGAAACTGGATACCGCCAGGCGGACTCGCTCCACCCCAATTCCCGTCCCCGTGCGGATTACGTCCCCCTGAGAGATCAGATTTCGAGCCGTCAGGGCCAACAATGCCGCCACTAAAACTGCTATATGCTTTTTCTTGAGGGCTAACATCTTCTTTGTTCGAAATGCAGTGATCACCCACAGAAGCTATATTACCGCCGAAAATCAAACCAGAATTCCACCGCGACGCTGGAACCCGGATAGTCGGCAGGCAACGGAGGCATCGGGTTAGAATCGTATACTGCCCGCAGGGCCGACCGATCCAATGAGGGAACGCCGCTGGAAGAGGTTAGCTCGGCATTTACGACGCGCCCGTCGCGCAAAATCTGGAAGGCAATATAAACCCGGGGCGCCACTCGCACCTGCGGGTCCACGGTCCCCTGTAGCCAATTGCCACTGACCCGGCTCCGGATAGCATTCACGTACCAGCTATAACGAGTTCCAAAATCCCCGGTGCCTTCGCCAAAGCTAAACCCTCCGGAACCAACATTGGACTGGAAGATTCCGTAAGGGCCTTGGACCGGCCCTCCTTGGCCATAAGGGATTTCATTACCCGTTTCGCGAGGCGGCTCGGGCTGACGCAGCCTCGCCTGTTGTTGCGGGCGCGGAGGGGATGCCGACGCTTTTGGGGCTTCCTGTTTGAGCGCAGGTTTTTCGGTTTTCTCGGACTCCGTCTTCGCAATCACTTTCTTGGGAGTTTCCGGCACTACTTTGGCATTGCGTGCTGGGATCTCCACGGCCTTTTCGGCGACGGGAGGTTCTGGAGGTTCGGCTTTAGGCTTAGGAGCCGGCTGGGGAGGCTCCGGGTTATGCAATCCTGGATTCTCCGTCGCCACCCGGTTTTGGGTGGCGATCGTGGGAGCGGGCAACGGGACGCTCGCTCCGCTCACCAGCCGAACCGTAGCCACACCTCCGGAATTGCCGGTGCCCCAGAAAGCTCCCTGGTGTTGAACAATGGCACCTAACAGGGCCAGGCCCGCCAGACCGGTGTGCGCCGCCACGGAAATCAACAGGGGCTTGCGAAGTTGTTCTGGAGCCACTCCGGCTGCTGGCCAGTCCATAACATTGCTGTTTGACATTCCCATCACTCTCGGCCTTATCGCCGCTGCTGTATCGGCTCGGTGACCATGCTGATTTGCTCAATGCCTGCCTGCCGCAACTCGTCCACTACCATGGCCACGGTACCGAAGGGCACGCTCTGATCCGCGCGGAGAAAGATGGATTCTCCGCTGAGTTGTCCCTTCTTTTCACGCAACAAAGAACCAAGCGCATGGATGTTGACCGGGTCATTGCCCAAGTACAGGCGTTGCCCCCGGTCAATGCTGACCACAAGTTTCTCTTGCGAAATTTCTCGTACCGTCCGCGTCTGCGGCACGTCCAATTCGATCCCGGATTGCAGGATCGGCGCGGTCAGCATAAAGATCACCAGCAGCACTAGCAGCACGTCCACAAAGGGCGTTACGTTGATGTCAGAAAGTGAAGTTTGTGTTTTTCCCTCGGTATTGGTAAAAGCCATTTTCTTAATTTCCTAACGAAAAATTGGAAGCCCATTCCTTTTCTGGGGTTGTCTAAGATTTCCGCGTCCCCACGGCTTCCTTCCTATTATTCAAACCGGTCAGGAAGGATTGCGCTCCGCCGCATTCAGAAACTCCAAAGAAAAATTATCCATTCCCTTGCCAAATTCCCGAATCCGGCTGAGGAAATGATTATAGGCGATGACCGCGGGGATCGCTGCGAAAAGGCCTGCTGCTGTGGCAATCAAGGCCTCTGCGATTCCCGGCCCCACCGCCCGGAGGCTGGCTGCGCCCGCAGACCCCAACCCTAGAAAAGCGTCCATGATGCCCCAGACCGTTCCAAAAAGGCCGATGAACGGAGTTACGGACCCCGTTGTCGCCAGCCAGTTCACATTCTGTTCCAGCAGGCTCAATTGCTGGCTGGAAGCAATCTGCAAAGCCCGTTCCAGAGCCTTTGGATTTTTTGCCGGCCCGCCCGGATTTCCCACTTGCGCAAACAATTCCCGATACCCAGCCTCGAAGACCGCTCGAAGCGGATGCGGCGGGAAGTTTTCGATGACCACATTCAGTTCAGACAGCTTGCGCGCTTTGCGGAAAGCCCGCAGGAATTGTTCTTCCTGCGCTCGCAATAATTTAAACCGACGCCATTTCGTATAGATGACCGCCCAGGAGAAAATGGAAAAACCGAGCAGGATCAATAAAACAACTTTTGCGACAGGACCTGTCTGTGCGATCAGACTGGTGACATCAGTCTTCGGAATTTCTTGGAGAAAAAAAGCAACTTGCGTCACTCGATGAGGCCTCGTCCATATGACAAATACTCCCTTGCGCCAAAGTAGCATAGGAGGGAACCACCGTCAATTTGAATCGGACTTGGTGGGCCAAGATTTAGTGTCTGAAAAGACACTCGCGAAATTACGGCGCAAAAATACTGGCTCGCTTCCGCGAAAATCGACACTATCATCGGGGCTCATTCTGCTGTTGCGTTGCAGGTCTTGTAGAATGATTTTGATCTGGCTGCTTGTGAAGGGACGCGCGAGAGGGAATCAGCAGCCACCGGCTAGGCTGGTTTGATGACCGGTCTCCAAAGCGGCTTGTATCCGGGATGTATGGGCGAGACGCTGTAACGGCAGCCCATAGTCCGTTGCGCGGTTGTCAGCATAAACTGGAGCTTCATAGCCTCTTTGTCCGCCTCCGGCCGCGAATCCCACCATCGGTGGTTGGGTAGAGGCTGTCCTGCATCGTTGCGTCCAGTGTGAAACAGAATACAAAATCGAAGTGGTGATTGTTGCATAAATTCATTATGCCCCAGTTTCGCTTCTCGCCGGTAATTTTCTGTGTTTTATTTGGTCTTAACCCAGGTTCGTATTCGAATCTTTTCAGAGATCGGAGCTTGCGCGCCACCTGCCCTGAGTCAGCTCCGAACGCAGCCGAAGGATTGCCGCAAACGCTGTTAGACTGCACTCACACCAAGCGATAGAATGAGGAACGACGTTTCGTCCTGCTTTTCAAACGTTTCAACACGTTGGCGCTCGCGCCGCAATAGCCCGGCAATCATCGAAGTCCCGGCGTTTCCGACATCGAGCCAGATGACTTTCGGGGGAAAGCCCTCGACGAAGCTACGCTCTCGGAAGTCAGTATCTTTGGAGACAATTGCGAAGCTCTGTGCACGACCGTAATCCCAAATCTTCCGATCTTCAGCTCCTCGCAGGCCAAGTTCGTGAATGTGCACGCTGCCGGGATACTCGCTGGCGAGCAGTTGCGGCAACTTCGGACTCAGGTTTTCGTCGAAGAGGAGTTCCACGCTACGGAGTTCGACAGGCGCCGTTCCCGCGCCGCGGCGAAGGCCAGGCACGCCCGAATATCGTCACGAGTGAGGTCCGGAAAGTCGGCTAAAAGCTCATCCTCAGTCATCCCGCCCGCCAGGTACTC
>JACQGE010000140.1 GCA_016199675.1 Acidobacteriota bacterium | reverse complement strand
CCGGCAACTACCCCAAGACCACCGAGTCCCTGTAGCAAACCTCTTCGAGATAATTTCACCCTTTTCATCTTTATTCTCCTCTCTCCCCTAAAGTTTATTGCAGTTACAGGGTTACGTACTCTGTGCTGTTGTTAGAATCCCACTCTACATTTCAATAACCGGGTGTCCTCATTTAGAGGAACCGTTTTTTCTAGTCCTTGCCTGGAGCACTCTAAGTGCTAAAAAACGAGCTTTAGCGCGAACTGAAATTGCCTGCCCGTCGTGCTGATATTGGTGATCCTACCAGCACTGGTTGAAATGGCACCATTCGTTTCAAAGATTCTCGTGCTGGGCTGAGACCAATTGACGTTGTTAAACATGTTGAAGCCCTCCGCCCGAAACTGCAAGTTCACTCGCTCGGTAATGGCAGTGTTCTTGACCAGCGCAAAGTCGAAGGTTAAAAGCCCGGGCCCAATCATGATGTTCCGTCCAGCGTTGCCATAGGTTCCCACCGCGGGCAAAACGAAAACCGTGGGGTCAAAATACCGCTCGGGTTGGCCTTGCGTCCCGCCGCCCAACGAAGCGGGCAATTGGCAGGGGCAAATCGGTATCGGCCCATTGAGGGAAGGACTCAAACTCACTCGTTGGGCACCCGCAGGGCTTGTCCCAAGGGAGTTAGCTCGATCAAACCCGATCAAGGGAGTCATCGGTATACCCGCCTGCAGAGTGATAATGGAGTTCAGTTGCCAGCCCGACAGGAGTTTGCGCGCAAAGCCACTCTGTCCAGGAAAAGCAGGGAATTCATAGGTTGCGCTTGCGACAAACCGTTGGCGCATATCAAGACCAGATAATCCGTGATGCACATGGCGCCTGCCATCTATCAGCCACGCCTCGGATGTGAGGTGAGCGGGTTGTGTAGCACCGAACGACGTGTCATCCGTTTCTCGCGAGAACGCATAAGAAACTTCGAATGATAGTCCCCGTCTCACGCGCTGGGCCAACGTGACTGTTAAGGCGTTGTAATAGGAGTTAAAGTCATAGAGCGCCAACGTAGTTCTGCCAAAATCCGGCCGGATCCGTCCGGCTGGAGCGGTTGGGAAAAATATGCTACCGTCGGGCTGGATCACAAAAGGTCTCGTGTTTGGCTCCCAGCCGCCTTCTAGATGGTATCCATGGCTACCTAAATATGCTAATCGAACCATCGTGCTGGGTAGTATCTGCTGGTCCAAAGTTAAATTCCAGTGCAGGGCAGACGGAGTGCTGGGTATGGTAGGTATGATCTTGCTGACGCCGCCCCTACCTGTCCCGGTGGGTGAGATGCGAATAACAGCACCGGGCTTTGCAACAGTGGGGTCTGGAAACGAGGGATTATCCGCAGAAAGGTCAACTCCACCCGGGCTGCCTGAGTTAGCGTTATAGTAGGCCATAAACCGCGCAAGCTGACCACGAAAGATTCCAAACCCACCCTTCACCACCGTTTTCCCATTAGAAAAAAGATCCCATGCAAACCCAAACCGAGGGTCCACACAGCCAGCACACACACGGCCCTGCCATTCATTTTTCTGACCAGTTTTCACAGTTCCGAACAAATCATTCAATATTTGAAATCGGTTATTGTCGTTTGAATAGTTACTGACCCATTCATACCGCAGGCCAAGATTCAGCGTAAAGTTTGGACGAACCCGGTAATCATCTTGAACATAGAGCCCGTACAACCACTGGCGACCGCTGATGCCATTCGGCGAAGGGCTTAAGGAACCCTCAAAGGTGCGCGCACTGCCGGTGAGCAGTTGCTCAAGCGACTGAAACCTATACGTCGAACTGTACTGATATAAACCCGTTTCCGTTAGGTTGCCGACATTGTCTTGGAAGTGCTCGATATTGAGGCCCATCTTCAAGGAATGTGCGCCGACTACGTAGCTAAGGTTGTCCACAACCTGAAAGGTGTTCCCCACATAACTAGTAAATCCAAAACCCGGTGAGCCTATACTTGCTATTTGCGAACCCGTTACATTGAAAGAGCCGGTTGTAACCGCAATAATTCCCTGGCCGATTGTTGGTGGAAAGCTTATCTTCGGATCGGGACCGGTCAGAACATTCCGTGTACGAAGAGCAGAGCGCACAAATCCAAGCCGGAACTCATTGATGACTTGAGGCGAGAATAAGCGTGTTTCAGCCAACGTGACAATCTGACTGCGTGAGACGATACCCTCTGCAAACGGGGGGAGAATCAATAGGCCCCCATTTCGAGATTGCACCTTATTGGTATCGTCAAAGCTATAGCGAGCAAAATAGGACACATTTTCTGAATGTTGATAATCCCCCCGCCCAGTAAAAAAATCCTCCCGGACCGAGCCCTTGAAGGGATAAGTAAAGGTCCCGACGCCCCCACCAATATCCTGCTGTGGAGTAGGGTAAAGAGCCAGAAACGGCTTAACCGCCGGATGAACATCAATCTTCCTCGTTTGGGTGGGATTGCTCGGATTCGGTAAGATTCCTAGCTTGGCTTGCTCGGTTGGAACGAACTGCACATTCGAGGTGGTCAGCCTCTCCCGCAGCGCTTCGTAGCTCCCGAAGAAGAAAGCTTTGTCCTTAACAATCGGTCCCCCGACCACGGCCCCAAACTGGTTCCGCCGGAAGGGAGGCTTCTCCCGATCAAAAAATTGGCGGGCGTCCACTTTGTCGTTCCGCAGAAACTCGAATACCGTCCCGTGTAACTCGTTGGTCCCGGAACGGCTTGCCACATCAATCACTGCCCCCATTGCGCGGCCATATTGAGCCGGATAATTGTTTGTCAGTACACGGAACTCCCGCAGCGTTTCCACCCCTAGCATTTGCCCCGCCGCACTGCCTGGTGTCTGGCCTTGCGAATCCATAATGTCAACTCCGTCTACTACATACGCGTTGTAGCTGGTTCGCATCCCTGCTGCAGAAATCTTCGGAGCAAAGCTTGTATTTGCAGTGGCAACAACATTGCGTTGGTAATAAACGTTTGGTTGCAACAAAGCCAGCTGTTCGTAGCTGCGGGCATTGAGCGGCAAGTCCTTCATTTGGGTCTCGCTCACCAACCCGGCAACCGTGGAACTGGTGGTTTCAATCAGCGGCGCTTCCCCAGTCACCGTGATCCGTTCCGCTACCGCGCCCACTTGCAAAGCAAAATTCACCACCGCTTCCCGGCCGACCGTTAAGGTAATCCCGCTGCGGACAATCGTCTGAAAGCCGGGCGCCTCAGCCGTCACCTCGTAGTTGCCCAGCGGCAACTGAGGTGCTAGGTACCGGCCCGCCGCGTCGGTGCTCACTGTGCGGCTAATCCCAGTTT
>JACQGE010000135.1 GCA_016199675.1 Acidobacteriota bacterium | reverse complement strand
CTACCATTTTCAAAGCTTAGGGAGGTGGCCAATGGATAGTCAGAAGATAGTGTGGAAAGTATTTTTGTACATGGTTTGCTTGGCTGGAGTAGCTTTGGCTCAAGTCACTACTGGAACTATTTTAGGCACAGCAAGTGACTCGACGGGCGCGGTCATTCCAGGAGCAAGGGTAACGGCGCGCAATGTTCAGACGGGGATCGCCCGCACGGTGACGACCGACGCGCAGGGGCGCTACCGGGCGCCGGAGCTCGGCTTGGGCATGTATGAAGTGACGGCGGAGGCAGCCGGGTTTCAGACTCTGGTGCGGAGCGGGATTGAGCTGACGGTCGGAAGACAGGCCACGGTGAATTTTGCGATGCAGGTGGGCGCGGTGGCCGAGGTGATTACCGTCACCGGAGAAGCTCCGTTGCTGGAGACCACCAATTCAACCGTGGCCGATTTGGTGACGGAAACGCAGATGCGGCAGTTGCCGCTGAATGGGCGCAGTTTCACGGACCTGGCAGCGATTCAGCCGGGAGTGATCGCGGACATTGGTGCCCCGCAGAGCGCTTTTAAGGGCGGCGGGCGGATGGTGATGAACGGCGCGCGGCCGCAGCAAAGCCTTTACATGCTGGACGGGGTTGAGATCACGGACGCCATCAACAACACGCCGCCGGTGAGCGTGATGGGGCAGACGCTGGGGGTGGATACGATTCTGGAGTTCACGGTTCTGCAAAACAACTATGGCTCGCAGTATGGGCGCGCGATCGGCGGCGTGGTGAATGCCGTCACCCGCTCGGGGACCAACGAGCTGCACGGCAGCGCCTTTGAGTTTTTGCGGAATGAGAAGCTGGACGCCAAGAACTTTTTCGACGTGCCGGAAGACCCGATTCCTCCCTTCAAGCGAAACCAGTTTGGCGGGACGTTGGGCGGGCCGATTGTGAAGGACAACGCCTTCTTCTTCGGCTCCTATGAAGGCTTGCGGGAAAGCTTGGGGACCACGGATTTTAGCAGCACCATGACGGACGAAGCACGGGTGGGAATCATCACAAATTGCCCAATCAATCCAGCTACCGGGGCACGATTTAGAACCTGCACGAAGGAAGAGGCCATCGTTACGGAAGTTCTTCCGAAAGGAATCCACCCGGACATTCTGCCCTTTCTGACGCTGATCCCCCGGGGGACTCACCGTTACCAGAACGATGGCAGCCAGGAATTTCGGGTCAGCCGGGCGCGGGTGGGCCGTGAAAATTATTTCATGGGCCGGATTGACCAGCGGCTGAGCGACAATGACAGGATTTTTGGCCGTGTCGTGTATGATTACAGCAGCAGGGAGTTGCCGGACTCGCAATTTCTGAGCGACGGGAAGACCCACCCCACCAACGCCGAATGGGGCGCTTATAATTTTTCGACGCTGGACTGGACCCGGATTGTCTCTCCCACGGTGTTGAACACGGCGCGGTTCGGCTTTTCCCGGAATCGAAGCCAACAATGCCAATGCATTGACGGGGACCCGCGAACGGATGTGATTGATTTCCCGGGAATACCCCCTCAACTGGAAGTCGTTCCCGGAGTGCCGTGGAGCGGTCCCTGGTCCGTTCCCGGCGTCAGCGTTCCCGGAGGGACCAATGGCATCGGAAACTCGATACTGGGGGCTTATCTAATCGCTCCAGTGAAGTTTGTAAGCAACACGTTTACGTATTATGATTCCGTGCGCATCAGCAAGGGCCGCCATTCGCTCGACATCGGGGTGGACATTCGGCGGTTCCAGGAAAATGCCTTGAGCGCGATCTGGGCAAACGGAAACGCCTCCTGGTTTACTCCCTTGAAGAACTTCCTGACGGCAGGACAGAGAACCACGGGTTACTGCACCGGCGGTACGAACGATTGCCGTGGCATTAACAGCCTGCTCGTTACCCATACTCTTACAGCGGATAATGGTTTCGCGCCATCGGACCCCTATCGAGGATACCGGCAGAGTTTGGCCTCTTGGTACGTTCAGGACGATATTCAGTTGCTTTCCAACCTGACTTTGAACTTCGGCGTCCGCTGGGAACATGCCACTCCTCCCGTAGAGGTCAACCAGAAGACAGCCAATATTATTGATGTGCTCCGGGACACCGAGTACACGCAGTTGGGCGACAAGCCCCTGTTCGAACTCCGAGACATCCTGGGGGGGTTCATGCCGCGTTTTGGCTTTGCCTACAGCCCGGACTCGAAGACTTCCATCCGGGGCGGCTTCGGGATGTTTAAGGAAATGCCCTTGTTCTACCAATTCGCGTTGACGCAGTTCCACCCGCCTTCCGCGAACCGAATCCAACTTCGCAACCTGACGCAATGGCCGAACCCGTTGGCTGGAGTGGATCCCACCACGGGTACGCGCGCGCCCATAATTATCACTTATGACCACAAGTATCCCTATGCGATGCAGTGGAACTTCGGAATCGAGCGCCAGTTCGGGCAGAACTGGGTCGGGAGGATGAGCTACATTGGCACCCGCGGGATCAACCTGCCTGCGGTAAACAATGACGTTCAGCCGGCGCTCAGCAAAGACGCCAACGGAGTGCTGTTTACTCCGCGCAACCAACCTTCGGTGAATCCCGCTTGGGATAATACCCGCACCTCTGCCAATATCGGAGATGCTTGGTACAACGCCCTGCAAATGCGGATTCAGAAGCGGTTTGCCCAGGGAATTGAGTTCAGCTCTTCCTATACCTGGTCGAAAAACCTGAGCCAAGCGGCAGGGATGGCCATCCAGGGCGGCGAGGGCGGTGGTGCTTTTCAGACATCGAACGCCTGGGACTATAAGAACTTCGACAAAAGCCGGGCCGATCAGGATGTCCCCCACAACTTTAATTTCAATTTCACCTATGAGATTCCTGTAGGACAGGGTCTCACCTTCGGGTCAAATATGGGTAATGTTGCCAATACGATTCTGGGGGGTTGGCAAGTCAATGGAACATTTACCAAACGGTCTGGCTTACCTCGAACTATCGGCGGACCCGGATACTCTACCAATACATTCTGCCGCTGCGCCGTTCGGCCCAACTTGAAACCGGGAGGAAACACCAACCCGGTGATCGGAGAGTTGGATCATTGGTTCGATGAAACCCAGTTTCTGCCGGTAGCAGCGGGATATTTTGGGAATCTGGCGAAGAACACCTTGGATGGACCGGGACTAACCAAGTTCGACCTGTCCGTGTTTAAGGGGTTTGCGATTGGCGAACGGAAGAACCTGCAATTCCGGGCCGAGTTTTTCAATTTTGCAAATCATCCAGTCTTCGCCGGCCCGGAAACAAGTGTTTTTGAAACCAACGGGCGTCCTGTGGACAACCCGGGACGGATCACGAGAACAGTGGGGACTTCCCGGCAAATCCAGTTGGCGCTGAAGTTTGAGTTTTGAGATGAGAGACGATTAGGAAGTGAAAAACGAGACCTCGGGGGTTTATGACCCCCGAGGCTTTTTTGCCTAGCAAGTTTATTTTCTTGGGGAAACCGCAATAAGCACCTAAATTAAAGTTGACATGCGTCTGCGTTAGTTGCATTATTGCGACAAAGAGTTGAGGGGTCGGGTGCAATGCTAAGAACGCTCCTGGCGGGGATGGGAATTGCATTAGCGTGGGTTTGCTATACCCAGGCAGCTAACCAAGAGACATCGAGCCCCGTTGCGCAGCCCGCCTTACCACAACGTGCTCTTCTCAATCGCTACTGTGTCACCTGTCACAACGAAAAACTAAAGACCGCAGGCCTGATGTTGGACAAGATGGATGTCGAGAAGGTTGCGGAAGGCGCGCCGGTATGGGAAAAGGTTATTCGGAAACTTCGGGCCGGGCAGATGCCTCCCGCCGGTATGCCAAGGCCGGATAAGGCTACCTACGATTCCTTCGCTACCTATTTGGAGACAGAACTCGACAGTGCAGCCGAGGCCCAGCCCAATCCCGGCAGGCCGTCTATTTATCGTCTCAACCGAGCCGAATATACCAACGCGATCCGCGACTTGCTCGCGGTTGATGTCGATGGAAGGTCGATGCTTCCTGCCGACGATGCTGCCTATGGCTTTGACAATATTGGGGCTGTCCTCGCGGTATCCCCGGTGCTGTTGGAAAGATATATGTTAGCGGCAGAGAAGATCAGCCGCCTCGCCATTGGAGATCCCACTATCCCTCCGGTCCTAGAGACGTACGATGTCCCCGATAACCTTAGACAGGAAGACCTGATGAGTGAGGAGTTGCCGTTTGGGTCGCGTGGCGGAATCGCGATTCGGCACAACTTCCCATTAGACGGCGAGTACGTCATCAGATTCCGTCTGCAACGAGACAATCTTGGGGCTATCCTTGGCATCGACAAGTCGAAGCAGCTTGATGTCCGGCTAGATGGCACAAGAATCAAACTATTCAAAATTGGAGGCGAGCGCAAGGGAAAGCCGACGGACGCCGAGCAAGAGAAATACGTGCGCACGGCGGATGAGGGTTTGGAGGTCCGTATCCCCGTAAAGGCAGGTACGCGGCTGGTTGGAATCACTTTCCTAAAAGAAACCGTAAAACCTGAAGGTGTGTTTCGCTATCCTGCTGGGATTGTCGCACCTGCAGGAGCGTCGGTGGGGGAGGAAGATTTTGAAGGCATAGCCAGTGTCACCATCGGTGGTCCCTACGATGCCAAAGGACCGGGGGAGACAGCCAGTCGAAGTAAGATTTTTGTGTGCCGCCCAACTGGCAGCAGGGACGAGGAATCCTGTGCCAAGAAGATTCTTTCCACGCTTGGCCGTCGCGCTTATCGCCGGCCGGTCACGGATGAAGATGTCCAGCCTCTGCTCGACCTCTACAAGGCTGGCTCGAGCAAGGGGCGGTTCGAAGCAGGAATCGGGATGGCGCTTGAAAGAATCCTGGCTGGCCCGGAGTTCCTATTTCGCGTCGAGCGCGATCCGGAAAATGTGCCACCGAATACCGCCTATCGCATCAGCGACCTCGAATTGGCCTCCCGTTTGTCGTTTTTTCTTTGGAGCAGCATCCCTGACGACGAGCTTTTAGACTTAGCTGAAAAGGGTAAGCTCCAAAATCCTGCTGTACTGGAACAACAGGTGCGACGGATGCTGGCCGATTCCCGCTCGGAGGCTCTGATGAGCAATTTTGGCGGGCAGTGGTTGTACCTGCGTAATCTGCGCACGAAGGTTCCGGATCCAGGTCTATTTCCCAATTTTGATGCAAACCTGCGGGAGGCACTCCAGCGAGAGACGGAGCTTTTCTTCAAAAGCATTGTGCGTGAGGATCGCAGCGTGCTGGACTTGTTGGCTGCGGATTATACCTTCCTGAACGAACGTTTAGCCCGGCATTATGGGATTCCAAATATTTACGGCAGCCAGTTCCGGCGCGTGAGGCTGAACGATGAAATGCGAAAAGGATTGCTGGGCCAGGGTAGCATTCTAACGGTGACATCTTATAATACCAGGACGGCTCCGACTCTGCGCGGCAAGTGGGTTCTGGAAAATATCTTGGGCACACCACCCCCCCCGCCGCCTCCAGACGTTCCATCCCTGAAGGATAATCAAGAGACTAAGGCTCTCACAATGCGGGAGCGGATGGAGGAACACAGGAAGAATCCCGCCTGCGCGAGCTGCCACAAGTTAATGGACCCGCTGGGCTTCGCGCTAGAAAACTTTGACGCGATCGGTCAGTGGCGAACTACCAGCGGCGCGGCTAAGACTCCTCTCGATGCGTCAGGAGAACTGCCCGACGGTACTAAGTTCAAGGGTCCAACTGAACTTCGGAACATATTGCTGAACAAACGCGAACAATTTGTCGGCAGCTTTACCGAAAAGCTCCTGACTTACGCCTTAGGCCGAGGAGTCGAATATTACGATTTCCCGGCCATCCGCAAGATCACACGAGAGGCCGCTCCCGACTATCGCTGGTCGTCGCTAACTTTGGGTATAGTTAAAAGTGCACCATTTCAAATGAGGAGGTCACAAGAGCCATGATGATTTTCAAAAAGGCCATTCCCCGCCGCACGTTTTTGCGCGGCATCGGTACAACCTTGGCTCTTCCGTTGCTGGATGGGATGATTCCGGCGTTTGCAAGTGCGCTGGACACAACCAAGCCCGCAGTCCGCATGACATTTGTCTATGTTCCGAACGGAGTGATTATGGATAAATGGGCACCGGCGACAGAGGGTGCTGCTTTCGAGTTGACTCCTATTTTAGAACCGCTGGCTCCCTTTCGTGATCGCCTCCTCATACTAAGCGGACTTGACAATAAGGAAGCATGGGGACTACCCGGCATAGATGTCACAGGAGAGCATCCGCGGGCCAGCGCGGCGTTCCTAACGGGTGTTCACGTGGATTCAAGGGCACGAGAACTCCGCGCAGGAATTTCGGTGGATCAGATCATTGCCCAGGAATTCAAGAAGCACACCCAATTAGCGTCGCTGGAGCTCGGCATCGAATCCGCCGAGATTCTGGGCGCATGCGATGGGGGCTGCTCCTATTCGAATACGATTTGCTGGCGCAATGCTACGACGCCGCTTCCGATGGAGAACCAGCCTCGCGCGGTATTTGAACGCCTATTTGGAACCAGTGACAGCACGAATCCCGCAGAGCGGCTCGCGCGAATCCAGAAGCAAGCTAGCATTCTCGACTCGGTTACGAAAGGTGCGACTCGCCTCATGGCGGGGCTCGGTGTCAGCGACCGCAACAAGGTCAGCCAATATCTCGAAGCCGTTCGAGATATCGAGCGGCGCATCCAGATGGCCGAAGAACAATCCGCCCGGGAACTGCCGACATTGCAACGGCCCGCTGGTATCCCAGACACGTTCACCGAGCATATCAAGTTAATGGTTGATTTACAGGTTCTGGCCTACCAATGCGATCTAACCCGCGTCAGCACTTTCCAAATAGGCCACGAAAGTAGCACCAGAGCCTACCTTGAAATCGGCATCGCGGATCCGCACCACCCATTAACGCATCATCAGGGAGATCCTGAGAAGATTGCAAAGACGCTCAAAATCAATATCTTACATGCCCAGATGTTCGCGTATTTTCTAGAAAAGATGCGATCTACGCCGGACGGCGATGGCTCTTTGTTAGACCATTCCATGATCGTCTACGGCAGCGGTCTGAGCGACGGCAATAAACATATCCCCGTGAATCTGCCCATCCTGTTAGTAGGTGGGGGATCGGGCCAGATCAAAGGGGGCCGTCACATCCGGTATCCAAAAGATACGCCGCTGATGAATCTATACTTGACGCTAATGGATAAGTTAGGGGTCCCGGTGGAGAGATTCGGCGACAGCAATGGAACGCTTAATCTCCTCTCCGTGTAGCTGCTGGTCGTGGAGATAAGCTTCCTTTTTCCACATCTGATGCCGTAGGAAACGATGGTTAGTGTGGGGCCCGGTCGGTAAGGTCCCGGCCAATGACCACTGCATCGCTTTCTTATTGTGACAATCCTTCCAATGCTTTTACTCCCGAAGCGGCTAGCGGGGTGGCGCCCAATTTGAGAAGCAGATTTACTGTGCTTTCGTTTAACCTGCGAGGTTGCATATCAAAATTATTTCCCAGGTCTACCGTATGGATCCTCTGCGCAATACTCAACGGAGTTTGTCCGAACTTGTCCATCACATCCATCTTGGCGCCTTTCTCCACCAGAAACTGAATAAGTGTGTCCGCTTTTAAATATGCTGCGATGTGCAGTGCAGTTTGGCCGTACGCGTTGGCCGCATTGATGTCAGGACCCAGTTCTAATGCCAGTTTGACTGCTTCTATAGCGCTCTTTTCCTCTGCCTCTGTAAACTCCGGATAGTTACCCCGGTAACGCCCCGCCCCCGCCGCCGCCATCAGCGGCGTAGTGCCCGCCACCATTTGAAGTCTGCGTCCATTCGACCCATTCAAAAAGTTCGTCTCCGTTGTCGCCAGCAATCCATCGGCGCCACTGGCCACCAAAGCGTGCATGATGTCCACATTGCGGGCTACGGCTGCCATAAAAAAGGGCGTCGCCCCAATATAATTCGTGCTCGAGTCGCCCTTGGCAGGATCACTCACAAGTCGAGCGTTTGGATTCGCCCCATGCGCCAGAAGTGCCTTTGCCATGTTCAGCGTATTCCGGTCCGCTGCTACGTAGTGTAAGGCAGTATATCCTTCATTGTTCGCCGCGTTCGGGTCCGCTCCCTTGTCGAGCAGAAATGTTAAGAGCACTTCATGACCGTTGGCGCTCGCCATCAATAAGGGACTCATGCCGTCCGGCGAGGTCTCGTTCACATCCGCTCCAGCGGCCAGCAAAATCTGGACAAGGTCCATATCGCTTTGCTGGGCAGCAAACAGCAATGACGTGAAACCACCCCTCGAACGGGCACGGACGTCTGCTCCGTACTCGAGCAACCACCGTGCAACTTCCGGATGTTTTTCTGCCACCGCCCACATCAGAGCTGTCTGTCCTCCCCGCGTTTCTTTCGCATTTACGTCCGCTCCAGCCGTCAGCAGCGACTTCACCGCCTGCATGCTTCCACGGCCCGCTGCCGCCATGAGCGCCGTCTCCCCTGAGAGTAGGGGGACATTCGGGTCCGCCCCGGCCTTCAATAACTTCTCGACCATGGCAGCATTCCCGTTGGTACAGGCCAGCCAGAGAGGAGTAGCACCATACTGGTTCGCTGCGTTCACATTGGCGCCAGTGCTAATCAAAAGTTCCGCCATTTCCAAATCATCCCGATGGGCCGCCCAAAAGAGCGCAGTCGTTCCATCCCCCTGGGGCGCATTTACATCAACCTGCTGCTTCAGCAGGGAACGCACAGTCTCCTTGTCCTCCCGCTTGACCGCTTCCACCAGTCGAAGATCGGCGCTCGCGGCGGAAAGGCTGCTGACCGAAAACAGAAGCACCATCCACTGACCACGCCAACCTCTGATACCCATCTTCGACTCTCCTTCCTTAGCGACCGATTACGGTATATCACTCCCCTCACAATGCTGTCAAGGGCATGTAGCGGAAGTGGGTTAGTTTGAATTCCGGCTGCTCAACATGAACTTTGAAGGTACACCGCGCCAATCCTTATAGTTCACCCACCTAAGTATGTTTTACTGGACCAAACCTACAGGGACTTGGCTACCAATCTGAAGCGGATCGGTGTAGATGACAAAACGATTCTGTCGATCCTGCGGCACGCCCTACATCACTACGATGAACCACTACGCCAAAGCAGCCCCGGAATCGGCAAGGAAGGCGATGGGGAGCCTTGAATCGCTAGTAGGTAACCAGTATGCAGTAAATTCGCAATTCGAGAGGTGACAGAAGCGCGCAAGTCGTTTAGAATAAAAGGCACGCGCCTGTAGCTCAGTCTGGATAGAGCGTTGGTCTCCGGAACCAAAGGTCGG
>JACQGE010000139.1 GCA_016199675.1 Acidobacteriota bacterium | reverse complement strand
GTTGGCATGTACGAGGATGGGCAGCCGGGAGAAATCTTCATCGTCATGGCCAAGGAAGGCTCCACCGTCAGCGGCTTGATGGACAGCTTCGCCACGGCCATTTCGCTGGCCCTGCAATATGGCGTGCCGTTGAAAGTCCTAGTGGATAAATTCTCCCACACTCGCTTTGAACCCTCCGGCTGGACCGGCAACCAGGACATTCCCTTCGCCAAGTCCGTTATGGATTACATCTTCCGCTGGCTCGGCCAGCAATTCATTCCTGGTTACAAGGCGAAAGAAGGCGTGATCCCTGGCGAAGCCCCTGAGGCAGAACCCTGGTCTACCGGCAGTCCCACCCCAAGCCCAGCCAGCGCGCGGGAGAAAACCACCGCTCCTTCGCTTGCCACCGCCGACGCTCCTACCTGCTCCGACTGCGGCTCCATCATGACCCGCAACGGCAGTTGCTACAAATGCGAGAACTGCGGCTCCACCAGCGGGTGTTCGTAAAAATCGGCTGTAGGCAGTAGGCTAACGACCAAGATTTTTGAGTCGAGGAGGCCAACGGTGCAAAAGATGCTTGAGGGCCTTTGGGGATACCTCACTCCCCCTAGTCTTGATGGGCTTCTTACCCCGATTATTGCATTAGTGACGGTTTACATAGCTTATCAACAGTACCACCTAGAAAGAGTACGGTGGAAGATGCAACTCTATGATCGTCGCTATCAAATATTCCGGGCAGTGGCAGAATTGATCGCTGAAATCCTTCAAATAGGAACCGTCTCTGATGAAGGCTTGAGGAAATTTCTCAGAGAATCGCGGGACAAATCTTTCTTTTTTGAGAAAGATATTCAGGACTTCCTCGACGCCGTATACGAGAAGGCTGTAGACTTGAAAACTTTTTCTGATGTCATCGCAGGGGGCGGAAATCACGAAACAATTGAAAAAAAGGAAGAATTGCAGTTGTGGTTTAGCGGAAAGATTGACGAGGCACGAGAGAAATTTGGCGAATACTTGGCAATACACGATAAATAACCTTGAGGCTAGTAACCTGCGTGAGCGCATTCTCTCCCCGTAGTTTGTGACGTTTAGGAAGATGTCGCATGACTTGGCTGTTGCTAGTGGCAATTATCCTGGGGATTCTAGGGCTTTTGAAGCTTCTCCGTGCGGACTTCATGTTTAGACTTTATGCGGTAGCTGCAGGAATACCTTTGGCAGTCCTTGTTCTGGGGCTCATTACTTGTCGCAGCTTGGGCGTGTTATGTAACGTAACATATTTCGCGGCGAAAGCACTCGACGCGCTTCAAACCCCACTAGCAATCGCAATTGCTATTGTGTTCGGCGGTATTGAACGCGAGGCAAGAAAACGCAAGCAGAAAAGGAAAATAATCGCCCCCGGCGGGGCCGATTTCGCCGGACAAGAAGGACTGGTTAAAACAAGCATGTATTGCGAGTTCTGCGGAAAAGAGGTTGGGGACAAAGCTCGTTTCTGCAGATGGTGCGGGAAACCGATAAACTGATTTGATGTTCAGCCGATAGCCACGGTAAGTGCAATTTCCGCCGTGGGCTTTTCGGTGATCTTCCGGCAAGGTTTCGTGGGCGTTCCAGATATTTACAAACCCACGGCAAATTGAAATCGCCGATTTGCTGTGGCTACCCCTGCGGTCCTATGACCGCTCCATTACTGTCGCGCGGCTCGGATTCGGGCAGGGCAGGCTTGCCGTGGGCTTCTTAGGGAGGTCTATCTGTTTCCTTATCGGAAGAAACGCTCATAATCGTCGTGGCTTCCGATCCAAAACCACGTAACCGTATCGCCCTCCAGAACTCCGACGGCCCGATACCCGCGTGTGATTCGGACAGCCCAGATATCTTCTTCTCGGTTAATGCACTTGAACCCCAAGGATGGGTGGAAGGGATTTTCAGCCCATAGGCCGTAGGCTTTTCTGGCTGCCCGCTGGATGGCTTCGTCAAGAACTGTGTAGGCAGCCCAAAAAGAAGGCAGGGTGGAAGATTTCATAGCCGGTCATAGTCGAGTGGCTTGGCTTCCCCTTGAGCGATCTGCCGTCTGGCCTGCCGGGCCCGGTCCACAAGCTGCGGCTGGGTTCTCTGGAACAGCCGGTCCCATTGCCGCTCGTCCTGAAAATCAGCGATATACTCGCGAAGACGTTCGGCAACTTGTTGCTGTGCATCTTCAGGCAATGACTCCATCATCTTGATGACCGTGGCAATCGTGGTAGATGGCATAGCCGAATCCTCCGTGTCCCTTTTTTCTCCTGTACTGAGTATGGACCTGGACGAGCCTTATTTTCAAGCCGTGGGCTTTTCGGTAGTTTTACACCACCTGGATAAACCAGACGTTGAAAAAATGATATACTTAACAAAATAAGTGCCATGGCAAACAACAACCACGTTACCAAAGCCGACCTGAAGGCACTGCGGGACGAACTGAAGGGCGATATGAAGGCCCTTCGGGACGAACTCATTGAGGCGATCCGCGATGTGGAGACTAAGCTCCTGAAAGCATTTTACGGCTTTGCGGAATCCACGCAGGAGCGGATTTCCAATAACGAGGGAGCCACGGACGGTCTCAAAAAGCGCCTCGCCACGCTGGAACGGCGTATCACTGATCTTGAGAAGCGAATCAACTTCCCTCACGCTTCTCCCTGACGGCCAATTTGCCATGACTGTTTGGAACCTCCGGTGCACCTTCCTGTTTCTCTCATCACATTGAAAATTAATTAATTTGCTTTGCTTGCAATGGCTTAGAGATGGCAACCGCAAACTAGCTATTGCATCCAATGTAGGAGTAAGGGAAAGGAGGTAGGTTATGTTGAAAAAGCTGCCTCTGATGATCCTTGTTTCAATAATTGGCGTGTTGAGTTTCGGTTGCGGTGGCACTACTCGCGTCTATCTGCGAGAGCCTGCGCCTACGGTTATATATCGAGAACAACCTGCTGTTTATCGAGAGGCTCCTAGTGTGGTTTATACACCGGCGCCTACGACCGTGCAGCCTGCCGGCTTTTACGATAGATGGGGCAACTGGCATCCCTCAGGCTACTACGATGCCTGGGGCAACTGGCACGCTTATCATTAAGCCACTACCTGCTTAAGAAATAAGCAGGTAGTTGGCCCACGGTAAAAAAAGACCTTTTGCCGTGGTTTTTTTATGTCCAGATTTTGCAACCTTAATTCTAAAAAAACAACTCCTGTGGAATTGCGATTCTCTTTAAAATACACTCGCAATTCCACCGATGGTTCTAAAGTTCCACTTTCCAAAAACTAACAATGATCCTCATTATTCAATCAGTTACACAAACTAAAACTCTTAGCGAAACATGGCGCGGCGCCCTCGGTCTACGTATTCCATCGCGTCATCTACTACAGCTTTGCCACGCTCATAGACTTCCTTGCCCTTTTCGAAAACCTCTTCTCCGGTTTCGACCACTTTGTCGCGTCCTTCTTCAGCAATGTGTTTCAGATAGCGTCGCGTTTCTCTGCCGGTTTTTGGCGCGAACAGCAACGCGACACCAGCCCCAATTCCCAATCCAGCCAACATCCACAGCACTTTGTCACCATTTCTATTGGTCATTTTTAAACCCTCCTGTTCTTTTGGCTCCTTTTTTAGCATTTGTAACATCAACTTTCTAATGTGAGGGTAAAGCAATTCTCATTCCAATTATTAGATGATTGCAAAACCGTTGGCGTCTCATTTCGCAAAGAAATTTTCCTTGCCTTGCGAATCACTCAGCGATCGTGCATGCGGACAGTTTGCCGAAAGTCATCGGCCCTGATTTTCACTTCCTCGCACATCTCGTACAGGCGGGAGCGGACCCGCTTACCAATACGATCCTCCAGCGTGTCTCCAATGCGATATTTACCGCTGGGGCCACGCTCCTTAACCTCTTCAGGATCATCCGGCAGATTGGAAGTCAGGAGGGTAGCTTTCTTTTGGTTATATCGGTAATTCAAGATATGGGTTACAGTATCCTCGACCCAATCGGAGACCCGATTCGCCCCCAAGTCGTCAATAACCACCAATTCCGTCTCCAAGACCGGATGCAATACTTGGTATTCGGTACTCAAAGAGACCGGGTTGTAGCTGTCCCGGATTTGTTGCAGCAATTCTTGGAAGGAGCAGAAAAGGCATTCCATGCCTTTCTGGATCATCAATTTTTTCAGAATCGCCACGGCCAGATGGGTTTTGCCGACACCCGGATTGCCTAGGAATAGCAATCCCGCCTTCACCAACGGATATTGCTCCGCAAATCCCCGGGATTTGACCAAGGCCATTTGCAGACTGGGGTTGTTGTTCGGATTATAAAAGTCTTCAAAATCACACTGCCGATACCGACGAGGGATATGGGCGCGATCCAGCCACCAATCCTCATCGTGAGGTTGCTGGCGGCACTGGCAAACCTCCACCGCGCGCTGCCCTTTTTTTTCCACAGGGCGCCAGCCGGTTCCGCCACAGAGCACGCATTCCCCACTGGTGATGTTGACTTGCATCATGGAAGCTATAGGTTTACTCGATGCCATGGCCGGCCTGAACGTTAGACCAAGACGCCCTGATTGGCGACGGCAATGCTATTCCGGGAATTCTTCTTGGCCGTGTACATGGCCTCGTCGGCCAATCGGATCAATTCCTCTTTTGTCTGGGCGTCCTCGGGGAAAGCAGCGACTCCCAAACTAGCCGTGATGTGAATATTCAGGCCCTCGTGCTCCAGAAAGGTCTGCTGGCCAATCATGTGATGGAGACGGCGAGCCACATTGATAGCGCTGCGCTTGGGAGTTTGTGGCAGCAGCACCACAAATTCATCCCCCCCGTAACGGAATCCAAAATCAATCAGCCGCAGGTGATTCTTAATCAATTCCCCTAACTCTTCTAATAACTTGCTTCCCGCCAGATGACCATAACGATCGTTGACCATCTTGAAATAATCCAGATCAATGAAAACCAAGGAGAATTCATAGCGGTGCCGCGTGGAGCGATACACCTCCGCCTCCAGGATGGAATGCAGGTGGCGGCTGTTATAGAGGCGGGTCAAATCATCCGTGATGGTCAGTTCATGAATGCGCTGCACGTAGCGGGCATTCTCAATGGCAATGGCGACGTAGTCGGCCAGAGCTTGCAGCCGGAACAAATCATCTTCATCCAGCTTCAATTCCGCAAGATAATTAATCAATTCGATTACGCCCAGGATTTTCTCTCGCCCCCGCACAGGAACACACACGACCGAACGAGTCTGGACATTCGTCATGGCATCCATTCGAGGGGCGAACCGTTTGTCCTCGGCAACATTCGGCACCACCAAAGGTTCGCCCTGTTTCACTACCCAGCCGGCAATACCTTCGTCCGCTTGCAGGCGGACTTGTTTCAGGACATCGGCTCCTTCGCCGATGGCGATCTCAAAATAGAGTTCACCGGTTCTTTCATCCACGAGCAGCAGCGACCAAGAGTCGGGGCGGAAAAAATCGCTGACTTTCTCCATGATGATTTCCAGAACCTGGCTCAGATCCAGCGTGGAGGTGAGCGCTTTGCCGACTTCGTGGAACACTCCCAGCTCTTTGATTTTGCGCTCAAGATCCGATGCTTTGTCCCTCTTGGCCATGCTTGCCTGGAATTCTCCTGCCTTACCTGTGGCTGAGAGCATTATATCGGGCCAAAGCGGAGAGAGCAACGAATGTCCTAGGCGTAGATGCCGCGCAGCCGGATGGCGGAGGCCACGCGCTCGATGGCCAGCATGTAGGCGGCGATGCGTGTCCGCACGTTTTGCTGCTCGGCATACGTGATCACATCGTAGAACCCAAATCGCAGGATGCGATCCATGCGCTCTCGCACCTGATTCAGGGTCCAGAAATAACCCTGGCGGTCTTGCACCCACTCGAAATAAGAAACGGTGACTCCGCCCGCATTGGCCAAAATGTCCGGGATGACGAATACATTTTTCTCTTCCAGGATTTTGTCGGCTGCGAAAGTAGTCGGCCCATTGGCGCCTTCACACAGGATGCGGCACTTTAACTGGTCCGCATTCCGGCTGGTAATCTGGTTTTCCAAGGCGGCGGGCAAGAGAATCTCGCAATCGTAAAGCAGCAATTCCTGCGGGTCCACCGGCTCGCTATTGGGAAATCCCACAATCGTGCCGTGTTCTTTGCGGTAATCCATCAGCGCTACGATGTCCAAGCCGTGCGGGTTGTAGATTCCTCCTGCCTTCTCGGCGATGCCGATCACCCGGTATTCCTCTTGATAGAGGTGCCGCGCCGCCTGCGACCCTACGTTGCCAAAGCCCTGGAGGATGACCCGCGTGCGATCGCGCGCCATCTTAAATTTCTTCAGTGCCTCGTCACACACAATCATGCAGCCGCGCCCGGTGGCATCGTGGCGTCCCCGCGATCCCCCCAATTCCAACGGCTTCCCAGTCACCACCGCCGTGGTCGTGTGCCGCATGTGCATGGAGTAGGTGTCCATCACCCAGGCCATGATCTGCTCATCCGTGTTGACATCTGGCGCGGGCACGTCCCGCTCCGGCCCCAGATAATCCAGCAGTTCCGCCGTGTAGCGGCGTGTGATCCGCTCCAGTTCTCCCCTGGACAGCTTCTGCGGATCGCAGACCACACCGCCCTTGGCTCCCCCAAACGGAATGTTCACCACGGCACACTTCCAGGTCATCCAGGAAGCCAGCGCCCGCACTTCGTCCAGTGTTACGTCCGGAGAATACCGGATGCCTCCTTTGCCCGGCCCGCGAGCGATGCTGTGCTGTACCCGGTAGCCCGTAAACACTTCCAGTTCGCCGGAATCCATCTGCACCGGGATGTGGACGATGATTTCTTTGCTCGGCTCGCGCAGCACCTTCGCCAGTCCGGCGGGCAAATTCAAATGTCCAACCGCCTCTTCAAAAAGCATCCCTTGCGACTGCCAGGGATTCAATTCTTGTTTGCTTTCCGCCGTGGACATGGGACCTTAACCGATGCCCCGCCTTTACGCCGTGGGCTTTTATTGCGTGGAATCAGTAGAGAATGTGAGTATAAGCGAAGCATGTTTCCACCGCAAATTCTGAAACTATATGGAGACCGCTCTATTACCGTCACAGCTCGGAAACCCCTAAGTCTGCGATCAGGCGCGCCAGCAGGGCAGCCCGACGCGGCAGTTCCGAAATGACAATGTGTTCATTCAAGGCATGTGCTCCGTCGCCTACTGCGCCCAGGCCATCGAGCGTAGGGATTCCTAAGGCTGCCGTGAAGTTGCCGTCTGAGCCACCTCCGACCATCACTTCCCGTAGTCGGAGGCCTAACGGTTGCGCCAGCCGTTGTGCCCGTTGGAACAGTTCTACGGTGGCGGAAGTGCGTTCAAGCGGCGGCCGATTAAAGCCACCAGATATTTCCAACCTCGTCCGGCGGTCATACGGCCGCAGCGAAAGAAATTTCCGTTCCAACGCAGGCTGATCGCGAAGGCGGGCGATGCGCACGTCTATTTGCGCCACGGCATCTTCGGCTATCACATTGGTGCGCGTGCCGCCTTGGATCAGGCCGGCGTTGATGGTGATGCCTTTTCGGAGATTGGCAAACTTTTGGACTCGCAAAATTTGCCGCGATAACTCCACGATGGCGCTGGCTCCTTTTTCCGGATCGACACCCGCGTGGGCGGCGCGTCCCTTTACGCGAATTTCGAACGTCCCTACGCCTTTGCGGGCTGTCTTCAAGGCTCCGCCGGGGCCGTAGGCTGGTTCAACCACCAGGACACAGTCGCTTTGGAGGGCTTCCTTCTCGATGAGGGGCCGCGAGGAGAAGCTCCCGATCTCTTCGTCAGCCGTGAGTAGCAAAATGACTTTCTTCCTTACCGGGGCGTGCATGCGCTGGAGTGCTTGCAGCGCAAACAGGGCGATGACGATGCCCGATTTCATGTCATAAATTCCGGGACCGTATGCGCGGCCTTTCTTGATGCGGAAAGGCATGCGAGCAATTGTTCCCAGTTCCCAGACGGTATCCATGTGGGCAAGCAAAAGAATCTGGCCCGCCGGCTTGCCAGAATGGAACCGAAACTCAGCCCGGAGATGATCGCCCGTCTGGCGGGAGGGGCTGACTCGAATCTGTGCACCCATCTCTTGCAGAGTGCCTTTGACCATTTTGCTGAAGCGGTCCACGGCGGTCTTGTCTGTGCTGGGAGATTCGGCCTCCACCAACCGCCGCAGCATTTTCAGCATTTCGGTTTGGTGTTTTTTAAGGTTCAATGCGAGATTTTCCAATGGGATATGTCTCATGAAGGTTTCTTCTTCCTGCGCAATTTGAATATAATCAATCGAGTTCCAGGAACCAAAGTTCTACGGATGAAAAAGACAACTCAACCATTAAGCGCCTTGACTGTGGACGGCGTCTCCATTCCCAACTCTGGCGAGCCAAAAACGCCGACAGGAAATTCTATGACATTGGACATCAGTGAGATACAGAAAATTCTCCCGCACCGCCCTCCCCTTCTCTTGGTGGATCGGATTGTGGAGTTGGAGCCGAAAAAGCGCATTGTGGGTCTCAAAAATGTATCCATGAATGAACCGTTTTTTGTGGGACATTTTCCGGGATTTCCTGTCATGCCTGGCGTTTTAATTATAGAAGCCATGGCACAGACCGGCGGCGTGTTGGTTCTGCGGGATATTCCCGACCACAACGAGAAGCTAGTTTTTTTCGCAGCCATCGAAGATGCTAAATTCCGGCGTCCAGTTGTGCCGGGCGATCAACTGCGCCTGGAGTTGGAAGTCCTGTCGCGCAAGTCCACCTTCTGCCGCATGCAGGGCAAGGCTTATGTAGATGGCCAGTTGGCCGCCGAAGCGATCATTCTTTGCAAAATTGCGGAGAAAGCACGATGACTCCGGTAAGCACATCTCAGGTTCATCCCACAGCCGTGATCCATGGGGGCGCCCGCATAGGAGCGAATGCCCGCGTGGGGCCCTATTGTGTGATCGGCGACGAAGTAGAAATCGGGGAGGGATGCGAGTTGATGGCCCACATCTATATGGAAGGGCCGTTGCGTGTCGGTCCGGGGAACCGGTTTTTCCCGTATTCTTCCATTGGCGTAATTCCACAGGATTTAAAATTTCACGGCGAGCGGAGCGAGACTGTGATTGGCCAGGATAATACGTTCCGTGAATTCGTTACGGTTCATCGCGGTACCGAGGGCGGCGGCAGCATCACCACCATCGGCGACCATAACCTGATTATGGCCTACGCGCACATTGCGCACGATTGTCGGGTCGGCAATCACACCATCCTGGCGAACGGCACGACGCTGGCCGGGCATGTGCTGATCGAAGATTATGCGGTGATCGGAGCGTTTTGCGGGGTCCACCAGTTTTGCCGGGTAGGACGGCACAGCATTGTCGGCGGATACAGCGTGATTACGCAGGACGTGCTCCCCTTCTCCAAAACAGTTTCCGAGCGACCGGTGCGCGTTTATGGCATCAACGTGGTGGGATTAAAGCGCCATGGGTTTTCGCTGGAGCAGCGTAAAAAGTTGAACCAAGCTCTGCGACTGCTGACCTCCTCGAAGCTGAACATTTCGCAGGCGCTGGAGAAATTGAGGGCTGAAGCTGCTGATTCGGAAGACCTCCAGGAACTGATTCGCTTTATTGAAAGCTCGGAGCGCGGAATCATTCGATGAGTGAAAAGCAAGCGATGAATGAACGGCAGGCGATGAGCGAGCCGCAAGCTAGCACGCCTCGGTATGGCCTCATTGCCGGCAATGGGCAATTCCCATTGCTGGTGCTGGAAGCGGCGCGCAGCCGGGGCATTGAAATGATCGTAGCTGCCATCCGCGAGGAGGCAGGGCCGGAAGTGGAATCCTATGCCCGCTGCGTCCATTGGCTGGGGCTGGGCGAGTTGTCGCGCCTGATCCAAATTTTTAAGCAGGAAGGCGTCAGCCGCGCGGTCATGGCGGGGCAGGTGAAACACAATCAGATTTTCTCCTCCATCCGCCCAGACTGGAAACTATTTCAGCTTCTGCTTTCGCTGCCTCAGAAGAACACGGACGCCTTGATTGGCGGCGTGGCTAAGGTTCTTCAGGAAGAAGGAATTGTGTTGGAGGATTCCACGCTTTTCTTGCAACCGCTGCTGGCGGAGGAAGGCGTGCTGACGCAGCGCGCTCCTAAGCCTGAGGAGGCAGAGAATCTCGACTATGGGAGGAAAGTGGCGCGAGACTTGGCACGCTGGGACATCGGCCAGACCGTAGTGGTGGCCGACCGTGCCTGTGTGGCCGTGGAAGCGATGGAAGGAACCGACGCGGTGATTCGAAGGGCAGCGCAACTGGTTAACGGGAGGCCATTGTGTGTGGTCAAGGTCTCAAAACCCGATCAGGATATGCGCTTTGACGTGCCCGTGGTGGGCTTGCCCACGATTGCTGTCATGAAAGAGTGCGGGGCGACAGCCTTGAGCGTGGATGCTGGCCGGACATTATTGTTTGACCGGCAGCAGATGTTGGCCGAGGCGAATGATGCGGGGGGAATAACCATTGTTTGCGTGGCTCCATCCGAGCCACGAGAGCCTGCCCCGAGCAAAGTCGAGGGGTGAACGAGCGTGCAGACGAAAAAGATCGTCAGGGCACGACTTTAGTCGTGCCGATACGATGTGGTGAGTAATGCGCTTCAGCGACTGAGGGGAGTTTTTCGCTTCGTGCCGTGAAACTCCTTCCCAGACTCACCTCAGCGGCTAAAGCCGGTGTTATGGCCGCTTCTCTTCGGCATGGCTGAAGCCATGCCCTGACGGGATGTGATGCGCTACATGGTAGTGATCGAGCGGGGGCAGACAAGCTGGGGAGCACATGTGCCGGATTTGCCCGGCTGCATTGCTGTAGGCGAGACGAGGGAGGAAGTGGTGCAACTCATCCGCGAGGCGATTGACCTTCACATCGAGAGCCTCCGGGAAGACGGCCTCCCGGTGCCCTCGCCGAGTTCGGAGAGCGAGTTTGTCGAAGTAAGCGCCGCCTGACGGAACAATCCGAGCCGCGACCGTGAGGGAGCGGACAAAGAGAAGCCTGTGAGGAAGAACCCTAGTCCTTTGAGTAGAGGGAGGAAAATCATGAAAAGAACCCTATTTATCGCCCCTTTTCTTTTGATCGTTCAGCCTCTCCCCCTCAGTGCGCAAACCCCATCTGGGTATCCAACGAAGCAGGAAGTTACAACCATGTTGAAGGATGTGGACTACGTTCTGCGCCGTTTCGAGGAAGAGAGCGATAAAGTAAATTTTAGTCGTTGGAACGCGCCCTATGCTTTAACCGATGCCATACGCAAATCGCTTGATGCGGCCCGTGACCAAATTCGTGTCGCCCGGTCCCAAATCACCGAAATGGAAGCATCACAAACAATATCGAGCCGTTTGCTCGTGAGCGTGTATCTCGCACTGACCAACGCCTCGCACCAGGCAGGCCAGTTGTCGCTTGAGTTGCAACTTTACGAAGCTGCGTCCCCGCTTTCAGTAACCCTAAGTGAAACATCGACAGCAGCAATTAACGTGGGGACTGCATTCGTAACGCTACTCTATCGGCAACTCGAAGCTCAGGATTCGGAAGTCGTATTGTGTCGCTTGCGGGAGACCTACAGTGAACCCCGGTGAACAATTAGCCGTGGAGTTCCTCACAACCCAAGAGATGACAGTAGAGCGTTTCAATAAGGAAGAAATGCAGCGCACTAAAACGCCAGACTTCCGGGTGTTTAAGGCTCACCAGTTGGTTGCATACTGTGAGGCAAAGCACATTCAGCGAGATGGATGGCTTGACAACCAAATGAAGAACGCGCAACCGTTGGAGGTTGTCGGCGGTGCCCGTCCTGATCCGATTTTCAATCGGCTTACGACGCACATTCATGAGGCAGCCGCGCAGTTCGATGCGGTCAATTCCTCTCTTGAATACCCGAATATACTGGTATTCGCAAAATCTGACCATTTATGCATGTTCTCGGACTTAATCAGGGTGTTGACAGGCAACGAGTACACAGACAGCGGCAAGATAGAACCAATCTTCAAGGAGTATTCGGAAGGACGGATCAGATTGGAGAAGCTTAAAATTGATCTGTACCTGTGGAAGGATATTTGGCCGGGCAGCAGTAATACTAGAATCCGCTTTTTCTACGTAAGAGGTTCAAAACACTACTTGAGGATTTGTAACTTGCTTGGCTCCGACTCTACTAAGCATCGGATTCTTGGTTAAACAGCGGAGGACCTCGGCAAAGAGGTTATTTCGCCATGAGCTTTTCTTCGACGAAGAACAGGGCTTTTGTTGTCATTCCGAACGCAGCGAGGAATCTGTTCTTGAGGAGTCAATGTCGGCAGCGAACCAATGAGTAAACCCACCAAAGTCGCGGTCGTAGGCGTGGGACGGTTTGGGCAGCAGCATGCCCGCGTGTATCACGAGTTGCCCGAGGCCGAACTGGTTGGCGTTTATGACATTCAGCCGCAACGGGCGGCGGAAGTGGCTGAGCAGTTCGGATGCCGGAAGTTCTCTTCTTTGGAAGAGCTGACCGGAGAAGTAGAAGCTGCCAGCGTGGCCGTTCCGACAGAGAATCACGCCGAGGTCGGACAGAAATTGCTGGAGGCAGGGATTGACGTTCTGGTAGAGAAGCCGATGGCGCGCAGCGTTGCCGAGGCAGACTTGTTGATTGCCACCGCCGAAAAGAATCAACGGGTTTTGCAGGTGGGACATCTGGAACGGTTCAATCCGGCGGTGGAAGCCACGCGAGCGATTGTGCGCTCGCCGCTTTTTTTTGAGGCGCACCGCCTCAGCGTCTTCACGCCGCGCAGCCTGGACGTGGACGTTGTCCTGGACCTGATGATCCATGACCTGGATATTGTTCTTTCTCTGGTGGATTCGGAGCCGGAGGAAGTACGGGGCGTGGGGCTTCCGGTGCTTACTCCCAAGGTGGATATTGCCAATGTCCGCTTGGCCTTCCAAAATGGATGTGTGGCCAACTTCACGGCCAGCCGGGTCAGCACCGAGAGGGTACGCAAGCTGCGGTGGTTTCAGCCGCGAGAATACATTTCCGTGGATTACGCCCGCCAGGATGCTACAGTTACGACGGTGGAATTGAATGGGCCGCAGCCGCTGCTGTCGCATCGCTGCCTGGAACCGCCTCGGGAAGAACCTTTGAAGCGGCAACTAGCGGACTTCGTGAAGAATGTGCGGGAGCGGCGCACTCCTTCGGTGGACGGAAAAGAAGCGAAACGGGCTTTGACTTTGGCGCATCAAATAGTTAAGGAAATTGACCGGCATTCCGACCGTTTGAAAAGAAGTTATTCATGGGAGTCTTTGATCCCGATTCCGACGGCAAAGGCTGAGGGATGACAAGCGGCATGGTTCTGCAAAGAAAGCTGTTTTAGGAGCAGTCATTGGAAGAGATTGCGAATCCGGTGCCCACGTTGCTGGCGGAGTTGTCGGATGAACGCGCTTTCGCGCGTCGCCGGGAAACCTTTCTTCTTTCGGTCATCATCCATTTGCTGGTGATTCTGCTTCTGGTGACAAACCCGGAGTTGTTCCGCCCACAACCCATCTCTCCCAAGCCAGAACCGAGAGAAGTGACGATGTTGTACGAGCCTCCTCCCGAGCAGCCCAAGCTAAAGGCTCCGCCCGTTCCCAAGCCCCCGGAAGCGCCCAAAATAGAACCGCGCTTAGAGGAGCCGTCGCGGGAATTGCTTTCGCGTCTCTTTGAGCCTCCACCCGATCTCCCGATTGCGCCGAAGTCTGCGGAGAAACCGCCCGCGCCTGCGCGTAGCGAAGGAGAAGGCAAAGAGCAAATGGCCCGGCAGATACCGCCGATTGGCATCCCGGATTTTCCGGAGTCGCCCAAAGAACCGCCGGAGCGGCGTCCGACGCTGGAACCGGTTCCAAGAGCGGAAGAGGAACCCCCGTCCCAGGCTCAATTGACATTGCCTGCGCTGGCGGCGCCTAGCCGGGGGACAGAAGACATCCTGCGCGGGATGGCCAAGGAACATGCTGCCGGCGGGAGCGGATTGGGGAAAGACTTTCCTGGCTTTGATCCTTCCCAGCCCGGCCTCAACATTCCCGGTCCTCAGATTCTTTCCGATACCATGGGTGTGGACTTCCAACCGTACCTGCTGCGGATATATTTACTGGTGCGGCGAAACTGGTACTCCGTAATTCCGGAAATCGCCCGACTGGGGAAGCAAGGAAGGGTCGTATTGCAGTTTTCCATTTTCCGCGACGGAACGGTCCCGGATTTGACCTTAATGGCCGGCTCCGGGACGACTTCCCTAGACAGCGCGGCGCTAGCTAGCATCCGTTTGTCCAATCCTTTTCCCGCTTTGCCGCCGGAGTTTCCAGGCGATCACATCCTGCTGCGTTTCGTTTACCTGTATAACTTGCCCGTCAACTACCAGTGAAATATGGCGGTCTCCCGACAGCGTCTTCTGGGCACCTTATTGCTGCTGCTAGGGCTGGTGCTGTGGGTGTGGTGGAAATATCTGCGGATGGCTTTTATCCCCTGAGATGAGCAAACAGTCAGCCTTGCTGGCGATAGTGGGGCCAACCGCCAGCGGGAAATCCTTCCTGGCAGTCCATCTAGCCCAACAATTCCAGGGCGAAATCCTGAACTGCGATTCCCTCCAGATGTACCGGTATTTTGACATCGGCACGGCCAAGCCAACGCCGGAAGAATGCGGAGGCATTCCGCACCATCTGCTGGACATTCTGGAGCCACAAGAGAAATTTTCCGCGGGGGAGTATGCGCGGCGGGCCAGGGAAATTCTGGCGGAAGTGGCGAGCCGTGGGAAGCTTCCGATTGTGGCGGGGGGGACAGGTTTTTATCTGCGGGCGTTGATTGATGGATTGTTTGAGGGACCGAGCCGTGACCCACAGTTACGGCAGCGATTGCGAAGGAGGGCAGAGCAGAAAGGAGCAGATTATTTGCACCGCCTCTTGCGCCGACTGGACCCGGTCTCTGGAGCAAGCATCCATCCGCATGACATCCCTAAAACTATTCGAGCGATTGAAGTTTGCCTGCAGAGCGGAGAAGCTATGTCCGAGTTGTTTCGGCAGGGCCGAAAGGCTTTAGAACATTATCGGGTGTGCAAGGTGGGATTAAATCCCCCGCGAGCGGAACTCTATGAGCGGATCAACCAGAGAACAGAGTTCCTCTTCGAGAAGGGTTTAATCGAGGAAACCAGCAAAATTCTGGACAGAGGCTATCCGGCTACCGCGCCACCGTTTCAATCGCATGGGTATCGCCAGGCGCTGGACTATCTTTTGGGAAGAATCAGCCGGAAAGACGCCATCCGGTATGCACAGGCGGGGACTCGGCAATATGCCAAGCGACAGATGACCTGGTTTCGCAAGGAAACCGGAATTTGCTGGTTCCCCGGTTTTGGAACCGATCCTCTTATCCAGGCCGAAGTAAGTCAGTACGTAGCGAAGCAGCTTGCGGCTTGAGCATTCAACATACATAAAGTGTTGGTACGGATCACGGCTCTTTGGAGTAGGATAGACGCACATTTACTGTTCAAGAGGAGGCAAAATCATGGCTGAAACGATTCATCAGGTGGATTACTACTACATCCAGACGCCCAACAAGGCTGGAGAAGCGGCGCGCGCACTAGCGGTCTTCAAGGAAGCGGGGGTAAACTTGATGGCATTTACCGGTTTCCCCAGCGGGCGGCGCGC
>JACQGE010000144.1 GCA_016199675.1 Acidobacteriota bacterium | reverse complement strand
GCGGAACTGGCAGACGCACCAGACTCAAAATCTGGCGCCCTACCCGGGCGTGGGGGTTCGACTCCCCCCTCCAGCACCATATTTATGGCTTGTTTTTCAGTCGGTTAGGGGGAAACAATTTGCCGCGTACCATAGGTGTACCATTCAGCGCGGCGTTTTCTCCTCAATGTGAATCCGGCCAGCGCCCTCACACTGCCCACACTCCCCTGCCTTTGTTCGGCCTTCCCCGTTGCAGAAGGGGCAGGCGATGGTTTCTTCCTGGTACTGGCGCATCAACTCAAAGATTCTGTTCTGACGGGCCTGCGACCATTTCCCGTAATGCTTCCGCACGATGGTGGGCGAGATGCCGAGCACGTCGGCTACGTCCTGTTCACTCGCTCCCCGACCCAGGAGGTCAGTGGCAAGGGTGTGCCGGAACCGATGGGCATGAGCGTCCCTCACGCCCGACTTGTTGAACACGGATAATAGCAAACGTTCTGAGTTGTTCAGGATCGCCTTTGGTTTGGAATGTCCGTTCCAGAAGAAATAGCCAGTTTCCCGCTTCGCGCCGTGCGGTAGTGGGAGTGCGTCCAGCGCGTCGCGCAGTTCACGCGGGACGGGCAGAAGAACATGCCCGCCCGTTTTCTTCGTGAATAACTGCACTACGCCGTCCCTCACTTGGTCCTTCCGCAGGAAGAGCACGTCCGAGATGCGCAACCCCGTATGGCGCATGACGAGGAGCATTGCGCGAGCACGTACCCGCTCGTAGGGCTGCTGGCCGATCTCATCACAGCCCGCCATAATCGCAGAAACTTCCTCCCTCGTGTATGGAACAATCTTGTTGTCGGGGACCTTTGGCGTCTTGATTCTCTTGGCTGGGTTTTCGTCGCACCACTTCCGGTCGCGGCAGAACGCGAAGAAGCCCCGGAACGTCTGCAATTCCTTAACACTCGTTGTCGCGGCTATTTTGGGGCGGAAGGCTCGGAACGCATCCAGCTCTTCAACCGTGACCTGCCTCAGCGCTACGTACCCTTCGGCGGCGCACCACTCCGAAAACTGCGCCAGCAGCCGCCGGTACTTCGTTAGCGTAGATTCGCGGAGCTTTTGCGATACGAGGTAGGAATCCCACGCCGCTATCGCTTCCGCAACCGTCTTGCTGGTTCGGTCCTCTCCGAAAGACTCCAGGCCCGCTTTCTTTCTCTCTGCCTTTTCCCACTCGCAGGTTTCGAGCGCCTTTCGGTAGCGCTTCCCGTTCAGGATGCCGTCAATCCAGATGGGGCACTGGCAACCGGCGAAGTTCTGGCCCTTCTTCCGGTGTCGGCAGGTTCGCAGATGGCGACGATATAGGAGCATGTGGGCGGGATTATACATCAAGTCGGCATCGCCGACGATGAACTCTTTCGGCGACCGACTCGGGGATCCGCAAGCAAACCTTGTGATCCTTGCCCCGGCGGTATCCCAGGCTGATTCGCAACACGTCCGGTTCTTTCTCAAACCAGCGGCGGGCGGTGTTCGGGCTGACTCCCCACAGTTCGGCCAGTTCTCTCACGTGAAAATGCCGCTGTAGATGGAGTGGACTCGGGTTTTCGTCGGACGTCACGGGCTGCCTGCCGCTCATGGCCAGCGCCCCGCCGTTCGCCTTGTGTTGCTCAATCATCGCTGAGGTAGTCGCACGAAACGGACACAGACAAGCGAGCAGCATTTTCGTCAATGAAGCAAACCAAATGGATGACGATCAATTCACGAAGATCAGCATGGCTTGGCCGAAGCGATCCTATGTGAATTCTTTCGTGACATTGCCGGCACACGGCAATCGAAAGATAATCGCTCCCTTTCCTCCCCAGACCTCCCGTGCTGATGCCCCCAAGCCGTTTGAAGGCGTGGTGTGGTTCGCACGGTCTGCCCAGGCAAAAACTGCACGGGCGGCTCTGAACGTAATCTAGGTACATCGAATTTCTTTGCGACAGCCGCATACACAAACTTTCCTTTCCTCCCTTGGGGGCAAGGGGTAGCGCGCCCGTCTGAAGCGCTACCCCCGGCTGCGGCGACTGCGGGGGCCTGCTCGCTTGAGCTTTCTCAGTCGCCATGTTCAGCCTCGCCTGCAGGGGAGCCAGAGATGTGCGTAATAGAGATGCTGCCTCTCCGGCCCAGTCCGCCTCTGCCATGTTCCTCCCTCCTCTGGTCGTCTTCCCTCTGGGTGGCGGTGCTAGCGTTGGCGGTATCCAGCAGCCCGACCAGGGTCACCCCCGGCGGGTAGAGCTGGCGAAGACGGCGGTCCACCTGCCGAAACAGCTTGCGCACCGGACCGATCCGATGGCGTTGTACGAAGCTTTTCATTAGGTTTAGCCGGTCTTCTGGTTGCCCCCGAAACTTAAGATTTTGTTCCAACCGTTCAATTGCCTTTTGGGGCGGGTAAATGTTCCCTCCCCGAATCTCATATCCGAGAAACACAACCGGTTCGCGGTAAAGATCGCAGATGAAGGTCTTCTCCGCGTTCAATTTCAGCCCCAATCGGCTAAGCCGCCGTTTGATGGAAGCCTTTGCCCTTACGACTTCTGTTTTCGTTTTCCCTACAATCAAAATGTCGTCCGCGTAACGGAAGTAGCCGTTCGCGGACGAGCACGCCCGATCGAACTGGTGTAGATAAATGTTCGCCAAGAACGGCGACAACGCACTGCCCTGAGGAAGGCCCGTTTTTTGGAAACTGCTGCCACCGTCCAGGCGGTACACCATAGGGGAAATCTGTTCCATGATCAGGTCGCACAAGTACTCATCTGCAATGGTGTCCCGAAGCTGGCCTACGAGTATTTCGCGGTTAACGCTGTCAAAGAAGCTAGCGATATCCGTCTTTAGAGCCCAACGAAAACCACGCCGGATATCGTGTTGTACGCGTTGAATAGCAGTGGCAGCAGATCTTCCCGGTCGGTAAGCGTAGCTGCAATTCGAGAGGTGAGCATCCAGATTCACCGCTGCCTTTCGCATGACGGCCCGCTGGACAATGCGGTTCGCAACGGTACCCCATTGGACGACTCGATTGCCTATCGTAATCTCCTTCACCGGATCAGGGAGTCCGCCGAATGCCATGCTCCCTTGAATCTCCAGCATGGGGTGCAAGCCGTATTCCTCAAAAAAGCGGAGATCCCACAGACAATAAGCCCAGGCGTTCGCAAAAGCCTCCCACGGAACTCCATCGCAACCGGGCTTCCGGCTAATTTCGTGAAAAGCCTCCAGCACATTTGTCATTCTGCGGACGGATCGAAGAGTGGGACCGGGTGAACGCCCTAAACCCAAACCGCCGTGGAGGGAATTCGTTGCGTGAGCCCCTATCGCCTCCTGCACATCATTACCGCCGTAGGCGGCACCGCCCGCCCGCTCGTTCCAGAGGGATGTTCTTCTCATGCCTTGACGCTACAGGGTGAGTCGGTGAGCAGAAAAGTGAAATTTGAGGCGACCAGTTATCGTGCTGGATGGCAAGACTTTAGGGTAATTGTTTAGTGTGCTTTAGTCCATGGAATCAGTAACTTACAAAGAGTAGCTCTGCGGAAACACGCTAAACAATTAAACTTTAGGAAGGGAGGTGGGTGCCAGTGACCAAGTGGTGAGTAACGGTGAGTTGATTGGCAACTGTAAATACTGGGCTATGGTTCGTTATAACCGATCTTTTTAAGGACGGACTCTAAGGTCTCTTTACTGCAGCGACACTTGCCTCTGTCGGACATGATGGTCTTTAATGTGTCTACCGAAACCCCCAACTTTTTCGCTGCTTGTTCCTGCGTGCGTAGCTGTTTCCGCTTCATCCACTCGCGGACTTCTTTTCGGTATCCCCTGCGGGTTGGAGTTTTGGCATCAGAATTACTTTCTGATAGCTGATCCCGGTCTGCATCCTTAGCCGCAAGCTGATTTGCCTTCTTCAGCCAGGATATTTCAGCTTGGCGAATCGCCTTTCTTCCCGCCCTCTTTGCATACTTAATGCTTTCTTCAAGTAGGAATTCGCCTTCGGATATAAAGGAACTATTATCGTCAGGAAAATATTCAGAGAATGCCTTTTTTAGGTCCTTTTGAATTCTCCGAACATATTTTTCTACGACCTTGCGCGTAAATATTGGCTCCCCCCAATAGGGATTCCTGCGTCCAACGTCGCCCAAGATCTTAAGAGTCCTGGAACATCTTTCACTCGTCAACGTGGCTATGGCATCAAAGTTTTCTTCGCATCCACGCCCCTCGCACTCGTACACTAAACAAGCGAAACTCCACTCGTCGAGCCATTCATCGTCAAATTCTTGCAACTCTAGCTCGACTTCCCTTGACTCTGTGGCAGACCAGGTATAGCTTGTTTGCTTCCTCATGTCTCCACCGCCCTAGATTATCTTTGTGAGACTTCTAGGGATAATTCCCTCGCTGACAGAAACCACCCAAGAACTATCCCCTAAATAGAGGGGGGGATGCCGGTTCGGAAGACGGTTGGGGGCAAATGCGGATTGTCTATCTTGGAAATTTCACCAAGACCATCTCCCAAGATGGCGTCCCGCTATTCACAATGCAGGCGGGCACCCAGCCGGGAAAACTGGGCCTCGGGCGTCCCTTAGCCCGCCGCCGCTATTATAACCAGGAAAGGACCTTGCCATGCCTCATCCTACCCAAAAGGTTCAATCAGTTGGGGATGGGCTGAAGAAAAGTGATCTTTCGTCCAGTTCTGGACGAATCCGCCGGCCGTGTTACCACCTCACAAGACACCACCCTGCATGACAGTTTGTTCCGGGAGTCCCCCCGAATGGAGGCCACGGGTGTCGAATCCGTGGCAGATCAGCGTGGCGTGTCCCTGGATTTGCGCGTAAAATTGGTCGCGTTCGACTTGTGTTCCAACAGGCTTTTCGACGGCAAACGCTGTATATCCCATGCCTTCTGCCCCTCAACCCGGCCAGATCATCACCGGCACGCTATTCAGCGAGCCGATGCGGATCGAAACCGCGTCCCGAATCGCCGACGGCTCTTGGAGGCTGGGCCTCGTTGGAACGCAGACAGAACGGTTCCGGGTCGTATCCCTCTCGGAGCAGGATTTGCAGTCGCTTCGTGTTCTCCAGATTACCCGGTCCTTTCGGGGCGACGCTTCCTTGCTGCGATTGGGGATTCAAGCGTACTCCTTGGGAATCGCCTATGAGTTCGATCCCTATTTCGGCCTTTCCGTCTCCCGCGTTGATCCCCTACCCCATCAGATTGAGGCCATTTACGAGTACATCCTGAAGCTGGCTCGTGTCCGTTTTTTGCTCGCGGATGACGCTGGAGCCGGCAAGACCATCATGGCGGGTCTGCTGCTGCGGGAACTGAAACTCCGGGGACTGGTTGAGCGCACGCTGATTGTTTGCCCGGCAAACCTGGCGTTTCAGTGGCAGCGGGAGCTGAAGGAGAAGTTCGACGAGAAATTCATGGTCCTGCGGGGCTTTGAACTGCGGGTTCAGTACGGCGTAAACCAGTGGTTGGAACACCCCCAAATCGTCACCTCCCTGGACCTGGCAAAACGCAATGACATCTTGCCCAGCCTCCGACAGGCCAACTGGGATATGGTGATTGTAGACGAGGCGCACCGCATGTCGGCCGCAGCGGAGGATCGAAAGAGCCAGCGTTACAGGCTGGGCGAGCTTCTGCGGGACGCCACGGACCACTATCGTTTACGGGCTTTTATTTTCGTGGAGTGGCCCAACAAACGTTCAACTTCTTCAATAATCTCAGACGGCTTGACTTGTAATGTCGTGGCAATGTTGAAGGTCGTACGGAGGGATGGGCTTTTGTGGCCCTGCTCCAGTAGACCGATATATGTCCGATGATAGCCGCTCTTGTCAGCCAACCATTGTTGCGACCGGCCTAGCTTGCGGCGGATCGCCCGCAGAGCGATACCGAAAGCTTGCTCCGGGGTTCGTGCGTCGGGGGCATATCCCCTTTCCAGCCTGCCCATAGGCAGACATCATTTCGCTATTGACGACTAAAGAGTGAAACACTATAGTCGGCATTTGGAAAGAGCCCAATGGCGGGCGGAAGTCGTTTCCGCTTATACACCTTCCGGCTGAAACCTCCGAGAGACGTGGATTTTTGTGTCTCCTAATAGGCGTGGTGCCGAGCAAGATTTCTGAACGAAGGTTCGCTCCATGGATGATCCTGAATCCGCTGTAATTAGCCTTGATGATGGCCAATTGATTGAAGCTATAAGATCCGCTAGGCGGAGACTGCTGCTAGTGGCGCCTGGCTTGAGTCCGGCGGTTGCACAGGCGGTCTGTAAGCAGTGGCTTCAGATGGGTGGAAGCGCTGTTCAGATTCTTTTAGATGTTGACCCTGAAATCTGTCGGATGGGGTACGGGACTATAGAAGCAATCCAGCTCCTACAGCACACCGCAGCACAGCTAGACTCCGTCATCCACCACCGACCTGGCATCAGAGTGGGCATTCTGGTCAGCGACGACAAGGCGCTAGTATTTTCACCAACCCCGCTGCTTGTAGAAAAGCTTCCCTCTCAGGTTCCTCATCCCAACGCTATTCGAATTGAGATGACCCCATCGGCTCCTTCCGGAGCAGGGACTTTGCACGAGGAGGCCAGTGATCTGATTCAAGGCGGCGAGCCCGTAAACGATACGCAAGTCCAAGCCGCAGCTCAGGATTTATCCGTGAACCCGCCGCTGAAATTTGATCTTGCCCGAAAGGTAAGGGTATTCAATTCTCAGATTGAGTTTGTCGAATTTGAGATGAAGGGTCTTTCGCTTTCCCAGAAAAGTGCCACAATTCCTTCCGATCTCATGGGATTGGCCAACCCCAAGACTCAGAAGTTGCTTCGGAGCACGTTCAAGATAGTCGGTGAAGGCAGTGAGGTTTCGGGGAAGCGCGTAAGCAAGCTCAAAGAATTCATCGTCAGCCGTTTCTTGAGGAACCTGCCTGGATATGGAACGGCTGTGCTCCGGTCGAATAAACCGAAATTCGAAGAAGCGGTTGGAACTTTGGAGCGTTTTGTGGCTCGATTTCAAAAAAGGGTGAAGCCAAAGCTGCAGGAGGAAATGGATTTTGTACCAGCCCGCCCAAGCGGTGGATGAGTGTCTTGGGGTCTAATCCTTCCAGGGAAGCTGTGCAAAAGCTGCTGGACACTGAATTGGAAAGGGCGTTCGGCTCGGCCGACGATCTGATTGAAGAGATGAAGGTCAAGTTACTTTTCAAGGGGGTTACTTACGAATCGCTGAACAACTCGAAATTCATTGAAATTGCGACAAGAGCTTTCCCTTCGCTTAAGCTACATGAGGAATATGATGCCGCGCGAGCTAGTCAGGAACAACTTGAGATGACTCTCTTGGGAAGCCGCTAGGGTACCGGATCAGCCTGCTTAGTTTCCTCTTTGCTTCGGTTCACCCGCCCGATAGCCTCCATCTTTTGGGCCTGGTAGAGCTGGGTTTCCAGTTGCTTCCGCTCGGCGATTTCGGCCTTGAGAGCGGCGGTTCTCTCCTCCACCTTCTGTTCTAGCTGCTTGGTCAGTTCCTGGAGTTCTTTTTCTCTCACCTGGAGGTCCCG
>JACQGE010000142.1 GCA_016199675.1 Acidobacteriota bacterium | reverse complement strand
TATCAATATCGTCCGAGGCCGCACGCCGCTGTTCACTCGCGATGTCTCCGTGGGGGGCAATCAGTACACCGACTCGCTGCAAAAAGAGTTGGACTTGGGTTTTGAGGAAGCGGAGACATTAAAAACCGGAACCACCCTTCCCGGCATCAGCGAAGAAGCTCGTTTGCCCGTATTGAAGTCTGTGACTGAGATCATCGTGTTGGAGATCCAAAGGACTTTTGACTTTTTCCGCGCCACCACGGGGGGGGAACATATCCAGAAACTTTACCTGGCCGGAGGCTCCGCCAAAATTTACGGGATGGGCGAGATGCTGAAGCAGGAATTGGGGATTACCGTTGAGCAATTGAATCCCTTCCGGAGAATCCAGCATGAGGAGACCGGTTCTGTGGGGGAACTAGTGGCTGCCAATTCTCCCCGGCTGGCGGTGGCGGTGGGGCTGGCGTTAAGGAGTTTTGAAGACCTATGATCCGCGTAAACCTGCTGGGAGTAGGGCGGGCAAAGAAAAAACGCGCCGCCATTGCCGCCCCGACCATCACCCTGGGGGGAGGCCGCACTTTGATCCTCCTGGTCGTGGTGTTGGTAGCGGTTGCGGGGATGCAATACTGGCGCTATCGGGGTCTGCAATCCGAAAGTGCGGGACTGGATACCCAAAAGCAACAGTTAGAGCGGGAAAAGGCAGACCTGGCGCGAATCCGCGCTGAATATGATACGTTTTCCCAGCGCAAAGATGAGCTGACACGGCGCATTAACATCATTGAGGGGCTAAAAGCTCAACAAACCGGACCGATCAATCTGCTGGATATGTTGTCCTCTACCGTCTCCGCGACCGACTCTCTGTGGTTGACCGCCATCGAGCAGGCGGGGCAGAACCTTACCATCGAAGGCGTAGCCTTGAACGCCAGGGCAGTGGCCGATTTCATGACTCGTCTGGCTGCCAGCCAAATGTTTTCGGAAGTGGACCTGAAGGAAGCTTTCCAGGATACCAGCGACCGAGAAACTGTGAAATTCAACTTTACGTTGATCGGACAACTGAAAGCTCCGGCTTCTCCGGCGGAAGCGCCGCAGCCCGGGCCCGCTTAGTAAAAGGGAGAACCTTATGCCCTTGCCAAAATTTAGCGATCTTTCCCCTACGGTGCAGGTCGTCATAGTCCTGGCAGTAGGAGCCGGCCTGTGGGGCGTCACGGAATATTTGCTGCTCATGCCTGTTCGAGGTGAAAACAATACAAAGAAGACCCAAGTAGCGCAATTAGTGAAGGATGTGGAGCCGCTACGCCCCTATCGAGAACGGCTTCCAGCGCTCGAAGTGGAGAACCGGCAATTGGAAGTCCAATTGCAAAATCTGCAACAAATCGTGCCGACAGAGAAAGAAGTGGACAGCCTGATCCGGCAAGTGCAGGCGGAGGCTGCGCAGGCTGGGGTTCTGATGCGCCGCGTGACGGCCAAACCGGTGGTTCAGCAAGAACTATATGTGGAAGTCCCCTTCGAGGTGGAATTAGACGGCTCTTTTCAAGATGTGCTGCAGTTTTATTATCGCTTGGGAAATATGGAGCGCATTATCAACGTTTCAGGACTCAAAATGGCCGGCCTAGATGCCAAAAAGTCTATTGGCCAGAAACCGTATCCTTATACCCCCGGCGAATCAGTGGTAGCGATTTGTACGGTAACGACCTTCTTTAGCCGGGAAGCGCCTCCGCCCGCTCCGGCAGCGGGGAGAGGCAGACGGCCCGCCGCAAGGCCGGCTCCGAGGAGATGAGAGAAGCGGATATGCAGACTCGGGAGTGGTTAAAAGTCGTTATTGCCCTTCTGATGCTTTGGGGAGGACCGCAAGCGTGGAGCCAGGAGGCAGCAACTCCTCAGACTTCTACTCAGCCGCAGCAAGCCCAGCCCCCAGCTGCTCGAAGCGCCGGACGGAGAGATCCATTTCGCGCCATCGTCGTGAAAAGAGTGGAGGAGATTCCTGCCCGATTGCCTCCCGGAAAGGCAGGATTGGTCATCGGGCAAATTCAGGTGCAAGGGATCGTACACGGCATCGATGGCGAATGGATCGCCATGGTGGATACCAACACGAATCGGGCTTATTTCCTGCGGGAAAAAGACGAAGTCTGGAACGGGACCGTTAGCAGGATCACGGAAGACAGCGTGGTCTTTCAAGAGCGGGTCAGGGACGCCTCGGGGAGAACACAGACCCGCGAGGTGGTCAAACGGCTTGAGGAACGAACCGGACGAAGACCGACCGGAGGCCGTTGAGTTTCTGCGTCCTTAAGAGGGAGAAATGGATGGTGAACGATGGGGAACGATTCTAACGGAGGGATAGGTTTCATGAACTGCACAAAGAGGGTTCTCCTTACGCTTTTGAGCATACTCTGGATGGCCACGGCAGGCCGGGCGGCCAATGAGCTGCTGGGACTGCGTACGACAGTGGACCCGGAAGCGACCACCTTCTTGCTGCGGTTGCCAGCCCGCATCCCCTACACTCCGGCGAAAATTGGCTCGGGTTTATTCGTGGTGGATCTGGTGGGAATTTCTGGGCAGTCCATGACGGACAGCCAACCGGTACAGTCCCCCATCGTCAGCAGTTACCGCCTCCTGAATTATGAAGGGGCCGACAACAAGCCACATCTAGCTTTGGAAATCTCGCTCCAGGGAGAATCGCAAGCCAAAGTTGTGGAAGTTCCCGAGGGACTCGAGGTGCGCATTGAGAAAACCGGACAAACAGAGCCGCCCATGGAACAGATGGCAAAAGCTGAGCCCGTGGCCAAGGCTCCGGCAGTTGCCTCTCCAATTTCCTCCCAAGCCCCAATCTCCCTTCGGGAAGTGGCCGTCATGCAACCCGAAAATGGACCTGGATTAGAAATTGAAATTGTCGGCGATGGAATAATGGAATACCGCACGTTGGAACTTCGCAATCCAGACCGATTAGTGGTGGACATTCCCAATGCGATAAACCGCATCCGGCAAAAACAGTTGGAGGTCAATACTTCTCCGCTGAAAACGGTGAGAATCGCTCAATATAGCCAGCGCCCGTTGATGTCCCGCGTGGTAATGGATTTGGACTTCAAGATTCCTTATCAGGTGCAATCCCATGCAGATCGCTTGCTGATTTCGCTCGGCGGGAATAGCGGAAGGCAAACTAGTCAGGCAAGAGAGCAGCCTGTCGAATTGGAGAAACCGATACTTTCGGAGCCAAAGAAAACAACGGAAATTGCCAAACCACCGGCAGAACCGGCAGAGCCGATCCTGATGGCCTCGAATCAGCCCAGTGATGGTATTTCTGCAGCGGCAGTGGGAACTTCCTTCTCCTTGCCCTCTCGGACCAGTGCAGTCCAGTCAGAGACATCGCCGTTGGAGATGGCTTCGGTTCCCGAACTTCCCGCTCCCCTCGCCAGTAATCGGGAGACACTCCCCCTGCCAGAGGTGAGTCCGGCAGTGGTGGAACCAGCGAAGACGGACATTGTAGCAGCGCAACAAGACGCGGATCAGACGGAGCCAGGCACACCACGACAGTCTGAAGAAGTTCTCCTGGCAGCAGCAGCGCCGCCGCCAATGCCGGCCCAAGTTACTCCGACTCCCCAGACACAATTTACCGGCGAACCGATCTCTTTGGATTTGAAGGATGTTGACCTAGATGACTTTTTCCGTTTAATTCACGAAATCAGCGGGCTGAACATCGTAGTGGACCCGAATGTCAGCGGGACTGTGACAATCGTTCTGAATGACGTTCCCTGGGATCAGGCGCTCGACATTGTCCTGAGGAATAACGGCTTGGAAGCAGTGACCTTGGGAAACGTCGTGCGGATCGCAAAAGTTTCTACCCTGGAAGCCGAAGCAAGAGCGCAATTGGCAAAAGCCCAAGCAGAGGCCCAGAGAGCCGAGCAGGGCCAGCCGACCGATACAGTCACCCGAACCCTGAGCTACGCCAAAGCTCCCGACTTGGTTCCCACGCTCAAAAGGTTTCTGTCCCCGCGGGGCGAAGTGGTCCCTGATGCCCGGACCAATATGCTGATCATCACGGATATACCTGTAAACATCGCTAGAATTGACGGCCTCATCGGTACCCTCGACCAGAAGTCACAACAGGTGGAGATTGAAGCTCGAATCGTTGCTGCCAGCCGCTCCTTTGCGCGAGATATCGGGGTTCAGTTGGCCGCCTCCGGAGCGAGCGGCAATGTAGTGCTGGGCGGAACCGGGCTGGTGGGCACCAGCTCCATCAATCGGGGTACGGCCCCTCCCTTGTTTATCGGGACGCCTCCGACTCCTCCGACGCCGCAATTTGATCCCAATGGCAATCCTATTCCCAATAGCACTCCCCCACGATTTGCCAACCTGCCGCAACCGCTGGCCACGAACTTCCCTGCCGTAGCGCCCACCAGCGGCATGAGCCTTGTGTTGACCGGTGGCGCCAACTTTGCGCTCGATGCCATCATCACGGCAGCAGAATCCAAAGGATTAGGGAAGCTTCTTTCCCGGCCCAAGGTGATTACGCAAAATAATGTTGAAGCTACCGTAAAACAAGGAGTTCGTATTCCTATCCAGACGAGCATCAACAACACCATCAGCGTGCAGTTTGTGGATGTGGTATTGCGGCTGACAGTGACGCCGCAGATTACGGCCGAGGGCACAATCTTCCTGAAGACGGATGTGGAAAACACGACCATTGACCCCGGCATCGCCCGGATTCAAGGTGTGCCAGCGCTCGATACCCAACAGGCCACTACCCAAGTGCTGGTCAGCAACGGAGGGACGGTTTTCTTCGGGGGTGTCATCCAGACCATCAACAATCTGACAGAAGTGCAGACTCCTTTGCTCGGCAGCATCCCCATCATCGGAAACTTGTTTAAGCGAAAAGCCACCAGTTCGAGCACTAATGAGCTTTTGTTCTTCATTACACCCAAGCTTGTTCAGTCGTAAGCCATTTATTTTCTGAAACCTAACAAAGACTCCATGAAGAAGGGAGTCTTTGTTATTTTACTTGCCGGAGCCGAGACCTAAAAGGAGGGCATAGTTTCACATTTTTTGCCCCACTTGCTTACCCGCGCGGCTCTGACCAAAAATGAAAACCCACGACAAATTCCCCTATCCCTCGCGGCTGGCAAAACTTCGAACGTGCTTGGCCGAGAAAAAGCTCGAAGCCTTGTTGGTGAGTTTCCTTCCAAACGTTCACTACCTGACGGGCTTTTCCGGGAGTGCGGGGCTGGTCTTGATTAGCCGCGACGCTTCTCTCCTATTCACCGATTCCCGATACACCCTCCAGGCACATGAGGAGGTGAAAGGGTCGCGAGTAGTCATTGCCAAAGGGGATTCCCTGGCTGCCGCTGCCAAACGGGTTCCGAAAGAAGCCAGCGCCAGGATCGGCTTTGAAAGCCAGGCCGTTTCCTACCAAGCGCATCAAAAACTCCGATCCCTCTTGCCAGGTAAACGGCTTGTGGCCGTCTCGGGACTGGTGGAATTGCTCCGAATGGAGAAGGAGGAAGATGAGATTGACCGGATCCGAAAAGCGTCCGAGGTAGCCTCACGGGCGCTTCTGGAGACGCTTCCCCTGCTGCGTCCGGGTATCCGGGAGCGGGAAGTGGCGGCGGAGATCGAGTACCGCATGAGGCTGCACGGGGCGGATCGGCCTTCCTTTGAAACCATTGTGGCTTTCGGGGATCATGCAGCGCTGCCTCATGCGCATCCGGGGGAGCGTCGGCTCCGTCCAAAAGAATGTATTCTGATCGATCTCGGTGCTATACTCGGAGGATATGCTAGCGACATGACCCGGACGGTTTTCCTGGGGGAGCCGTCGCGTCAGGCGTCGCAGATGTACCAAGCCGTATTAGAAGCCTTGAAGGAGGCGGAAGCGGTGATTCGAGTGGGAGTCGCGGGCGGACGGGTGGACGCGGCTGCGCGACGGGTTCTAAAAAGACACGGATATGGACGGTATTTCACTCACAGCACAGGACATGGCGTGGGGCGGGAGGTTCATGAATTGCCCCGCCTCGCCCCTAAACAGAACCAATTATTACCGGAGAGAGCGGTGGTAACGGTGGAGCCAGGGGTTTATATTCCTGGTTACGGCGGCGTGCGGATCGAGGATATGGTTGTTGTCCGAAAAGACGGCATCGAGGTGCTGACACCGACTTCAAAAGAATTGCTCGTTCTGTGAAACGGCTCCAATTGATCCGAGGTTTTATGCCAGAGGAAGATCGAAAACCATCACGAAGCCCGAAAAGGCAACAAAGCGTAACGAACATTGTGAATCTCAAAGAGATCAATGAACTCATTGATCTGCTTACGGAAAAGGGAATTTCCGAGTTCGAGATGGAACGCGCCGGGGTGCGGCTGCGAATCAGCCGAAATGCAGCCTCTCACTCACCACAGGTTTCCTTCCAGCCCGCCAATTCCAAAGGAGGAATCGGTATTGCCTCGCCGTCGCCTCTCGTCGTTTTGTCGGAGACCGCCAGCGAACCCCTTTCTCAAGCAGACCCAATGGCGGTACTTTCAGCGGAAGAACTTTCTGTGGTCCGTTCTCCCATGGTAGGCACTTTCTACGCTGCGCCTGTCCAGGGCACTCCTCCGTTTGTTCAGGTCGGAGACAAGGTGCAGCCCGGTCAGGTGTTATGCATTATCGAGGCCATGAAATTGATGAACGAAATCGAGGCCGAAATCGCAGGAGAAATCGTCCGTTGTTACGTGGAAAACGGCCAGCCTGTGGAGTATGGAGAACCCCTATTTGACTTGCGGCCCGCGTTGCCTTCCGCAAAGCGTACTTAGGAATGGAACAGGGAGGGTAAGGCGGCTGAAAATTATTTTCTTCCTTCCATGTTTAAAAAAATTCTAGTTGCTAATCGAGGAGAGATCGCTCTGCGGGTGATTTGTGCCTGCAAAGAACTCGGCATCAGGACCGTGGCGATCTATTCAGAAGCCGACGCGCAGTCCTTGCACGTTCGCTTTGCCGACGAGGCCGTTTGCATCGGGCCAGCGCGGGCCAGCGCCAGCTACCTGAATATCCCGGCGGTCATCAGCGCCGCTGCGATCACAAATGTAGAGGCTATTCATCCGGGCTACGGATTTCTCTCGGAAGACACCAATTTCGCGGAGGTGTGCGAGACCTCCGGCATTACGTTCATTGGCCCTACGCCGGAGATGGTCCGGTTGATGGGGGACAAAAACAATGCTCGGCAGAAAATGAAAGCCATGGGAGTCCCTGTCTTGCCGGGTTCCGAGGGCTTAGTGGCCAACGAACAGGAAGCGGCGGAATGGGCATCGGCAATTGATTATCCAATCGTCATCAAAGCGGCGGCGGGTGGCGGCGGGCGCGGAATGCGCGTGGCCAACGATCCTTCGGAGATCGTTTCAGCCTTCCAGGCAGCACGCCGGGAGGCGCTGCATACCTTTGGGTCGGACGAACTGTACCTGGAAAAACTCATCCCAAACGCCCGGCACATTGAATTCCAGGTCCTAGTGGATCGGTATGGAAACGCCCTGCATCTCGGCGAGCGCGAATGCAGCATTCAACGGCGGTATCAAAAAATCCTGGAGGAATCCCCCTCCACGGCGATCTCCTGCGAAAGGCGCCGCCAAATTGGCGGCCTGATGGAGAAAGTCCTGAGCCACATCGGTTACACCAACGCCGGCACGGTCGAATTCTTGATGGATGAACGAGGAGAGCTTTACTTCATCGAGATGAACACCCGCATTCAGGTGGAGCATCCCGTGACGGAAATGGTGACCGGGATTGACCTGGTGAGAAGCCAAATCTTGCTGGCGGCCGGGGCCTCACTTTCCGACATTGCCCAGGGAGAGCTTTCCCCGCGAGGGAATAGCATCGAGTGCCGGATCAACGCCGAGAATCCGCTGACCTTCGCTCCTTCCGCTGGCCGCATTACCTCCTTCCACGTCCCCGGAGGAACCGGCGTGCGAGTAGATTCGGCCTGTTATACGGAGTGCGTTGTTCATCCCTATTACGATTCGCTGCTGGCCAAACTGGTTGTGCACGGCCAGAATCGCCACGAGGCTATCAGCCGGATGCGCCGGGCCTTGGATATGTTCATCGTGGAAGGCGTCCAAACCTTGATCCCTCTGCACCAAAGAATCCTGCTGGACCCCGACTTCCGTCAGGGCAACTACAACATCCGCTTTCTGGAGCGCTACCAGTCCCGGCCCGAACTAGTCGCGCAATAGGTCACTCAATCAGACGCTAGAGTGATGAAGCGGCCTTGAGTGCCCAATACGATCGGAACGGATGGCACGATCATCCCGTCGGTTGACCATTAGAAACTTGTGACTGTTCCCTTCGCGCAGCTATTACGAGACAACCCCCTTTATGCCATCTGGGACACGACCTTGCGGCCAGAGGTCTCCGCCCTAGCTGCGTTGGAGGCTTGGCTGCGAGCGGGTGTCAAAGTGATCCAGTACCGCCACAAGGGACCGTTTCGCCGGGCGCATTTTGAGGAATGCGTGGCAATGGCGACGAAGGCGCATAAACTGGGGGGCATTTTCTTCGTCAATGATCGCGCCGATATTGCCGAGTTATGTGGAGCCGATGGCGTCCATCTCGGCCAGGAAGACCTACCTGTAGAAGAGGCCCGTTCATTTTTAGCCGCCGAACGCATGATCGGCTATTCCACGCACAACCTGGAACAGGCGCGCCGGGCAGCGGCTTTGCCCGTGGACTACATCGCCATCGGCCCCGTTTTTCCCACTTCCACCAAGGATAACCCCGACCCGGTCGTGGGCCTGGAAATGGTCTCGCAAGTCCGCTCGCTCACGATCAAGCCGCTGGTGGCCATCGGCGGGATCACCATGGAGAACGCTGCGGCTGTCCTCCAGGCGGGCGCGGACGCCGTAGCCGTCATCCGCGATCTGGTCATGGGGGATGATTTGGAGACCCGCACCCGCGATTTCCTGGCCACCCTGAAGTTTCCGGTACGCTAGAGCGGTTTTACTTTTAGTGTAGACCCATTGTCCGTCAGGGCATGGCTTCAGCCGCTGAGGTTTGTCTTGCAACGCTCACGGAAAGACTCACCTCAGGCGCTGAAGCGCCAAGCAAACGATCCTGAATCGGCATGACTAAAGTCGTACCCTGACGGTTGCACATGCCGGTCTACACCATTTGTGAAACCGCTATAGAACCGTCTGAGCCGTGACCGTCACCAAGTCCCCAAAACGCAGCATTCAGCGTTTTCGGAGGGGATTCGAAACGAACGGCCTATCTTCAACATGCTATGTCCGCTATTGTCTTGATAGACATTCCCATTTATTATCTCGTAAGACTCATCGTCCCGGCAGGCAATATATAGGGGACCCGATCCAGATGATTCACGGAGCAAGCCGGTGACTCTGCCTTGGATTTTCCTGAGTGCCTTGGTGCTGATCGGGCTTGGTATCTTCGTGCTGAGCCGGCCCGTAAGCATCGCCTTTGAAAGCCAGGAACCGCAGTTAAAATTCCACTGGCTGGGGATCGATTACCGCTATTTCTTTTGGAGAACCGGGCAAAACAGCGCATTATATCTGTTCGGGATGCAAATCCCCCTTCGCAAGAAGGAAAGCCGAAAGCAGAAAGCCCCCCGGCCCAGCTCTCGTCAGCGGAAAGAGCCTTTAGAGCGGTTCGGGCGATTCTTGTGGAGGTGCGCAAGAGACTCGGAAATTCGTGGCAGGGTTTTGGCTCAATTGCGTAGGCTAGCAGGGCAATTCCGCCAAGGCATAGAAGTATATCACTTCCACAGTGAACTGTCTTTGCCCGATCCAGCGACCACTGGAATGCTTGCCGGACTGGCCGCTGGCGCTGGTTGGGGTTTTCCCTCGCCATTTGGTCTAAATTTCATGGGAAACAATAATGTAGAGATCGAAATCAGGCTTCACCCCGACCGCTTTGCTTGGGCACTGGGCAGCTTTTTGCTGCGGATTCCACATCGAAGTGTTTATCGGCAATGGCGAACTTCTAAAAGAGAAAGGACAAAACGATGACTGTACCCCAAGACATTCTGAATGACCTGATCGGCCAATTGAAAACTCTGGCAAAAACGGAAACGATTGTAGGCAATCCTTTCACCGTTGGCGAGTTCACGGTCTTGCCGATCTCTCGAGTTTCGCTAGGCGTAGGAGCGGGCGGTGGAAGCGGAGCCAAGAAAGGGGATACCGGAGAAGGAGGCGGCGGCGGGGGCGGCATTCGCATTTCTCCTGTGGCACTTCTCGCGGTTCGGGGAAGCGAAATCCAGGTGCACCCTCTTGGCCGCGTCGCCGCTGTCTCCCACACTTTTGAAAGGGTGCCGGAACTGGCTGAAAAAGCGATGGAGAAGTTTCTGGATAGCTGGATGGCCCGAAAAAAGAAAGAAACCGAGTAGATTTCCCGGCCCCGCAAGGCGAAAGAAATTGGAGCATCGGCTCACGGCGAGGAATCCTTTATTCGTTGCCTTTTCTCTCTCGCCGCCATTTTGAGGCTGCCCGCATCAACTCCGTGAAAAGCCGCGCGGAAAGAGGTTCTTCTTTCCAGATACGCTCTGGGTGCCACTGAACGCCAATCACGAAATGACCCGGAAAGTCCCCCTCCACGGCTTCGATGACGCCATCAGGGGCTTTTGCGATTATCCGAAGTCCTCTTCCCAGTTTCGCCACGGCTTGATGATGGGTACTGTTGACTGACAATTGCTTGGCGCCTCCGACCCACTCCTCAAAAAGGCAGCCGGGTTCGAGGATAACGGGATGTCGCACTTGGCGATTCTTGTGTTCCAAGGCCCCTGCGATGCGATCCGGAATATGTTGAATGAGCGTACCTTGCAAGTACACATTCAACGATTGCAGGCCAAAACAAATTCCAAGCACCGGTTTTTTCTTTTTAAAAGCCTTCGCCAGCACCCGCCGATCCGTCTCATCCCGCTCGGGATGAACCATTTTCACCTCGGGATGTCTCGTCTCGCCGTAAAGGGCTGGGTCTATGTCGCTAGGGCTTCCGCAGAGCACAAGCCCATCCAATCGCGCTGCAACTTCCTCCACGATGTCGGGGATCAAGGGAATTTGGACCGGAATCCCCCCAGCCGCTGCCACCGCCCGCGAATAGTCCCCGTTCAGGTAATAATAGTCGTTATCTTGGTCCCAACGGCACGTGAGGCCGATTAAAGGTTTTTGGAGCCTAGCCATTGAAAACGCAATTGTAGCATTTGGCGACTTAAGGCGGAATCCTGCCCGCTTGCTTGTTTGATCTGAAATGAACTGGTACAATTTCCTATTTGCCTTACCGGCTTCGACGGGGTGTTTGTTTTGGGAGAAGGCCAGAGAACTAGCAGAATCCTCTGGGGGGAGCGTGGCCGAGGAATTTGATCTGGTCATTTTGGGGAGCGGGCCGGGAGGCTATGTGGCCGCCATCCGGGCCGCCCAATGGGGACTTCGCACCGCCGTCGTCGAAAAGGACGACCGTCTGGGGGGAACTTGCCTCAATGTGGGTTGCATTCCCACAAAAGCTTTGCTGTTCAACGCGGAAGTTTTCGACTATGTAAAGCGGGCCAAAGAATTCGGGATTGAGTGCGGCGAGGCAAAATTGCAATGGGAGACGGTTCGCGCGCGCCAGACCCAAGTGGTTCGCAAACATAACAAGGGTATTGAATACCTTTTTCGCAAACACAAGATAGAGACCATCCGGGGATTCGGGAAACTCCAGGGCAAGGGAAATATTCATGTGGAAGGCCCTGAAGGAGCCAAGGATGTTGGGGCCAGCAACATCATCATTGCCACTGGCTCTGAGGCTCGGATGCTGCCTGGCTTGGCGGCTGACGGGGAACGGATTCTGACCAATCGCGAAATTCTGGCGATTCCAGCTGTTCCCGAGTCCTTGCTGATTATCGGGGCAGGAGCGGTGGGGGTTGAATTCGCCTCGATTTTTCACCGGTTTGGCTCCGAAGTCGTCCTGGTAGAGATGCTACCCCGCGTTCTACCCCTGGGCGATGAGGAAATCTCTCAGGAACTGCAGCGGATTTTTAAGAAACAGGGTATTCGGGTGCTTACTAACGCTCGGGTGGAGAAAGTGGAGAAGAAAGACTCGGGGGTGGAAATTGTAGTCACCCAAGGGGACGATCGGCAAACTTTCCAAACGCAAAAGACTCTTGTAGCTGTCGGGCGCAAACCCAATACGGAGGGGATCGGCCTGGAAACAACACAGGTGCAAATGGAGCGGGGATTCATCAAGACGGGTCCGCAAATGCAAACAGCGGAGCCGGGAATTTATGCCATCGGCGATATTGTGGCCGGTATGCCCCAACTAGCCCATGCCGCCTCGATGGAAGGGATAGTCGCCGTCGGTAAAATTTGCGGCAAAAACGTTCCCCCCGTGAACCGCCACCGTATTCCCGATTGCATTTATTGCGAGCCGCAGGTAGCCTCCGTCGGATTAACCGAAGCTCAGGCAAAGGAGATGGGCCATTCCGTTCGGGTCGGGAAGTTTTCTTTCCGAGCCAACAGCAAAGCGAGCATCCTAGGGGCAGAAGAGGGGTTTCTCAAGCTCGTCTGCGAGGAAAAGCACGGGGAAGTTCTCGGCGCCCATATGATCGGTCCAACCGTGACCGAGATGATTGCTGAACTGGCCTTGGCCATGCGATTGGAAGTAACAGCGGAGGACATTATGTACACGATCCATGCCCATCCCACTCTTACAGAAGCTGTGTACGACGCGGCCAATTCTGTGTATTCGTTGACCATCAATGCCTAGCAATTGCCATTCGACAGACTTAGAAAGCCAGGAATCGAAGGTGCTGGAATTGGGGACCGCAATCCTTCCTCGACAATGGGAATCTGCCAGTCATCCATCCCGCCCTTCCAAGGTTTATCGGATGGGATTGGTTCCTTACCGGGAAGCCTGGGAGTTGCAGCGATCATTGGTGGAGCGGCGAAAAGCTCAGGAAATCGAGGATACCCTTTTGTTTCTGGAACACCCCCCGGTCATTACTTTGGGCCGCAATGCAAAAGGCGAACACGTTTTAAGTTCCCCAGAAGTTTTGGAGCAGGCAGGCATTGAAATCATGGAAACCGACCGCGGCGGAGATGTCACCTACCATGGGCCTGGACAATTAGTGTGTTACCTCATCCTGGACCTCGGCGCCATTCGCAGGGACGTGGTCTGGTACGTCCGAACGTTGGAGGAAGCCATCATCCGCACTGCAAAAGACTTCGGATTAGCTACCGAACGAAGGGAAGGGTGGCCGGGCGTCTGGGTGGATCAGGCAAAAGTCGCTGCGATTGGAATCCACATCAGCCGTTGGGTTACCTCTCACGGATTTGCTTTGAATTTAGAGACGGATTTGAATTTCTTTCAGCACATCGTTCCCTGCGGAATCGCGGCTTGTCCGGTAACTTCGTTCCGGCAATTGCTAGGCAAACCCGTGAACCGTTCCATGGTGGAAGAACACCTCATGCAGCACTTAGATTCTTTGCTGGGGCTGGAAACACGCGGGATGCTATCAGAAGACCTGGAGAGGAGAGAACTATGCCAACCGATGTGTTGATGCCTCAGATGGGCGAAAGTGTTGCCGAAGGCACAATCACCAAATGGCTCAAGAAAGAGGGGGAAACCGTCACTAAGGACGAACCGTTATTTGAAATTTCCACCGAAAAAGTGGATGCGGAAATCCCTTCCCCTGTAGCTGGAACTCTATCCAAGATTCTGGTTTCCGAAGGGCAGACCGTGGCTGTGCGAACTGTGGTGGCGCAAATTGAGTCTGCTGCGGGGGGGAAAAAACCTACCGCGGAGCCCGCTGCTGCTTCGCCAAAACCAGCAGAAAAAACACCTTCGAAAGCGTCAGCATCGGAAGAAAAGCAGCCCAGTGCGGCCCCCAGTGAAAAAAAAGGGGGAAAAGAGGAATCCCCGGAACCAGTAACGGCTGAGCCGGAAGCCAAAAAACCGGCGCAAAAAGCGCCAGAAGAAAAACAACCCAGCGCAGCCCCATCCGAAGAAAAGGAAGGGGAAGAGAAAGAAGAGAAAGAGGAACAGGAAGAACCTTCGATTCACGCTTCGCCTCTAGTGCGCCGTCTGGCCAGTGAACACAATGTGGATCTTTCGCAAGTGGAAGGAACGGGCACAGGCGGCAGAATTACTAAAGAGGACATCCTTGCTTATATCGAGCGACAAAAAACCGAAGCCCCGGCTACTCCCTCTCCAACAGAGACGGCCGCTCATGATGAAGTCATCCCGATGACTCCCATTCGGAAGAAGATCGCCGAGCACATGGTTCTCAGCAAGCGCACTTCGGCCCATGTGGCTACGGTTTTTCAGGTGGATTTGACGCGGGTTGTAGAAATTTATCAGAAAGAAAAGGAGCGTTTTGAACGCGAAGAAAACACCCGTTTAACCTACACCCCTTTCTTTGTCCGCGCGGTGATGGCTGCTCTAAAGCGGTTTCCCATTCTCAACAGCTCCGTTTCGGGGGACAACGTTGTAATTCATAAAGATATTCACATGGGAATTGCGGTCGCTCTGGAGTGGGGATTGATTGTGCCGGTGATTCACCATGCCGACGAGAAAAGTTTTCTGGGCCTTACGCGCGCCATTAATGATTTGGCCGACCGCGCCCGCCATAAGAAACTTTCTGTTTCCGAAGTGCAGGGTGGTACCTTCACCATTACCAATCCGGGTGTTTACGGGGGTTTGTTCGCCACACCAATTATCAATCAGCCGCAAGTGGGCATTGTGGGAGTTGGGACGATCTATAAAGCTCCCGTTGTCATCAATGACGGCATTGCTATTCGCTCCGTGGTTCACCTCTCGCTGAGCTTTGACCACCGGGTTGTGGATGGAGCGGTTGCCGACCAGTTCATGGCTGCGGTGAAAAGCTATCTGGAGAACTGGGACGAAAATTTGTGGACATAGAGCAAGCGGGCAAAGTGCCAGTTATCCGAGTGTTCATCTGAAGAAATGGGAATTCTTTTATTAAAAATCATCATGGTTAAGAAAGGAGAAAGCAAACCGCCGTGGAACTGGGTTTAATATTTGGGATTAGCATTTTAGGGCTCGCGTTTGCAGTGTTCCTGATCCG
>JACQGE010000136.1 GCA_016199675.1 Acidobacteriota bacterium | reverse complement strand
GGTCGAAGTCGCGGGTTCAAATCCCGTCTCCCGCTCCAGTTCTCCTTCTGTTCCTGAGGCGCGGTACCCAAGTGGTAAGGGAGAGGTCTGCAAAACCTTTATGCGTGGGTTCGATTCCCACCCGCGCCTCCAATTCCTGCAACAGCTTAGCCTCGATAGGCCATACATTTCGGGTCCCCACAACTTCACTGTAATTCTACGGGATTCTGCGTGATTATTCGTGGCAGTCCCACGCAAGGGTCCCACGCAAGATTCTCTATGTCGGCGACCTGGCAATCGGTGTGCGGCCCGAGATTGGCGTTCGGGGACACCAGTACCCCGGCTCCTTCTGACAGACCGTGCTGGCGCTCACCGGTGGCTTGTACGAGCGTCGCCGGCACGTCACCGAGGCCGTCACAGGCCTTGACGAGAAACTCGTCTGCATTGACTTTGACCCAGAGGAAGCTTGTCTAATTTGAGCTGAGCAAGTCCCAGCTCTGTCTTTGTTTGTAAAGGTTGGGGGAACGGACCCCAGCAGCCTGCAAGTGGTTGCTGGGGGTTTTTTGTTTTGCACGAAGTCTTTTGACCTAAATGGAGGAGCCATGAATAACAGGCTACCAGATGCAAACCACTTTCCTCGTTTGGAAGCACTACTCGCCCAAAAGGGCCTCTCTCTACTGGGGATCTACACTAATCACGACGCTGCACGGATTTTCGGTGTGTCTGCGCGAACTATCCAAGACTGGTGTAGGGACGGAAAACTGCAAGTCCGCGACTTGCCTGGGCGGGGAGATTTCTATCGGAGGATTTAGAACTCTTCTTGGAGAAAAGCCTCCGAAGCCTGCACAAATCTGCGGAGGAAGAATAGATGTTCGATTCTGCCTCATATCTCCGGGAATCGACTCCGAACATCACCGTATTCCGAGTGGTTCGCTCCTCCGCGGGTCTGAGTCGTGTTTTATATGCGGAATCACGACAAGGTTCAAGCATAACGCTTCTACAGAATTGCATATAGGAGGACACGATTATGCCGAGTGGCACCCAAATTGATCTGGATTTTCGAGAAACTTCCCACAGTCGCTCTATATCTCCTCGCCGTCTACGGTCCCTCCAGGACTTGCTTGTTGTCCTATCCGAAGAAGGACACGGCGGAAAGGGGCCTTCGAGCATGCTTTGGACAACGGCAGCCCATCTTGCGAGGGCAGTGTCGAAACCGTTGCACGAAATCGCCCTTAGTGAACTCGAAGGACTGGCCCCTCACCTAAGGTCATATCTAGAAGAGCGCCGGTTTAAGCGCAATTCCGTGAGGTCTTACATAAATTACCACCGGCTTCTGTTGGTGGAAGCGAAGAAGCTCGGATGGACTCCTCAGCCGACGGAGGCGGAGATTGCTTGGGAGAGGTTTCTTCCTTGGTTCTGCAAAAGGCGGGGCTGTCCGCAAATCCTCCAGTTTGCCATCCGAAAGGGTAAGAATCCCCGGGCCTTTTCTGAAAGAGATTTGGATGACTGGACCGCCGAAATGTTTAGAAGAGGACGGAAGTATGCATACGTCAAAGCATTAAGAGGGTATTTCCGCAAGCAAATCCACCGGAATGGCCTTGCGGCGGAATTCCCTATGCTGTCGCCTCCCGCCCCTGAGCCATACGGGATACCTCTCAAATTCTTTCCGGAGCCTCTTCGAACTGAAGTCCAGCAATTACTGACTGGAAAACCGCAGAATATTCGCCTGGCAGGTCTGCGAAGGGGAAGCATCGTCGTGTAACCGCCTGGCATCTTGAGCAGTTCATCTGCCGGATATTCGGGTTCGTCACGACCATTCAGGCAAAGGAAGCGCACAACTTGCAACAGTTATTTAGCAGAGAAAACCTTTGCGAATTTGTCAGTTGGTCACTTGAGGTCAGAAAAGTAAAATCCCTCACTTTGAACGTTTGGCTAGGAATCCTTCACGCCTCCTTGAGGAGGTACCCCCCACTCAAAAGAGAGGATCTGGATTATTTAGCTGCGTTGATCCTGGATTTGCCCAAAGACCTCCAAGCCATCAAAAATGCAAAGAGGCACAAGTGGGTTAAGTATGATGTCCTCGATGCCGTACCAGAATTGATCCAAAAGGAAATCGAGACTGGTAAAGTGTCGGGTACAAAAAATGTGGCCTTGGCCACACAGAGTGCGCTGCTAATGAGATGGTTAACGCTGCTGCCTTGGAGACAGCGCAACCTACGAGAATGCAAGCTCGGCTCCCGAGATGAAGGGGGAAATCTCTTCAAGGCCGAGATTCCTGACTTCGAAACAGTAGATGTACCACCCTGGGCTGAGGTGGCTTCTCGACTCAATCCCAAAGAGAAGTTCTGGCAGTTCGACTTCCGACCCGGCGAAACCAAGACCGGGATTGAGGTAAATGGGTTCGTGCCCCAGGAACTTGTGCCGCTTTTGGAAGATTTCCTAAACTACCACCGTTCGCGTCTAGTTCAAGGAGATGATCCCGGCACACTCTTTCTAAACTCGGAGGGGCGCCCCTTCTCTGCAAGCGGCCTGAATAGCTTGGTGGGTGACTTGACCATCAGGTATTGCGGGAAACGCGTTAACGTCCATCTGTGTAGGGATATCTTCGCCGTGGAATGGCTGAAGGAAACCCGTGATTACTTGACCCTATCTAAGCTTCTTTGGCATGCCAACGTGAAGACAACACTGGGTACTTATGGGGCTTTTTTTGATGAGTCCTACGGCATAAGCAAGCTAGAGGAGTGGAGAGAAAAACGCAAAAAGTCGAAGCCCCCGGAGTAATGACCTGCCCCCGTTTTCTGTACCAATCATGATTCGAGTTCCAGGGTAGATTTTTGCTTTTGTTCTTCTCGGCGGTGCAGCTCGAAGGGAGCCGTAGGCGACCGAAGAGCTGCACCGCGCGTGGTGAACTCTTGCGGGGTCCGATTCCCCAGGGCGCTGTGGGGCCGAACCTCGTTGTCATCCCTCCTCCAGGTTTCGATGGTCTGGCGTGCTTTCCCCAGGGTTCCGAACCAGTGCTCGTTCAAGCATTCGTCCCGCATCTTGCCGTTGAAGCTCTCGACAAAGGCGTTCTGCACAGGCTTGCCGGGGTCAATGAAATGCAGCCGCACGCCTCGCTGATAGGCCCAAGCATCGAGCGCCTGGCCCGCGAACTCCGGCCCGTAGTACCTTCAGCACTGTAAGAGACCCCTTATCGTCGGGTCACGGCTGGACGGGAGCTTCCTTAGAATGGGTTTCCCTGGACTCATTCAAAAGGAG
>JACQGE010000130.1 GCA_016199675.1 Acidobacteriota bacterium | reverse complement strand
GTTTACTTGCATGCGGTACGGCAGGATCAACGGCAGGCAGTTCGGAGAGTCGAAAAGTTGCTATTTGGACCCCAAAGGACTCAAGTTCGCCGAAAAGTGGACAATGAACAGGCGGTATCTGCTTGAAAAGATGGCGGGGCCGACGAGACTCGAACTCGCGACCTCCTGCGTGACAGGCAGGCGTTCTAACCAACTGAACTACGGCCCCTACGTTTGCAAAGCTTTAAATTAGCAGGTTTGCGGACAACGCCAGTATAGCACACCGAAAAAGGCTCCCCAAATTCCAGAACCGGCAGCAAAGCTCAAAAAGAAAACGTGAGGAGTATCGCAAGACATCAGTTCATTATCAGGAATGTTTCGAGGAGGAACTAGACTCTTGTTGGGGAAGGGGGGGGGCAGATTGCTCCGGGTTTTCTCCGGGGGGTACTGTCGTCTCATTGGAGAGGAAAGAAACGAGGACAGACATCCCCAAGATGATCGCGATTACCGCCAGGGAAATTCCAATCGGAATCGGGTAGTATTCGCTGAGCAGCATCTTTACACCAACGAACAGGAGCACTGCGCCCAAGCCAGCTTTCAGATACTGAAATTTGCGCATGCTAGCCGCCAGCAAAAAATAGAGAGAACGCAGGCCGAGAATGGCGAAAATGTTGGAAGTATAAACGATAAAAGGGTCCCGCGTCACAGCGAAAATCGCGGGAATCGAATCTACCGCGAAGACCAGATCGGTGGCTTCAACGACGACCAGCACCAAGAATAAAGGTGTGGCATAAGTCCGGCCATTTTGGCGAATCAGCAAGCGAGCGCCATGGTATTGCGAAGTCGCGGGGATATACTTTTGAAACAGGCGAACCGCTGGATTATGTTCCGGATGCACCTCGACTTCCTTTCCCCTCAACATCTGCGCTCCCGCATAAATCAAAAATCCGCCAAACAGAAAAATAACCCAGTGAAACGTTTCCAGCAGGACGGTGCCCAGTAAAATGAAAATGGCGCGCATGACCAGAGCGCCAAGAATTCCCCAAAAAAGGACGCGGTGCTGGTACTCGGCGGGAACCGCAAAATAGGAAAAAATCAGCAGAAAGACAAAAATATTATCCACGCTGAGAGCTTTCTCGATGAGGTAGCCTGTAAGAAATTCCAGCCCGTGCTGCCGCCCGAACCAATGCAGAATCCCGGCATTAAAAGTAAGCGCCAGACCGATCCAGAACAGGCTCCAGATCACTGCTTCCCGATGGCCAATCTGGTGGGCACTGCGATGGAAGACCCCGAGGTCCAGCGCGAGCATAATCAGAACGAAAACAGTGAATCCCACCCATAACAGGGGAGTACCTATGCTAGAGAACATCGTTTTTTGCTCTTCCGGTTTTTTCCCCGCAGCCCGTTGGCCATGAATCTTTTCCGACTCCAGAGAACAACGGCCAGAGCCACGGAATAGTTGGCGGGGCTGATAGTCGCCTCACTTGCTTGATTTAATTTTTTGGTTCCACCGTTATTCTAACCCGTTTTCAACAGCAGTAGCCAATCCGGCAGTCTGCCATGAGCCTGATTCGAGCCGCAAGGTTTGCCCTCCGCCAGGAGCATAGTCGAAGGGACACGGATTGACGGCTCAGAACATTAGAGCATTTTCACAAATGGTGTAGATCAACACGGAACCATGAAGCGTAAAGTATGAGGTTTTCACACAGCTTCTGAAAGCCATGCCCTGACGGACCAAGAATCTATGCGAAGAGTGAAACTGCCCTACGGTAGTACCAAGGAATGCCGCGCGGAACAGAAACCAAATTAACCTTTCCGTTGTTCTTGAAACTCGGCGCGCGAATGAAAATGGTAACTTAGGATGGCTTTTCAGGCTTGTTTAGGGCGGCGGCGATGAATTCTTCAATGAGCGGGATGACTTTCGGGGATAGCTCTAAAAACTCAACGCCCATGAAGATATCCGGGACGACATGCGCCACGTGCGCCCGGCACTGGATTACTTGCTCGATCCCGGGCAAGGCAAAACGCAAAGTAATTTCCTCATCCTCGGCGAAGGTCTTTGTCGCCCGAATCAACAACCCGTTAGGGCTAATGTTTTCCGCTTTGCCCTGGATTGTCTCCCGACCGGATTGGCATTCCACCGGGACCCTGAGGAGAATTCGCTTATGTCGGCGTTGCTCCGCGCCCGCCCATTCTCTGACCCGAATCGGGTAGATCGACATACGATTCCTCCGCTGGTTTGATTCCAGAATACCAGAAACTACCTAATCCGGCGTTCCCAGCGCGTCTTGATGAGACAGGTTCGAGAAAAAAGAAAGGCCGCTCAACGCGGGGTTCGGGACAGCGAGCGGTAGTATTCCTCAACGAGCGAGCGATATTTCTCAGAGACTCGTTCCTGGCTGGCTGTCCGGACCGCGTCGGGACGGTCCATTTGCAATTGACGGCTAAGACGCAACTCCAGGTCCTTCCATCGTTCGATGAGTTCCGCTTGCAAACGCTCTAACTGTTCCGGATTCCCGGCGAACCGGCTGGCATCCAGATTTCGCATCGCTTGAGCCAGATCTTGCGCCAATCGCGCAAATTCCTGTTCTTCGATCAGCAGATTGCGAAGACCGGCAGCTTCTCTGGCAAGCTGCTGGTAGTGTTCGTTGAACTGTCGCTGCTCCTCTGGAGTCAGCGGCGACAGAGGACGCAAGTTTCCAAAATTACTGGCGTCGCCGGGATACTGGCCGGTCCAACGTCCTGCGCCCCCCCCTCGTTGAGTCCCCCATGGAGTCCCTACACCGGGATTAGTCAACCCGCCTTGCTGTCCTCCCTGCGCGCTCTGGCTCCCCGCTCTTCCAGACTGTTGACCCTCTCCACCTTGCGGTTGTCCCTGTCCGCCCTGCTGCTCACTCCCCTGTTGACTATCGTTCTGCTGGGCGCCTGATTGCCGTTCCATGGATTCCAATCCTTGGCGGACCCGTTCGGCGGCTGCCAGGGCCTCCCGCAGTTTATCCTCCGAGCCGCCTGCTTGCAACGAACGCTGGGCATCGCGGAGCTGCCCGCTCAAGTTTTCCAGGTTCCCGCGTAAGTCTTCTTCCACGGAGGCCACCATCGGCCATACACCTCGTTGCGATAGCCAGGCTCCCTGGCGGATTTTGTCCGCCATGCGCTCTTCCTGAATCGAGGAAGAGGCCTCACGGAGTTTCTGGGCTGCTTTTTTCTGGTCCGCCGCCATCCGTCCGGCGGCTTCATTGATTTGTCTTTCGAGATTTCGTAACGAATCAAGCAGGTTCTGCTTTTCTTCCATAGTCTGGCGCAAGGTTTCTCGCCCAGAGGGGTCAATTCTTTGTTCAACCTGCTTGTCCGCCAAGTTACGCATATTCTCAGCGATTTTCTGCTGCTGGCGAGCCAACCTGTCAGCGTTCTCCGTCAATTGTTGCATGGCTTCTTCATTCCAGCGATTTTGCTGTCCGGCGAGCGCGCTGCGGGCTTCTTGCAGCCGTTGCACAGCTCGTTCTCTTTCTGAGCGTCCGTCTGAGCCGCTTTGGCCAGCCTGTTGCATATCGCGCGCCGCTTGAGAAAGGGATTTTCCCGCCTGGGCCAATTGGGAAGAATCCGTTTGCCGTGAAAGCTGTTCCAGACGCCGAGCCAGTTCCTCCGCTTCCCTTCGCAAGGTCTCCTGTTCCCAGCGAGATGCCGCTCGCAAAGAATCTTTTCGCTGCTCCTGGTCCTGACGAGCCAGATTTTCCTGGCGGCGGGCCAATTCCTGGAGCTTGCGCATCGCTTCATTCAGCTCCGCGTTGTTGTTTCCGTTGCCGCTCCACTCGCGGAGGGTTTCATACTGGTTCTTGTTGGTGTCCAACTCCAGGGCAAACAAGTCGGCCAGGTCTTGCCCGGAATTCTGCGAGCCTCCGCCACCACCTCCCGCATTGCCGAAAGCCACCTGGATGTCCCGGAACAGCGCTTCCGCCCGCAGCAGATACTGCAGAGCAGTCTGCTCCGGAGAAAGAGCTTGCTGGAATTTTTCGTCTCCGAGCAGCTTTGAAGCCGGTTCCATAATCTGCACCGCTTTCCGCAGGTTCTCGACCAATTGTGAAAATTCGTCGTTGACGCCGGTGAGTTCCCGTCGTCCAATCCGATTGGCCAGGGTCTCGGCTTGCTCCCGCAAAGCGCTTTGGACGGAAGACATGGCCTGGGCCGCTTCGGCACTCTGGTCCGGACGCAGTTCATCTTTCTTGCGGATCAAATTCCAGGTCGCCGCAATGATCTCCTTCTGTTGCTGGGATAAAAAGGTACTTTCGCCCCCACTCTGTCCGGCTCCGCCCCCTGTTTGCCCTTGCGTGTACGATCGTTCATAAGGCCGCATCTGGAGAAAGTAAATGTCGGTTTTGACGGAGTTGCCGGCGGCATCGCGTGCCGCTCCATAGAAAGTCACCAAATCGCCGGGCACCAGCTTGAAGTCTTCCAAGAAGAGAGTATGTTCGCCGGAAGTTTCCTGGCCTCCACGGGCCAGCGGGACGGTTTTCTCTTCGCCGCCATTCACGGCATAATGCATCTGCAATTCAGCCAAACGAACATCGTCGTGTCCTTCGAAGCCGGTGACCACCTCATCAATCGGGGTGGGATCTGCATCTTGGCCGGGGCGGACAAGGCGAATTTGGGGAGGAGCATCCGCCAGCGCCTGAATAATGTATTCTTGGCTGGCTCGCGCTTCCTTCCCTTGGCGATCTCGCAAGCGGACGTGGTACATCGCATCTTTGGAGAGAGTCCAACGTGCCTGAAGTTCCTTTTCATTCGCCGCTTGCAGGGTCAGTTCTGTGCCATCGTCCATGACGAGGCGGCCGCCGTTAGCGGGAATATCCGTGTGGGCAACTACGGTTATGGTCGTGCCGCTCAGGGCCACGATGTCGCCGCCTTTCTCCTCCACGCTATCGGGCAGACCGGTGTAGGCGGGATAATGGTAGCGAACTTCCAGGCGCTCGATGCGAGGTACGTCAATTACGGAAAGGCGGTATTGAGCGGAGCGGACTCCGTCGGCTTCCACGTAGTACTGAATGGGCGCGCGAATATTCATTAATAGAAAATGGAATCCCCTTCCGTTCTCTTCCGGAATCATCGGCGTGGATTCCCAGGAAGGGCTGTCTCCATACAAGGCGAACAGCCGCACGGTGCCCGGAGCAAACCCGCTGGGCTGCGCGGTGATGTCCTGGTCCGAATTGCGTCCCACGGTTAAATCGCCGGGAGATATTTGTAGCTGATAGAGTGGGTCCACTTTGGCCTGTGCCCAACCCACCCAGAGAACTTGCGTCCCATAACGGAAAATTCCGGGACCGAAAAAGCCCAGCAGAACGATCAAAGCGATAGAACCAACGGCTACCCCCAAAGGACGGAGAATATTTCGCCGTTCGATGAGATTCCCCGCTGGAGTCGCGGCGGTCTTCGCCAGAGCATCCTCGGCCACTAGCCCCGCAAAGAGTCGGGCAGTCTCATCCGCTGTTGGCTTGTCCACAAGTTCTACCGCTGTGACCAAGCGGTCTCTAAACTCCGGATGCTTTTCCTCCACGAAACGCGCTATGAGGCTATCCGGGAGCTTCTTAATCAGAGGACGAACCAAGAAATAGACAATCGCCAGAACCAGGGCTAGCCAGAGGAAAGCGCTGGAGACCTTTACGGCTGCGTCTGAGAACTTCCAGGCATTGGCCCACAGCACGGCGACTATCGTCAGCAGGAATGCCCCCGCGCCGCAAACCGCCAGTCCGCGGGCCAGCGTCTGGAAGCGAAGGCGACGACGCACCGTGCGCACGTAATTCTGGATTTGTTCTTTAACTGACATGGCTACCCTCCGGGGCCGTTTTCTGAAGGCCGATAGGTATTTTCCCAGGTTTCAGATATTGGTTTGCCAAGTAAACTTCCACTGCTGCCAGCGCCAGGGCGATCAGGAGAAGATTCCACCAGATTGTCTGTCGATTCGCCAGCTCGCCGGACACGGTCGCGCCAGCCTCGTGGCTTGCCCCCTTCCCTCCCGCCGCCCATAGAGTTCGGTCTTCCGGGGACAGTTGCGTCAAATCGGATTCTTGGGGATCCGGATTAGCCGCCACAGCCTGCGAGGTCCCTCTCTGGCGGATTTCATAGAATCCGGGCTGACGCACCGTGAGGAAATCGGGTCTTTGCTCTTCCGCGAGAGGAACTTCCCGCTTGCCATCCGGTCCAAAGATGTCCCAGATTCTGCTGATCCCTGCTGTTTCTGCGTCCGGGCGGAGGCTTGCCAACGAGATTGCCGTAGGAATCGTATAAGCCGGTGGCTGGGACGGCAACTGCGTCCCGTATTGCGCCAATTGATGGACCAGAGGAACAAAAGCCGGATGCAAAGGGAAATCGCTCCATACGTTGTCGAAGGAGGACGCAAACCAGAGGATGCGGCCCTGTCCAAATCGTTTTTCCACCAACGCCGGATCACCGTTGGAGAAGCTCAGCAATACCGTGCCTTCCGGCTGAATCTGGGCATAGGCGTAAACTTCCACAGCCCGCAGCGAGTCCGCGCCTGTTTCTCGAAACTCGCGGAACAAAGGGTGTTCCCTATCAAATTCCCCCAACAACAGCAATCGCTCTGCATCGGAGGTCAAGAACTTTTTCCCCACGCTCTTGCCAGGCCACAGGTCGTGCCACTGGCTCTCCGGCGACGGAAAAGGAACGCGATTTCCCATGGTGAAGAGCACTCCGCCGCCGTCTTTCACGAAACCCTCCAAGTTGGAAAGGAGCAGCGGGGGAAGGTAGCCGATGTTGCTGCAAATGACCATCGAGTAATCCGAAAGACGCAGCGACGCCGCCTCGGCAGGAGTTCGCGCATCCATAGCAAAAGGAGAGTCCGTCTCGGCCGCCAAAGCGTTGCGAAAATAGTATAACTCAGCCTGTTCGGAACTTTCCCGCAGAAACAGTATCCGATAGGGTTCGCGGCGCTCCAGGGTGAAGTGGTAGGAATCGTCCAGAGACAGCGAGTCGGCGGGGGCCATGCGGATCATGCCACGGTTGGATCCCAGGGGAACGTCGAACCCTTCAAAAACGACCGTGGCGCGCCCAGAGGCTTGGATCTTCAGGGATTTTTTTTCCACAACGCGATCTCCCAGCGACAGTACGACTTCCTTGGAGGTTTCCGGGGCGCCGTATCCGCGCAATTGAACCACCAGCCGTTCCGGATATCTGGATTGAAAGACCATCGGGCGGCTGCGGACACTCTCGACAGCCCAGTTCGGGGCTTCTCCCTCCGCGACATCCTCAATTCGAAACTCTCTTACCGAAGAAAAGGCCAAACTCTCCATGGACTGATCCAGCCCGGCCTTTTGCAGATCAGAGATCAGAACCACGGACAGAGGCCGCTCGGCATCTTCGGCGATGCGATCCGCCGCTCGAATTGCCTGGGCGTAAGAAGTTGGGGAAGCGGTGGGCGTCAGTCCATTCAATATGGTTTCGAGAGCCGCCTTGTCCGAAGAGGGCAGGTTCTGAATCTGAAAATTGGAAGCGAAGGTGGCGATTTGCGCCTGGTCTTGTTCTCCGAGAGCCGCTATGACCTGGCGCGCGGCCTCCACCGCCCGCTGCCAACGGTCTCCGTATTGCATGCTCATGGAAACGTCGAGCAGGATCACTACCTGTTTCCCATTCCCTCCAGCAGTAAACAACGGGGCTGCCGCCGGGAAATAGGGACGAGCAAATGCGAGAGTGATCAGCAGGATCACGAGAATGCGGGTGGCCAGCAGGAGGAGGTATTTCAGCCGCTGCCGGGAAACGGACTTGACCGGAATCCGCCGGAGAAACATCAAGGAGCTGAACGGAACATGAATAGCCTGCTCATGGCGGATCAGATGCAGCCAGAGGGGGATGCCGACTACAAGCGCTCCGAGTAGAAACCAAGGTGAGAGAAATTGCATGGCTCACATCCTGCGCTGCCGGGCCCCCAAGTAAGAGAACAGAGCGTAGTCCAGGGGACGGTGGGTGTCAAAAAGTTCATAATCAATCCGAGAAGTGAGGCACTCATGGCGAAGCGCCTCGATGTGTTCTTGCAGCAAGCGGCGGTATTGTGGCCCCACAAATTCCGGAATGACTTCCATTCGCTCGTTGGTTTCCAGATCCTCCAGAACTGCTGGAGTCGCCAGATCAAATTCCAGTTCCGCCAGGTCAAGGAGATGAAAGACAATGACATCATTTCTCCCAAACTGCAGAAGCCGTACAGCCCGCATGATTTTCTCCGGCAGTTCGTACAGGTCGGAAATCAGGATCACCAACCCTCGCCGCCGCAGGAATTGCGCGACTGCTTCCAGCGTTCCGGCGAGATTCGTGCCTTGACCGGGAACAGCGCGGTCCAAGGCATGGAGGATGCGCGAAAGTTGGCCTGGCCTGGCGCGGGCCGGGATGCTTTCGCGGATTTCGGTGTCAAACAGGAGCAATCCTACAGCGTCGCGCTGGTGGGTGGCAAAGTAGGCCAGCGAGGCGGCCAGAAAGCAGCCATATTCAAATTTGGTCAGCGTTCCGGAGGGGCGATCCGGAGACCGATACCCCATGGAGGCGCTGGTATCGAGCACAATGTGGAGTTCAGCATTGGTTTCCCCGTAGTATTTTTTGATGTAGTGGCGGTCTGTGCGGGCATAAACGTTCCAGTCCACAGCCCTCGGATCGTCGCCCGGACTGTAAGGACGGTACTCGGCGAAGTCAATGCTTACGCCCTGATAAGGGGAGCGGTGCAAGCCGGTCAGGAATCCTTCGACCACGGTTTTGGCGAGAAGCTGCAGGTCTGCAATCCGGGCCAGAACCATGGGGTCCAGGAACCGCTGGGACTGCAATGGAACTTTCGAGCTAGCTGCGACCGCCATTTCTTATAATCCTGATTTCGGGGTCGGCACCGCTGCCACCAACCGGCGAACAATCTCATCGGGGGTGATCCCGTCGGATTCCGCGTGAAAGTTGGTCAAAATTCGGTGGCGCATGATCGGCGGGGCCAGAGCCTGGATGTCTTCACAGGAAACGTTGTGCCGGCTCTCCAGGACGGCGCGGGCTTTGCCCGCCAACACGAGATATTGCGCCGCACGGACGCTGACGCCGTAATTCACATACTGTTTGACAAAATCGGGCGCGATCCCGTCACCCGGTCGGGTAGAGCGCACCAGTTGCACCGCATACCGGCTGACGCTTTCCGCGATGGGAATCCGCCGCACGAGTTTCTGGAACAACAAGACTTCGGCTGCATTGGTCACTGGCTCCGGCAAGACGAGTTCCCCTCCCGTGGTCGTATTGACAACTTCCAGTTCCTCTTCCTCGTTCAGGTAGTCAATCACGATGTTGAACAGGAAGCGGTCCAATTGCGCTTCCGGCAGCGGGTAGGTCCCTTCCAGTTCGATGGGATTCTGGGTGGCGAGCACGAAGAAGGGCGGCTCCAGCAAATAGGTTTTGCCCAGAACCGTCACACTGCCTTCCTGCATCGCTTCGAGCAGGGCGGACTGGGTTTTGGGCGGCGTGCGGTTGATTTCGTCCGCCAGGACGACGTTGGCAAAAACGGGGCCAGGAACGAATTTCCATTCGCGATGGCCGGTAGTGATGTCCTCCTCGATGATGTCGGTTCCCGTAATGTCGGCTGGCATCAGGTCGGGAGTGAACTGGATGCGGCGGAAACTAAGGCCTAGAGCGCCGGCAATCGTCTTGACCAGCAAAGTTTTGGCAAGGCCGGGCAAGCCGGTGATTAAGGTGTGGCCTCCGACCAGCAGGACAACCAGGACCAGATTGACCACATCTTCTTGGCCGACAATGGTACGGCGTACTTGCCGCAAGATGGCGTCCCGATAGCTTTGCAACTTTTGCAAGTGTTCTCGGATATTGCTTTCTGCGATCTCAGGTACGGTTGGAATAGACATTCTTCATGAATCCTTTAGTAGGGTTTTTTGTCGCTCGATAACTCTAAAAGAAGCTTTTGAGCCGGACGAAATCCGGGCGCAATTTCCAAGGCTGCCAACACTTGCTGCCGGGCCTTTTCGCCGTCGGAGACAGCTCGATAAGCAGTGGCCAAGCGGTAATGAGCCTCCGCCTTATCGGGAGGGTCCAGCGCCAGCAGGACCTGAAATTCCCGAATCGCGTCTTGAGGGTCGGAATTTTCCAGAGACCATTCTCCCAGCCATTGGTGGATCTCAACGTCAAAGACAGAGATGTACAGAGCCTGTTCCAAAGTTTGGATGGCTTCGTCAAGGTGGCCCGCTTCCTTTAAAAGCTTGGCCAATCTCTTGAAAGTTTCCGGGTCGCGGCCTTTTTGTTCTTTCCATTCTCGCAGTTCAGAAATCGCTTTTTCTTTCCTGCCCAGAGCCTCATAACCATCGGCCAGCAGGGTGTATGGATTGCCCTCATCCACAAAAGGCGGGAACAATTCCTTGGCAGCTTGGGCATGAGCGATGGCCTCTTCAAATTGGGAGCGGGCGGAAAGCGCTTGCGCCAGATGAAGCTGGGCAAAAAAGTTGTCGGGATGTTTTGCGACTTCCTGGCGAATTTCTTCCATCGTCCGATCCTGGCCGGCCCATTGAAAATCCACAGCTTTAGCGAAACCGAAGGTCTGTTGGCGAGCATAATCGCGAAACTGTTTGTCAAACTCCTCCAGGCTTAGCCCAAATACTTCGCGGAAGGCTGCAACATCATCTTGATTTTTTTGATAGGAGTTGAGCAAGGACAGAATTTTGGGGAAGCCATATTTTTCCGCAATAAACTCACAAATCAACCCCGACTCAAAATAAGCGAAAGGAACCATCAAAGGGGATCGAGGCCGGATGAAGGCGGAGTTTAATTCGGCCAGAGGGATCAACCGAAATCGTTTCAGCGCTTGGACGATGCCTCCATTCATGGGATCGCCCCAGCCCGGCCGGGCGTGGTTTTCTTCATAAACCGACAGTCCCTCCGTGAACCAGCGAGGGACGCGATTGTCGGTGATGCCGAGGGAAATGACGTGGGCCAGTTCGTGCCATAAGGTGCTGCCCCAATGAAACTCTCCGCGGGGCCGCGCCGAAGGGCTATCCATGGCAACCACGGCGCCAAACGTCGCTCCCAATGCCCCCAGGCCCGGCATACCGAGGGTCCGGACCGCGAAGTCCTCATGATCGGGATACATTTCAAAAACCACTTTTTGCTCGGGAACAAAGCGGTATCGCCGCGACAAATCCTGAATGCTCTTTTCCAATAATTCCTCTACATAAGGGCGCAATACCGTGGATTCTTTCTGATGAAGTTTCACCCGGAAACGAGAGGTGCCAAAAGAATCATAATTGCGGAAGCTATCCATGAGCCGCAGCGTATTGACGGTCCATACGTTGTAGGGGTCCTGGTGATAGGCTTTTTCCAGAATGGCCAGGGCCTCTTCTTCCTTCCCTAAACGAAACAGGTTGATCCCCAGGCTGGATTCGGCCTGCGACAGGTCTGGGTCCGTCTGCACGGCGCGGCGATAAAACTCCACCGCCGCTCCATACTGTCTTTTGAGGACGGCGAAGTCTCCCAAGTCAGCAAAGACTTTGCCGTAAGAAGGATTTTCGCGCAGAATGCGGGGGATCCATTCTTGCTCTACCGCGGATGGACTGGCCTGCAGGTACTCCGCAGCGGCGCGCAACGACCAGGCCTCCAGCAAAAGAGGATTGACTTGGAGAGCTTGATCGAGCTCGGTCGCTGCGTCCGAATAATCGTCATGTTCCAGAAGGACTCGCGCCAGCATCACGCGAGCCTCCGCCAGGTTGGGATTAATCTGCAAGATCCGCTCCAACGTCCCTGGAACCTGGCTTTCCCAGCGGCTGGCGGCTAGTTCCGCCATTCCCAGCAGGGCGCCGGTATGGCGAGTATTCAGTTCCAAAGCCTCTCGAAACAGCCCTTCCGACTCCGCCAAGTTATATTTTCGGAGCAATAGACGCCCCCATTTTGCCTTTAAGGAAGGATCCTTCGGATTTGCTTCCACCGCTTCCCGATAAAGCTGGTTTGCTTCTTCAAACTTTCCCAGTTCGGCCAGTGCGTCAGCCACCAGGCCTCTCTCCGCAGGGGGGAGTGGGGGACCTTGGGTCCAGCGGGCCACGATTCGCTCCCTGGCGGCTTTAGCGGTTTGTTTTTGACCTTTTTGCTGGGCTAACAGTCCCCGCAGCCAGTCGGCTCGCACGGTAGGCACTCCCTCTAGCAAGCCCACCGCACGATCGTATTGCCCCAGGCGCATGGCAGCTTCAGCCGCACTTTCAGCGATAGTACTGTCGCGGCGCCGTTGGAGGAGTTCCTCTCCTTGTTGCAACACGCGCGAATAATCGCCCACATCCAGCCGGGCCTGAAGCATCATTCTGATGGCTTCCCCATTTTCCGGCGATTTGGCCAAGACCGCCTCAAGCCGTTTAATGACATCCTCGTATTCTCCGCTGGCCAGTATTGCCTTTTCTTCCTCCAGGGCTGCGCGCGCTGGGCCAGGCAACGAAAGGCATAAGGCAAACAGGAAAATCATCGGGAACAAGGAAGCGTTCCCGGTGTGATGCTTTCTTCGGAATTGGCGCCACAATCGAGTCATTTCAGTTCTGCGTCTCCTCCATTTCATCCAGACGCTGCTGGATTCTAGCCAAGTCGAGCAACAACTTCTCCAGTTGTTGCTGATAGACTGCCGTATTCATGGAAGCCTTCCGGTACTTCAGTTGCTCAATGGCCTCCTCCAGTTGGCGCCTTTTGGCGCGGAGTTCTCTGGTATCTGGTGTCTCAACCGCTGCGGAGTCGCCCAGATGGCGCAAAATCGTGGCGGAAGCCAGCAGCCCCTGTCCATTGTTTGGATTCGGTTCCCGAACGCCTTCTCCCTCACCGACATCTTCCAGCAAAGCATGCTCGGTCGCCAGCCGCTTGAGCGACTCGTAGTAGCGGGTCACTTCCCGGCTGGCATATTGGAAAGCCTCCAACACAGAAATAGCCTGGTTTTTGTCGGCATCCGATGCAGGATTCTGGAGCGCCTCCGTGAAATAGCGGGGGAAGACGGAAAAATTCCGTTCCCGCCCGGACGTGGTTGAGGTAATGACGACGCGCCCTTTCTGCCGCCAGGGAGTCAGACTGGCGCCGCTGGAGCTGGTCATATTTACTATTATCTGCCGCTCCGCCCGAATCCGTCCCAGCATTTCATTCCACTGCGAAGCCGTCAGGTCAGAACCGGGGATGTGGAAGCGGTAGTCATATCCGTCGTAGCTCCCGTGCCCGATCAGGAAAAGTTGGAAACCATCTTGCGGCCGAATCCGCGTCGCCAAATTTCCCAACAGTTGAGTGATCTGCTCGCGCCGGGATTCGGCATACACGCCTTCTTGACGATTCGCAGCCAGCCAGAACAAACGGTCTTGCGCAATCCCGTCTCTTTTGAGGAGGGAATAAAGGTCTTTGCTCCATGCCTGGATGAGTTTCCCGTACTCCGGGTCTCCGTCCAGACCGGTGACCACCACAGCGTAGGTGAAACTGCCCGCCTGTGGCGCCGCGATGCTGGTTTCGGGGTGGAATCCAGCCACTAGAACCAGCCAGCACACACTCCACCAACGCAATCTTTTCCGATTACGATTCCGTGTTCCCCCTCGGGGGAAATTCTCCATTAAATCGTGCGCCATCGCTTTCGCAAGACCCATTCAGTTCCTTTTAACAGGAACAGCAAAAGAAACCATGCGGGCATATCCCACAGGTCCCGGACTTCGGGAACGGTTACGCCCGCCGGCGAGTACGACAACTGCTCCGGCAAGGCATCGGCTTTCTCCAGCGGATAGTATCTTCCGCCAGTTTGTTCGGCCAAACGGGTGAGGAGAGAGACATTCTGTTCGGCGGAAAAGAACTCCAACAAGCCATCGGCCCGCTGGAAGTAAGAGGCATCCTTGCCAATTTCCCGATCTCCCAGGCGGGCCAGCACCTCGACTCGGTAAACGCCAGAGGGTTTTGCCTCCAGTGCTCCCCGAAATACACCGTCTTCCGTGGCGGAAGGTTGCAAAGGAAGTTCCTGTGTCGTCCCATCAGGAAAATGGACAGTAGCAGCTACGGAAGCGTTGTTGACTGGCTCAAAGTTTTCATCGTGCACCTGAGCAATCAGATTCACATGTTGCTCGTCCATATAGAGAGATTTCGTGGTGGAGATGCTGACCGGCGGCGGAGTATCGTTGGCCAGAAAGTGCAAATTTTGTTTCCAGAAAGTTTCGTGGGAATGATTGGTGGATTCCAATTCCATCCGCCATCGCCAGGACCCAT
>JACQGE010000129.1 GCA_016199675.1 Acidobacteriota bacterium | reverse complement strand
CGCTCAGGGCCGAAGGGCTCGGAATGACAGCCTCTTTTTAGGTAGTTCGGCATACAAAACAACTAAAAAATGTTCTAATCAGAGCCACGCGCGTTAACAAGTGGGCATTACATCTGCCGCGCTCTGCCTGTCCCGAGCGAAGCCGAGGGAGGAGTCGAAGGGTTAGCAAGCGGGCGCAAAAAACAAAACATGCCCGAAACGCCATCAATATGGCGTTTCGCCTCACGGTCTCGGCTCTGATTGCGGTCGCAGATCAGAGAGCAAACGGCCAATATCGCTGGCACGGGGCCAATACTGGGAAAAGAAACCCGCAGGATTCGACCTGCGCTGCGTGATTACTAAAGCCCGGCGAAGCGACAGACGGGCCTCATCGAAATTTCCCAGTTTCCATTCGAGAACCCCATTCATCACCAACAAACCAGGGTCATTGGCATCGAGCTTCTCTCCTTCCAGGATAGTTTCGCGGGCCAAGGGAAGGTCTCCCGCCAGAAGATAGTATCTAGCCAGCTTCGCGTAAAACTCAGCGTCTATATCCGCCCCCCCCTGTTCTCGCGCCATGTTGTATGCGATGAGAGCCTGACGGTAGTCTCCGACGCTCATCGTGTAGGCATCCCCCAGGAAGATCAGATAGCGAGGCACAGGCCGAATCTCCACGGCGCGGATCAACTCCTTCACGCCGCGCTCGACGTGTCCTTGCCGCAAGTGCGCCAAGCCCAGGTTGGTATGGCAGTACGCGGAAGTCATGCAGCGTTGGGTTGTGTCTTCCCACAGGGCGATGTCATCCCGCCAAACGGGCAAGTGGTTCCAGGTGTGCCAACCGAAGGCCAGCAAAATACCGGCCATAGCTAGTTCCCAGGCCACGCGCTGTGCAAGGCGCGGCAGACGGTCTCCAATCCAGAAAAATAACTGGCTGACCAACACAAAAATACCGATAGCAGGGATATAGAGATACCGGTCTGCAACCCAAATCCCAAAAGGAACGATTCCCAAGACAGGAAGAAGGAAAAAGAAAAACCAAAGCGCCCAAAACTGTATGGTGCGGTTCGCCCAGTAAATCAACCAGCCCAATCCTAACAAGGCCAGCCAACCTACGATCAGTATCCAGTTCCACCGCTCAAAGACCAGCATCATCTGCCAAGCGGAAAGCGGATGGGGGAAAACAACCATTCGGAAATAAAAGGAAAGAATCAACGGGATATTGAGCAGATGTACCCCAGGCCCTTCATAATAAGTTTCTTCCAGTGCCTGTCCTGATTTATAAAAGCTGGCAAGATGTATGGCTACAAAAATCGCGCTAAGCAAGAAGAAACCCGTCAGGCTCTTGAGTTGCCGCTTTTTTAGTGTGCCCTGCCGATAGTCGTACAGAAAGAAAATTGCCGGCGCAACGATGGTATTGATCTTGGAAAGCCAGGAAAGAACCAAAAACAAGGCGCACAAAATTGCATGGCTCCAATGTTCCTTGTCTCGAAACCGTAGAAAAGCCCAAAACGAGAGCAGAAAAAATAGAAAGGCCAGCGTGCTCTTGGTCTCCGAGACCCAGGCCACTGTCTCAATGTTGGTGGGATGCACCGCAAACAAGAGGCTGGCCAAAAGAGCCACACGAGGCGCTTCCAGCTTTTTCAAAAGAAAATAGAGCAGGCAGACACAGGCGGCATGGATTAGAAGTTGGCCCAGGTGGTAGCCGAACGGCTCCATCCCGGAGCAATGATGCAAGATGGCCAGGAAAGTATGTTGAATAGGAGCATAGTGCCCTAGATATATATTGCTCCAAATCGCTTGCAGATGGAGCGGAGAAAGTCCTTGGATGCGATAGTTTTTTCGGACATAAACGTCATCATCCCAGACGAAATCGAAATAGAGAGTTGTCGCGTAGAGAGCAAGCGTTACGCTCAGAAGCAGCGCGTAGGGCAAGAGCCGTCGCCAGCGATCCAGGCGTTCGGGGAAGCCCAGCAAGGAATAGCGGCCACTCATGAGAAGCCATCATAACGCGGCAGCAGGGCTTAGTGCTTCTTGTTCCTTGCTTCCTCCGAAGGTACACGCAGAGGGACGGCGAACTGTTTATCCCCCTGCGGACCTCGAAATCATTAGACTTTTAGGGCATCCCATCGGGCTTCGATCACATCCCAGTCCAGGTTTTTGAAGAAAGCGTCTATGTAACCCGCGCGAGCGGCGCCATAGTCCAGCCAGTAGGCATGTTCATAGGTGTCCAACGCCACAACCGGAGTAGCATTCCAGATGGGAAACGTGTTCTGGGCGTCGCCCAGATAGTTGAACAGCTTCTTCCAATCATGATCGTAGGCCAGCCACACCCAGCCACGGGCTGCCACGCCGGTGAATTTCAGGTTCTCAGCCCATTTCTCGAACGAGCCAAAGTCACGTTCTATGGCCTGCTTCAACTTGCCCTTGGGTTCTCCTCCTTTGCCACCCAGGTGCTCAAAGTAAATTTCGTGGTTTTTGACGCCGCCGATGGCAAACGACAAGTCTGTCTTGAGGGACCGCAAATCGCTGAAGACCTGATTGGCGCTCTTCAAGTCCACCGATTCCAGCTTGGTCATGATTTCGTTGTATTTGTTCACGTAGCCCTGATAGAGCTTGTAGTGTTCGGTCATCGTCTTTTCCGAAATCCCATCCAGCGCCCGGATGGATTTGAACTGCTTTGCCGTGATCTGATGTGCCATCAGTTGCTCCTTTCTGTTTTAGTAGAAACCCATCCCCTAGGGCAGAAAGCCCTTCAGAAGCAGGCTTCTGGTTGTCCCATAAACTTCCTCTGGGGAGCGATTATCTCACGATTATCTCAGGCTGCAGGCTCCCTGCCCACCAGTATGAATCTTTGCTGCAATTTCGTTCCCTGCACTATCCGATTATACGGCAGGAACTCGCTTGCTTCAAAAAACCACGCGCTGTGACGGGAACAAGCCGCGCTCGATAATCCCATAGCAGGAATCCTTCTTTCGCAGTAGGAGTTTCCATTTGACACTGGGTGGGGTCCTTGCTTTAATGATTTCAAACTATTCGGTAACCGATTTTCGGCGGCACTCGTACAAATAAAGAGTGTCTGGTGCAGGTTTCACCATCACGCTTTGAGCAAGTCAGCCGGAGCAAAGAAATGTTCGATCATCGCAGAAAAGGCGGTATGCTCCCCAGCAAGATGGGACGTCTTTTTTCCTTGATGCTCGCCCGTCCAGTTTTTCTGGCGCCGCTAGTTGCTACCCTCGTTTCAGCCCAGACTACAAAATCAAAAATCGCTGTGTTTTCTGGCCCATCAGCCACCATACAAAATAGCGCCCCTCTCCTGACGAGTAACAAAGCGCGCATGAAATATGGTCTTCCGCTCCTCACGAACCTGGAGGGAACCCCTTTACGTTTTGACGGACTCAGACCCCAACGCTTGGCAGCGCCCGTTACGGTATATATCGAAGCATTCAGCGCCCACCCCCTGGAGCGGGATATGAGCGAGCTTTACGCGCCACCCGATGGGTACCTCAACCCTGCGACGGGAGTCTTCAGCAAACAGCGGCAAACCTCCACCGATATTCCCGTCTATGAGGTTACTCTGTCTCCCTCGGACGGCCTCTATTTGCTCCCCTATATGGCGCGCCGGGCCGATGGAAAAGCCTGGGATGGAAATTGCACTGTCTCCGGGGTTCCTCCGGACCCGCCGAGTCAATGTCGGTTGACTTTCTATCCGGACGCCTCGCGAATATTCGAGGAAATAGACCGCTTTGGCTACGCTAATCCCGGAACCAACAACCTCCTTAGCTCGAAGGCCGATTTCGATTTTTACCGTCCTGCCCCATCCGGTGGCTACAGGAAGGGCGTGCCGGCGAAGGAGCGAACGGACGTTGGCGAGGGTGATATCCCGAAAGAAACTTGGGGCGAAGATTTTTTTACCTACGGAAGCTACGAAACTTTGCAAGACCCGGCCATGCCCACCCTGGCCCGTTTGACCAATATTGTGCAACGGGCACTAGCCAAGGGCGAGTACGCCGGGGCGATTTGGCTTGAAGCAAGTCCGACAGCGGAGGAAACCCTTTATTGGCTCAACTTGCTCATTAACACGATGGTTCCAATAGTCGGCAACGCTGCCGAGCGGTCGCATGGGATGATCGGCAATGACGGAGACCGCAATATTCTGGACTCCGTGAACTACATCCTTTCTGACCTTTGGAAAGACGCCAACGGTAGCGACAAGGTCGGAGCGGTCATGATCCAGGAGGAGCAAATCTTCGCAGCACGCGACGTTCAGAAGGGGGACGATCGCCCGGGAGGCTTCCTGGCTACGGGCGGGCACGGGGGGATTATCGGCAGCACCAGCCCGCTCGCTCTTACATTTTTGCCCACAAGAAAGCATACATATTCTTCCGAAGTCAATCTCGCCCGGCTACCCGCAGTCGTTTCTGGCGTTCAGCAAGCGGGCGAGAGGATCATCAATGTTCCAGTTTCGATTAAAGATGACACCGGAGAATTGCGCTCCACGGCGATTCCCAAGGTGACGATCATCAAATACGCCCGATACACGACTGAGACTACTGCCGATGACCCCGCTGCGGAGGTTGAAATTCTGGCCCGAATTGCAAAGAATCTCCAGGATTTCCCGCTTTCCGGCTTCGTTGTCGAAGGAGTGGCGCCCTACGGTTTCCAAAACGAACAGGGGGAACTCGCTACGAAACGCGCAATCCTCAGAGGGATGCCGGTCGTTCGAGTGGGACGAGGAAACCACGAGGGGATCACACCCATCACTCCGAACGACCTCTTTATCGAAGGGAGTAATTTAACTTCAACCAAGGCCCGCCTTCTCTTAATGGCTTGCCTGCTGAAGTTCGGCAGCTTTCCACTCCCCAGCAATCCAGACAATCCCACCAAGACCGAATTAGACGCCATTCAGACCAAAGTGGCCCAGTATCAGGAAGTTTTTAGCACCCATTGACGAAATGCCATGGGAGAATGTCATGATGAACATAATGAACTTCACGGAATTCTTAAAAAAGATACTGAGTGCAGGAGGCTGCGAGCGGTTGCTTTTCCTGGTCGTGTGCCTATGGCTACTGTGTCAGACACAGCCTGCGGTGTACGGACAATCGGTCAGCGGAACCATCCGCGGCCAGGTGCGAGATGAGTCTGGCGGAGTGATCGTCGGGGCAAAAGTGATTGTGCGCGATATGGAAAAAGGCATCGAGTACCCAACGCTGACCGATTCGCTGGGTCTCTACCAGTTGACCCTGCCGGTGGGGCGCTACGAGGTCAGCATAGCGGCAGGCAATTTCGCTCCTGCGAGGCGGCCCGGCCTGGTTCTCTCTGTAGGTGAGACTCTCGTGGCGGATTTCACTCTTCAAGTCGGAGGCTTGGAGCAAAGCATGGAGGTGCGTAGCGCGCCGCCGCTGGTAGATACTTCCAGCGGCACGATCGCCGGACTGGTGGATCGGGAGCGATTGATCCAACTGCCTCTCAACGGCCGAGACTACAGCCAACTGGCGTTGTTGGAACCCGGAGTCGTTCCCAACCTGAATGGGGGAGTCAACGCCGCCTTTGGCGGGAATTGGGCTAATTTTCTGGTGAATGGCCAGATTGATCAAGCCACACTGTTCCTCCTGGACGGTTCCGACATCAACGACCAATTTGCCGGACGAAGCCCCGGTGGAGCCAGCGGTTTGTTGCTGGGCCTGGATGCGGTGCAGGAGTTCCAACTGCTATTAAACAATTACAAGGCAGAATTTGGAAGAAATTCCGGAGCAGTCCTTCAGGTTGTAACCCGCTCCGGCTCCAACCAGCTTCATGGCTCCGTTTTTGAATACTTCCGCAATAGTGTGTTGGACGCCAAGAACTTTTTTGATCTGCCAGACCCGGAACCCATTCCCGCTTTTCAACGGAATCAATTTGGGGCCTCTCTGGGCGGGCCGATTCGCAAGGATCAGACCTTTTTCTTCCTCAACTATGAAGGGTTGCGGGAGCGCAAGGGCATTACCAGCGTTGCCACGGTTCCCACGATGGCAGTCCGGGCATCGGCTGCCTCAAACGTTGTGCCCTTTCTTAATCTGTATCCCCCACCGAATGGGCCGGTCAATCTGGACGGAAGGACCGCCACCCTGGTCAGCAGCAGGATTCGGCCTACCCGAGAAGATTTTGGCTTAGCCCGAATAGACCACCGGTTCGGCGAGAATACCTCGCTCCTGGGCCGAGTCTCCATACAGGACAGCGATGCCACCATTCCTTACCATGGAACCCCGGTTCCGGGATTTCCAGATGACGTGCCTCATCAGAATATCTATTCGCAGTTAGGAGCGACCACGATCCTCGGAAGCAACGCGGTCAATCAATTCCACTTCGCGTTTAATCGTACGAAGGAAGACATTGTGCTGCCCCCCCCGCAAGGCGGCCTGACTCTGACGCCGATTCCCGGCCGCTCCTTTGGTTTGATTATCGTGAGCGGTCTTTCCAACCTCGGCAATCAGTTATTTGCTCCCATCGGAGTGGTGCAGAATGTATTCGAGGTCGTCGAGAATTTTAGCTACCGCGCCGGGCGTCATTCCCAAAAATACGGCGGCTCCATTCAACGTTACCAGGAGAACGAGTATCGAGGGACGTTTTTCAATGGCCAGTACCGGTTTGATGGCGGGCTGACCCCATTTCTTGCCGGGACACCCAACACGTTTATCGGTGTTCTCGGAGGAACGGCTGCCGATGGCATCGCTTCTCCTGGCGGATGGCGTTGGATTACTTACAACGGTTTCGCACAGGACGATTTTCAGGTCAGCCCCAGTCTGACTTTGAATTTCGGCATTCGCTATGAATTCAGCACTGCGCCCAGCGAAGTCAACGGTATGATGGCGAACCTGCGCTCTCCACTGGACAGCCAGATCACCTACGATGCACAACTGTTTAACACGATTGCTCGCTCCTGGGCTCCCCGCTTTGGATTTGCCTGGAGTCCGTTTAAGAACTCGCAGGCAGCGCTGCGTGGAGGTTACGGAATTTTTTATAACGCCATCGTCACCAACATGTATGGTAATTCTAGATTGGTTCCCCCGTATGTTGAAACGAAGGTGATCCCCTTACCTTCGTTTCCAAATCCAATTGCCACAGGAAGGCCCCAGATTCTTTCGACCACCGGACAGGCCATTGATTACAACATCAACCAGCCTTACACCCACCAGTGGAACCTGCAATGGGAGCAGCAGGTATTTTCGGATTGGGTTTTCAATATTGCCTATGTCGGCAACCGTGGACTTCACCTGATCCGATCTGTGGAGGCTAATCCCGCTAACCCCACAGTGCTGGCTGACGGGCGTAAATGCTTCAACTATCCGGCAACGGCTGGCGGCCCCAATCCGAGTTGTCCGAACGGCCCCACCGTCCGTCGCAATACACGGTTCGGACCGATTCGCGGGCGCTCTTCCGATGGAATGTCTTGGTACGATGCTTTGCAAATCAGCCTGGAAAAGCGGTATCGCACAGGGTGGATGTTCCAAGGCTCCTATACCTGGAGCAAAGCTCTTAGTACAAATAGTTCCTCATTCCACACCTTTCCCAGCCAGTCTCCCAACACGCAAGACCCCAATGATGTCTTTCTGGACAAAGGGCTTTCGCCTTACGACATCCGCCACCGCGCCGTTTTTAACTTCGGCTATCAAATTCCCGCTTTACAGGGTCGCGGCCCGAGCCACTGGCTGCTGGGAGCCTGGAGGATCTCCGGTATTGCTTCGTTTTCCTCCGGCTATCCGTTTTCAGTGGTGGATGGATTCAACCGTTCGCAGAATCAGCAGACCGATCCCATCGCTGACCGTCCGGATTGGAATCAAAATTTTGCGGGCCAGTTGATTCGCGGCGATCCCGCGCGGTGGTTTGACCCAACTGCTTTTGTTTTACAACCAGCAGGATTTTATGGAAACGTTCCGCGCAATGCGCTGATTGGTCCAGGATTCGCCAATTTTGATCTTTCCTTTCAGAAGGAGTTTTTGGTGCGAGAACCGCGCGCGATGGAATTCCGAGCGGACTTTTTCAATTTATTTAATCACCCGAACTTCGCTACCCCCGCCAGTCCCACCGGAGCGGCGGTTACCGGAGGGGTCATTGTGTTCCCGGATGCTACCGGCTCTCGCGCAGGGAATGCAGGACAAATCTTCCGAACCGTTACCGATTCGCGGCAGATTCAGCTCGCGCTGCGCTACCGCTTCTAGTTCGACAATGATGCGTTTCTGGAAACTGGAGCGGGTGCCTGAACCAGAGGAAATGAATGAGGCAGAGGAGGTTCAGAGTTATAACTCTGCCGCTGTGGCCCGTCACCTGCACGCTATAGACGATACGTTCGTCGAGCACCTGCTCCGCCTTTTTCCAATCCGCGAAATGGTGAACGGCTCTCGCTGGGGACTCGATGTCGGCACAGGGCCGGCTCAAATCTCCATTAAAATTCTCCGCCAAATTCCGGGCCTGAAGATTATCGGGCTGGACCGCTCGCCCAATATGTTGGCCTGCGCGCGCCAGAACGCGGAACGCGCACAGTTGACCGACCGCTTGCTCCTGTTGCGGGCCGACGGATGCTCCCTCCCTTTCCCGAACGGCATGTTTTCCATAGTCTGCTGCAATTCGGTCTTGCACCATGTGCGCGAGCCGCGGCGGTTGCTCCAGGAAATTTTTCGGGTTGCGGCTCCTGATGCTGCAGTGCTGCTCCGAGACCTGCGGCGGCCAGCACGTCCTTTGCTCCGATGGCACCTGTGGCGGCATGGCCGGCATTATCAGGGCCTCATGCGGCGGCTCTTCGAGGACAGTGTGCGGGCTGCCTATACGTTGGACGAACTGGAAGCCTTCCTGCGGGATACAAGACTTTCCGATGCTACCGCTTTTAGCTTCCGAAGCGCCCATATTGGGATTGCGCGTTCGGCACGGCGGTCGAGGACTTAAGATAGAGACTATCGGTGGGATAAACACCGGGCTTGCGGTTCTACAATCACTTTCAAGGAACCATCGCGCGGGTTTGCGGCCAACCTAAAGGCCTCGGGAAATTGGTCAATCCCAAAGCGATGTGTGATCAAATCGTCCACGCGCACTTTGCCGCTGCCGATCAGCTCCAAGGCTTCCCGCATGTCCCGGGGTGCTGCCCCATAGCTGAAGCTGATGCCAGGCTGCAAGAGCCAGAATTTCGTCAGATTAAAGGAAAGCTTCTTATCCGGACCATCCGCAGCAAAGAATAAAAGGTTCCCACCCCGATCCACGGACTCCAGCGCCGTCTCCGCAGCGGCAGGAGAGCCAGTGCAAACATAAATGCGGTTGGCTCGCGGCAGTTTGTCGGTTGCGTAGAGCGCCTCATCGGCCCCCGCTAGCAGGGCTGCCTTCAGTCTGCTTTCGTTGGTATCCACAGCAGAAATCTTCTTCGCGCCCAGCGCGCGCGCCAGCTTGATGTGCAGAAGCCCCGCCAGACCGCTTCCGAAAACCAACACCGTGTGGCCTTCGAGTGGGGAAGTCTTTCGCAGACTCCGCACCACGCAACCCAGAGGTTCTACAAAGGAGCCTTGATCGTAAGTCATGCTTTCGGGCAGAGGATATAGCCCTCGGGAGACGCCGGGTTCCAAGATGCGGATGTATTCGGCGAAACCACCAGGCTCGATATGTTTCTCATGCATCGCCTCGCAAGCCGTCTCGTTTCCCTCCTGGCATTGAGTACACTCCATGCAGGGGAAGTGGTGAGTGACCACCACCCGGTCCCCGGCCTTGTATTGGGTGATCGCTTCTCCAACCTGCGCGATCTGCGCCGCAATTTCATGCCCTGTATTGATTCCCCCCTTTTTTTCGACCGCAGGATCGCGGTACCAGCGCATCGTATCGCTTCCGCAAATCCCGCACGCCTTGACTGCTGCCAGGATTTCGCGCGGACTGATGTGGGGTACGGGCATTTCTTCTACGCGAACATCGTCATGCCCCCAGTAAAGGCCTGCTTTCATCCTTTCTGGTACTGCCATTCCTTGCTCTCCTTCACTTCCTGGAACAACTCGTAGGCTTCTTTGGGCGTCCGGTTTTCATGAATAACCGCCCTCAAAGATCGGACCATGGCCACGGGATACTTGTGCCGCCAGACCCGGCGCCCAAAGTCAATTCCCTTCGCTCCCTTTTGAATCGAATCGTAGGCGAGCAAGAGGCTGTCCATCGTTTCGTCCACGCCTTTGGGTAATTTCCCACCTGCCACAATCACTGGCACGCCGCAGGCTTCGACCGCCCGCTCAAAACCCTCGCCACAGTTGTAGGTTTTGATGAGGTCAGCGCCATGAGCCACCATGATCGCTCCGGCCCGCGTCAGGAAGTCCGAGTCTTTTTCAAGATACCCTAGCGCGTCTCCCACCGCGACAACTCCCAGGATCGGCAGGCCGATCTTTCTGGCCTCGCGGGACATGGTGGCTAGGTTGTCGAGCGTCTGCGACTGATGCTTCGTCTTCAGGTAAACCGAGACTGCGGCAGCCGCACCGCCTTCCTTCTGGACGCCCTCGGCCGTCAGAATGAGCTTTTCATTGGCGATGGTTTCCGGCTCATTCACGATGCTGTCGAGATAGCGGAACTCGTCAAACTCTTCCGGGGTCGCCTTCCCGGCTTCCACCTTCGCCTGGCAATCCTTGTAGGTGCGGTCAAATTCCCTGCCCGTTCTTTGTTGGTAGGCCAGCTTGGCAGGTTCCTGGAGATAGCCGGGAGCCAGGATGCTCATGGTCGTGGTGCATCCGGAAGCACGCAGAATCACCGGCTTTTTTACGCCGGCGTCAAAAGAGTGCCGCAGCACTCCGGGGTCCGTCATGAAGACGTCCACATAATCCAACAGCGGGGAGAGTACCTCACCCGGTTTTTCCAAACCAGCAACAACTCCAAAATACCTGTGGTCAGCGGCCAGGACCACAATGCGATCCGATTTGCCGAAAAGTTTGTCTAGTCCCACTATCACTCCCCTCTTAAAATCAGTTTGTCCCACAAGGATTGTCCCAAATGGCTACCGATGGCAGTATAAAGCACAGCAGGGACATTTGAAAATGCCGTTAAGCAAAACAGAGCAGCAGCACCGCGAAGAAATCGTGGAGATCGGCAGGCGGCTCCATCAGCAGGGCTTCGTTGCAGGCACGGACGGCAACCTCTCCGTGCGCATGGATTCCGAGCGGATCCTGGCCACACCAACCGGCATGAGCAAAGGGATGCTGAAGCCAGAAGATTTGGTTCTGGTGGACAAGCAAGGGAACCGGCTTTCCGGTTTACGAGATGCTTCCTCTGAGTTGAGAATGCATCTGACGATCTACGAATCTCGCCCGGACACGAATGCCGTGGTTCACGCCCATCCACCGACGGCGACCGGCTACGCTGCTGCGGGCCTCCCGCTCGACAAGCCGCTGCTCGCGGAAATTGTGGTTGTCTTAGGATCAGTGCCCCTGGCGCGCTACGCAACTCCCGGCAGTCCCGAGTTGAGCGAAGTATTGAAGGAACTGATTCCTCACCACGATGCCATTCTGATGGCGAACCACGGCGTGGTCACCTGCGGCACGGATTTGCTCCAGGCTTACTTCCGCATGGAAACGGTCGAGCACTACGCCCGCGTATCATTAATTACAGAGCTATTGGGCAAGCAAACGTTGCTTTCCAGCCAGGACGTAGAGAAGCTAATGGAACTCCGCAGCCGCTACTTGGGTTCCAAGTAATTAGCCCCTCCGTTAGTGGATCAGTTTGCGTGTGCGGGCTTTCCGGCCAACGACCACCGACATCAGCAGAGGAACCATCAGGTCGCCGAAATAGAGCAATTTCATTGGTATCTAGACCATTTTTATGGATGGTGTATAGCGTTTGGGTTGCAGCCCCGCAGGGGCGACTGAACTCATTTCTTTGAACGTGCTATACACCAACTGTGAAAATGCCATAGCCATCCCAACCAGCCCCGGAAGGGGCACTGGGTTGGCGGTGAGAAATCTGTGCTGGAGCGGTTCCGTTCCTCGCAATTTAGCCCCGCAAGGGGCGCTAGATTCTAGTGTCCTGAGTCAGAAATTCGTTGACAAAATCTGGCGACATTAGCCAGGATTTCGTCAGCGGTTTTGGTCCATACAAAAGGTTTCGGTTCGCGATTGTAGGTCTCCAGGTAGCTCCGGAGGACCTTTTCTAGTTCTT